>BQOK01000001.1:3078349-3417523 GCA_022835495.1 Oscillospiraceae bacterium
AACCACCACATCTCCTTTTAAATGCCGAAACCCCGCCATCTGCGCATTGGCTTTTCCGGAATTTTTGGCCAAGGCAATCACTTTTATCCGCCGGTCCCCCGCAGCTAGTTTTTCAAGTACCGCCTGCACCCCGTCGGGAGATTGATCGTTCACCGCAAGAATCTCAAAATCCAGGTCCTGCCTCTGTTCCATCGTGACCTTAATTTCTTCCACCACGGTGTCAATGGTGTGTTCACTTCCATAACAGGGGATCACAAAACTGATCTTCTGAATCTCCATCGTTTCTCCTTACTGCCAAATCGGCCCTGTTAAACGGTTTCCACACCGAACTTGAATGTTCACGGTTTTTTGTGCCCATGCAATTTTTTCTTTCAGAGCGCAGGTGCTCTCCGCTTTCAACACGATCGTAAACCGGCTGGTTTTATCCAGATTTTTTACACCGTTTTTTCCAAGATGGATTTTATGCAGTGAATGTACCAGCACATCCGGGTCTTCATCCAGCTTTTCTACTCCCTCCACTGTTTCCACCCAGCCTTCCGGCAGATAAAACGATCGGCAGCACACCGCTCCCTCTGTCCAATTCAGCATCGGCATTTCCAGTTCATAGTGTGTGGCCATATCTACAATAAACGCCTCTGTATGCAGTCCCGAACAGTAAGGTATGATATGCGATGATATAAAATTGCCGCCGCCACGGGCCGCGATCTCAATCAAATAAATCTCGCCGTCTTCTCCTTTGATATATTCCCCATGAGTAATTCCCTGTTTCATTCCCAATGCATGGATAGTTTCGCGGTTTATCCGCTCCAACTGCACTGCTGTCTCATCGGGAAACCTGGCGGGATAAAGCCGGAGATAAGAGGAAAAGGTGTCCGGTAATGAAAACTGGTAGATTTCTCCTGTCGCAAGCACAGCCACTTTCCCACCTGCCACCAGCGAATCCACTTCCAGTTCCTGCCCTTGAATGTATTTCTCCAGGATTACTTCTTTTTTCCCCGAGTAAGCTGCAGCCCGCCAAAACTTGTCCTCCAGTTCTTTCTCGCTGTCCACACGATAAACTCCTCGGCTGCCTTGGTTATCTACCGGCTTCAAAATAGCCGATGCACCGATCCGGCGAAAAAAAGTTTTTGCTTCTTCCACACTGCCTGCTTGACAGGCCGGAATCGTGGGAAGTCCCGCCCGGCTGCATAACTGGCGCATGCGCGCTTTGTCTGTAAAGTTCAGCGCCACTTCTTCTTTCATCCCCGGCAGCCCTAACTGGCTTGCCACATAAGCAACCGTGGGCACAGGAAGATCCGTCTGATCGGTTGCGATTCCACAGATCTCATATTCCCGTGCTGCTTTCAGCACCGCTTCTTTGTCCCGCACATCACATATCACGCGCGCGTCTGCCTCAGCAAACCCAGGATAATCCCCTGCAATAGATACCACTGCTACGCTCATCCCTTTGGCCTTTGCCGCGCGAATCAGTGGGAGCTGAAATTCTCCAGCGCCCAACACCATAAACCATTTCATCAAATCATCCCTTTGCCCTTTGGCCGCAAATGTTTGCCCAAGCCGCGGCCATTTTATGTCGCAAAACATATTTTCCGGATGAAACAACAAGCCTAAAAAATCTGAAATCCCTTTTATACGGATTCTCTGTTCTGCTGGAAAAATTTCAGCACCATTTCGATTACCGTCTGCCGATCCTGCTGCGTCAGTCCATAATAGAGTGGCAACCGCACCAGTTGTTCACTCTCGGTTGTAGTATATAGATCCTGGCCAGAAAATCGGCCAAAACGTACTCCAGCCGGCGCCGAGTGGAGCGGTACATAGTGGAATACCGCCTGAATGCCTGCCCCTTTCAAAAACCGAATAAATTCGGTGCGCTGTGCAAGATCATGACATTTCAGCCAGAACATGTGGGCGTTGTGCACGCATCCATCGGGGATCGCCGGCAATTCAATCAGGCCCCGCTGGGCCAGCGGGGCCTCGAACGCCTCATAGTAGGCGTTCCAGCTCGCCAGCCGGTCGTTGTTGATCCGGTCCGCCGCCTCCAGCTGTCCCCACAGGTACGCGGCGTTCAGCTCGCTGGGCAGGTAGCTGGAGCCATAGTCCACCCAGGTATACTTGTCCACCTGGCCCCGAAAAAACTTGGCCCGGTCGGTGCCTTTCTCCCGCAGGATCTCCGCTTTTTCATTGTAAGCCGCATCGCGGATCAGCAGCGCGCCGCCCTCGCCCATGGAATAATTCTTGGTTTCATGGAACGAATAGCATCCAAAATCGCCAATGGTCCCCAGGGCCCGGCCTTTGTAGGTGCTCATCACACCTTGGGCCGCGTCCTCCACCACCTTCAGCCCATGGCGGGCAGCAATGTCCATAATCGTGTTCATCTCACAGGCCACGCCCGCGTAGTGCATCACGCAGATGGCCCTGGTCTTGCCGGTAATGGCAGCCTCGATCTTGGTCTCATCAATGTTCATGGTGTCCGGCCGCACGTCCACGAACACCAACTTTGCGCCAGCCAGCACAAAAGCCGTGGCGGTGGAAGAAAACGTAAAGCTGGGCAGGATCACCTCATCGCCCGGCTCAATCCCGCACAGCAGCGCCGCCATTTCCAACGCTGTGGTCCCGCTGGTGGTCAGCAGCACCTTCTGTGCATCAAACCGTTCTTCAAGCCAGGCATTGCATCTTTTCGTAAAAGGCCCGTCACCGCAGATTTTGTGGTTCTCCACTGCTTGTTTCACATAACCCAATTCGCTTCCCACATAAGGGGGAACATTAAAATTAATCATAATATATCATATCCCTCGTTTTTTATCCGCGCTCTCGTAGATCCTGCCGTCCTTCTGCCACAATAAAGTATACTGAAAATCCTCTTCAGGGTTCGTCCAGTCAAAGTACATGCCGGCTAAAAACTTGCCGCCGCCCTGCTCGGCCAGGCGGTAACAGCGGCTTCCGCCTCCGGGGCTCTGCACCCGCAGCCAAATCGCCTGTGCCTGTTCCAGTCCCTCGGCGCTTCCCGCAAGCGTATACCAATTGGGCTCCAAGGCACCCTCCGCTGCGGTCAAACTTCCCAACTCCCATTCCACGGTCATAACTTCCTGCGCTTTTAGCGGTGAAGTGAATTTCAGCGCCCACACATTTTCTTCCAACTGCCGGGCAGCCGACAGGGCCGCCTGCGGCTCATAATGCTCCTGTATAAACAGCAGCACCTTATCCGGGCAGCGGTCATTCACCATATATACATTTTCTTTTTCCGCCAACGCCCGTATGGGATTTTCCATCCCCAGCTTCTTCCGCAGCTGCGCAAGCGCCGGCGAGCCTTCAGTCCAGCCCCCCAGCCATCCGTTGTGCTCCAAAAACTCTTTTGCGGGCAAGTGCACATTGCCATAGGCATTTTTCCAAGCCGTTCCCCCTGCCAATACATCCCAGAGATAGTAGCTGTCGTCCTCCATCGTGGCCAGGGCGGCAGGGTCGGTGAGCTTGTATTCCGCCAAAAGCAAACCGTTCGGGCCTGTCAAAGGCAGCATCCGCCAGCCCGTCACCGCCAGCAGCAGTGCACCCCCGGCGCCGCAGGCCGCCGCGGCCATCCTCTTGCCCCGGCGGCGCAAAGGCCGGATCTGGGTCGCTGCCACACAGATCGCCCCCAGCCAGATCACTGCTTCCACCCGGTCGATCAGTCTCCCCTGCCAAAGAAAATACAGCGAAATGGCATAGCTGCCGCCGGCAGCACACAAAATCGTGAGCCATTGCCAAAGCCCGCCTGTAAAGGCCACCAAAAGCGCCGCCAGCACAAACGCTGCACACCCGCGTATCTTCAGGGGGGAACGCAGTATATATTGCAGCGCCTGCCCTCCAAAGTCTTCCGCACGGTCCATAGTTACTTTTTGCGCCCCTATTGCTTCCATGGTCTGCAAGTCAAAGACTTCCGTATCCGCGATTATCCAGTTCTGGGCACACCAGTAATCGTTCTTTGTCACCCCCAAAGGCTCCAGTTCTTTTTTTACTTCCTCCCACGGTGCCAGCGTATAGTCCACCGCTGCGCTGCGGGCGTCGTCAAACCGCAGATATTCGTTCCAACCAGGCTGTGCCCAAAACCATTCCCCATAGGCGGCAGCTGCCGCTATGCATACCGTCACAGCCGCCGCACAGGCCAGCAGTCGCTTCCAAAAGCGCTTGCGCGCAGTGAGCGCCGCGCTTCGTCTGTGCTGCATCCAGTGCGCCGCCATCAAAAGGCAGGCGTAGGGCAGCAGCAGGATCGCTGTTTCCCACCGCCAGGCAAATCCCACCAGCCACAGCAGTGCGCCGCAAACGCCCGCCGCCGCATGCATTTTTTCAGTCGCATAGCAGCAGAGCAGCAGCGCTCCCGCCGCCGCACACAGGCCCGCAGTAAAGGTAAAATTATAGGTCAGCATCGTGTCCTTCCAATAAACAAACACGAGCAGTGCGCTCATCGCAAACGCACAGGGCGGCTGCAGTATGCGGAACAGGCAAAGGCAAAGGGCGGCAAAGGCGGCCATCACCAGTGTGACCCGAAACACTTCATACACATTTACCCAAGGCAGCACCCTGGAAATGGCTTTCAGGACCCCCACCAGGGCGGGGTTCATGTAATGGTTGGTCCCCAGAGGGCCCATTCTCCCCGCAATCAAGTAGGAGTAGGTCCAGTCGTCATCCGGTTCGCTGTGCGGGTCACAAAAAAAGCTGAGCGCAAAAAAGGTGAGCAGCCCCACCCCACACAGCGCCTTCCACCACTTATCTTGAACGCGTGTTTCCATCTCTTTCCTCTCTGTCCCTGTCGATCTCCGGCCCCGCAGATATTTTTATAGAATGCGGTAAAACGTGCCGCTTGCAGTTTCGGTGCGCACCGTTCCCGCCTGTAAAAGCAGGTCTTTCACATAGCCCTCCGGCAGGCTTTCCGCGCTGGTATCGGCACGGTTGAACACCCCTGTTTCCTGCCGCGCCACCAGCACATATTCCGGGATAAGCCTGGGGTTGCGTTTATAAAACAGCCGAAGCTGCTCATCTCCCACATCGTTGATCCAGGGCGCGGGGGAGCAGGGGGTATATTCTCCCAGTAAATAGGCATAAGGCAGGTTGTCCAGCACCAAAAGCTTGGCCCCCCCAGGCACATTCGCAGATACGTCCCGCAGCACGCCCTCATACGCCTGCGCCTTCTCGGGCTCCACATGCAAGCCTTTCATCGGCCCCTCGGCCAGCCGCACGGTCGCTCTGGCGGGGTTTCCGAACGAGTCGTAGCAAAAGCGCATGTAGCAAAGCTGGACCGGCAGCAGTATCACCAAAACAGCCAGCGCCGCACCGCGGGCAAAGGCCATTCGTTTTGTTTTCGGCGCAGTTTGGGCGAGCCACAGCAATTCGCCCGCCACGCAGAAGTAAAAGCCATAACTGGCGTTCACAATGCCCAGGTCCGTACCAATCAGGATCCCCACCGCATAGCACATACCCACAAGGCAAAGCGTCAATCCCGGCGCCTTTTTTTCCGGCCAGGCTGCAAACAGCACTGCGGGCCACAAAAGGCCGGGGATAAACCACTTCATATTGCTGTAATACATGTATCCCTGTGGCCGCAGCAGCAGCCCCCAGGCAGCCGCTGCCAAAAGAGCCGCCCACACCACTGGCCACACCCAGGCGGCCAGCCTTCTGCCCTTGCAGGCCCTCCAGCGCAGAAAGCCCGTCAAAAGCCACAGCGCCCCCACCGCCAGAATAGGGGCGCTGCCATACCAGTAGCGGCAGCTGGCAAGCCATGCCACCAGGGTGGAAACAAGGCCGCCGTGGCCCTGGTGCACGCTGTCCCGGATAAACAGCGCATCCAAATTTTCAAGATAGACCGAAAAGGGCGCCCGCAGCCGCAGCACCACCAGAAAAAGCAAAAGCACCGCCGCGCCGCCGCCGCAAAAAGCACCGAAGGCCTGCGCCCTTTTCCCCTTTGCGTAGCAGATCAGCAGCATCAGGCACACCGGCGCCAGTACAATCATGGGGGGATACGCCTGCACCGTCAGCGCAAAAAAAGCGCCGCTCAGCACGGCGGGCGCGATCCGCCCCTCTTTCGCCCCCCACAGCGCCAGCAGCACAAACAGCATGGCAAAGTGCATGGCCATCGAATTATACGAAAAGGTGTTCAGGTTGAGCGGCGTAAAAGCAAAGCCCAGCAGCGCGATCAGCCCCGCCCAAGCCGGCGCGGCAAAACGCCGCAGCAGCAGATAGCTCACCGCGCTCACCCCCGCGGTAAACAGGATATAGCAGCAGCGCAAGAACAAAAACACACCCGTATACCCGCCGGTCACCGCATGGAAAGCAGCTGCCAGCGGCATAAAGATCAGCGCGCTGAAATAGGTCCCGCCCCACATCTCCTGAATGGGCGCCAGCCCTTTCAGGTATGCGTTGGCCTCAGCCAAAAAATACGACTCCTCTTCCCCGGCGGTGCAGTAGCGCACCCGCACCAGCAGCGCCGCGGCCAGGGCCAGCCAGAGAAGCCAGAATCCATATTTTTTCATCGCGTCACGCAGCGTGTCCATCTCTGTTCTTCCCCTTCCCCTCAGCGCATAAAAATTCAGTGTAAGTATAGCACACGGCACCCGGGTTGTAAACCGCCGCGTCTTCCGTTCTCCCGCAGAAAAACGGCGTTTGTAACATTCTTTTCACCAGCTGCGGTATTGCATTTACAGCCAGTTTCAGGTATACTATTTGTAATCTTATTTTTGCAAGGGGGTTTGCCATATGTCTGATCCTACCGCGGTATTTTCCATCTATGACGAACGGGATCAGGAGATCCGCTCGATCGTGCAGGAAGTGTACGACGCCTTGAAGGAAAAGGGCTATAACCCCATCAACCAACTGGTGGGCTACATCCTGTCCGAAGACCCCACCTACATCACCACCTATAAAAATGCCCGCTCCCTGATCCGCAAGGTTGATCGGGATGATCTCCTTCAGGCGCTGGTGCGCAATTACGTGGATCTTTAAAGTACCGTTCGCGCGGCCCCGCTGAAACAGCGGGGCCGTTTTTTGCCGTCCTGCCCAAAAAGTCCTGGCCGGCTTTCCCGCCCTTTGCCAGGCAGGCCGCGCACGGCCAACCACCTGTTTTCTCCGCCTGCACTTCTCCCGCGCGCGTTCATTGCAAAGCCCTCTCGTGTTTGGTATACTATACATTGTTCTTTCGCAGCAAAAGGCTTCTTTGAAAAGCATCCGGCGCTCACCGCGCCGGCGGCCGCAGGTCTTCCTCCGGGGGCCTGTGCCGCTCGCTTTTCTGCGGCTGTTTTCCATATTATTATCTTCGCATCCTGTGCTGAAAGGGGGCAGCTTATGGCGCCCATCCGCGTTTTACAGTGCGTGGCCGGGCTGGATCATGGCGGCTACGAAAGCCTTCTCATGAACCTGTACCGTCATACGGACACCACGCTGGTCCAATTCGATTTTCTCAGCTCCTTTCCCGGCGTATACGAGGCCGAGATCCTCGCCCGCGGCGGCGTCATCCATCGGATTCCCTTCATCACACAAAAGGGTCCCTTCGCCTATACCCATGCGCTCAATAAGATTCTCGCCGCCCATCCGGAGTACCGCATCGTCCACAGCCATATGGACAAATTCAGCGGTCTGGTCATGCGGCAGGCCCGCCGCGCCGGCATTCCGGTGCGCATCGCCCACAGCCATAACACCCAAAACGAGGGGGGCCCCGCTTTTCAACTGGTAAAAAACTACTATGGCCGCATGGTGCTTCCCAACGCCACCCACCTCTTTGCCTGCAGCCGGGCGGCGGCGGGCTGGATGTTCGGGCCCAAAGCCCCCGATGCCCATATCCTGCCCAACGGCGTCGATCCCGCGCGTTTCGCACCAAATCCCGCCGCGCGGGGGGCTGTCCGGGCAGAGCTGGGCCTCGCGCCCCAGGCGCCCGTCTTCGGCCACGTGGGCCGGTTCACCCCTCAAAAAAACCACGAACAGCTGCTGGATATTTTCGCCGCCATCGCCGCCCGGCAGCCTGCCTCGGTCCTTTTGCTGGCCGGCACCGGCCCTTTGCAGGGCGAAATGCGCCGCAAAGCTGGAGCCCTCGGCCTCCAAAGCAATGTGCGTTTTCTCGGCGCGCGGCAGGATATTCCCCAGCTTTTGCAGGCTATGGACTGCTTTCTGTTTCCTTCCCTGCACGAGGGCCTGCCCGTAACCCTGGTGGAGGCCCAGGCCGCCGGCCTGCCGGTGCTGGCCAGCGCCGCGATCACACGCGAGGTATGCATCACGCCGCTGGTGCAGCTGCGCGGCCTCAGCGACCCTCCCAAAGTCTGGGCTGAGGCTGCTCTCACCGCCGCCGGGCAAAGCCGGCACAGCCGCACCAGCCCGCTGGAAGCCATTGCCGCCGCCGGGTACGACATCCGGGCCACCGCCGCCTGGCTGCAGCGCTTTTATCTGGAGCATTGGCAGCCCCGCCTGCCTTAACGCGGGCCCGGCGCTGCTTCTTCTCAAAAAAGGAGGCCTCTATGGAACAGCCCCTCGTCACGGCGGTAGTCCTGGCATACAACGCCGGTCCCTATCTTTTCCCCTGCCTCCAAAGCGTGGCCGCCCAGACCTGGCCTGCCTTGGAAGCAGTGGTGGTCAACAACGGCAGCACCGACGGCTCCGGCGCGGTGTGCGGCGCCTTTGCCGCAAAAGACCCGCGTTTTTCGGTGCTGCACGGCACAAATCTGGGCAGCACGGGCGGGCGGGCGAAGGGGCTCGCCGCCGCAAAGGGCGACTATGTGTTTTTTGTGGATGGCGACGACCTCCTTCACCCGCATTTTGTCCAGACCCTTGTGGAAGCCTGCCTCTCCGCCTCCCTGCCTGCCGCGGCCTGCCGGGTTCTGCCCTTTTCCGGGCAGCCGCCCGTGCCCGCCATCGAAGCCGGCCCCCTTCAAACTCTTCCGGCTCCCGCCCACCTCAACGCGCTTTTGCACAACAAGCAGGTGGAATACAGCCTGTGCAACAAGCTCTACCACCGCTCGCTTTTCGCCGGCGTACCCTTCTCCTGCCCGGTCAGATACAACGAGGATCTCTATCTCAACTGGCTGCTGCTGAAAAATGCGGCAGGCCTTGCCCTCAGCGGGCTGGGCGGCTATTTTTATCGCCAGCATCCCGCCAGCATCACCCATCGGCCCTTGGAGGCCGCTTTTCTCACCGAGCAGCAGTGGGTGGCCTCCTTTATCCGGCAGGATGCGCTGGGCACCGCGCTGGAACGCTCCTCAGAGGCCTTTTACTACGAAAAGCTGCTCTATCTCGACAGCATGATCCTTCGCCAACCCGACCGGCATCCCTTCGCCGCCCTGCACAAAGACCTGCAAAAAGAGCTGCGCTCCGGCCTTCGCTCCGCGCTGGGCGCGCCCGGGCTCTCCCTGCCGCTCAAGCTCACCGCGCTGGTGGCTTGCGGCTGCGCCCCCGCTTATGCCCTTTTGTGCCGCGCTCTGCTCACCGACCGGCGCTGACCGCGCCCTTTAGAGGAACACAATGAAGCTTTTGTTGATTCTGGACAGCGTGGAATATCCCCTCGCCCCCAACCCCGTCTTGGCGCGGCGGGTAGCTGCCTGCCTGGCGCAGAGGGGGCACGCGGTGGATCTCCTGGAACTTTGGGACGGTGAGACCCCGCCCCCCTCGGCGCCGGGGTGCCGGCAGTTCCCCCTCGCCTTTGCCGACGAGCGCGAAATGAACCGCGCGCTGGAATTCGGCCAGAGCGGCAGCACGCCTGTGCCCCTGCGCCTGGCGCGCCTGTGCCGCCGTCCCTCTGCGGCCCTGGCCGCCGTGCGGCAGCTCGCCCTCAAGCGCCCCCGCCGGGTCACGGCGGCCCGCCGGGAGATTGAACGGCTGGACCGCCTTTATCATTACGATGCCGCTGTGGCGGTGGCCGCCCCCTACGCGGGCAGCTTCGCTCTGGCGGGCGCCGCTTTCGGCGGGCGCAAGGCCAGCTGGCAGATGGACCCCTACGCCGCCAACCGCAGCTATGCCGCCCCTGGCGCCTGGGAAAAAGAGCTCGAGCTGGGCCGATCCATGGACCATATTTTTACCGCGCCCACCGCTGCCGGCGATTTCGCTCCCGGCGCGCCGCTGGCCGCACTCGCTGCCAAAATGCAGGTGGTAGACTTTCCCGGTCTTGTCCCTCCCACGGCCCAAAGCAAGCCCGTGCCCGGTGCGCCGCTCCGCTGCGTCTTTGCCGGCAGCCTTTACCCGCAGCTTCGTACCCCCCACTTCGCGCTGGAGCTCTTTGCCGCGCTGGATCTTACGGATGTCCAGCTCTCCTTTCTGGGCGGCGGCTGGCAAAACTACCCCGCCTGCCTTCTTCCTCCCTATTACGATATCCTGGGCGATCGGCTCACCGTCGCCGGCCCGGTCCCCCCCTCGCAGGCGGCCGCCGCCCTTGCCGGGGCCGACGTGCTGCTCAGCCTGGGCAATGGGGTCGACAACCAGGTCCCCAGCAAGCTGTTTGATTACCTCGCCTCCGGCAAGCCCATCCTGCACCTGGCAAAGCTCCAATCCGATCCCTGTCTTGCTTATCTGGAAAAATGGCCCCTGGCCTGTATTGTACAGGAATCGGAAGGCGTCACTCCCCAGGTTCTGGCCCGGGTGTGTGCCTTTCTGCGCGAAAAAGGGCGCCTGCGTCTGCCTTTCGCCGAGGCGGCGCGGCTTTATCCGGAAAACACGCCGGAACATGCTGTTTCTCTCTTCGAGCGCGCGTTCGCCGCGCCCTGACCTATGCCCAAATCACTCTGAAAGGAGGCGTCGCTCTTGGCAAAAGCGCTGCATCGGGCATTCCACGTCGGTTTTTCCCTCCTGTGGGGCTGGCTGTTTTTGAACAGTGTGCTGCGCTGGCAGAACAACGGGGCTGCCGCTCTGGCGGCAGGGCTGGGGCTGGCCGCCTTGTTTTTTCTCCTCGCAAAATTTGCCGCGCCCCGCCTGGATCGCCTAAGCCCCAAAGCCTTCCGGCTGGGCTTCGGCTTGGCGTTTGCACTCTATGCCGCCCTGTTCTGTTGGCTTGCCTGGCTTCTGGCCGAAATCCCCATCATGGACCTGGCCGCCGTTCTGCAAACCCTGCCCGAGCTTTTAGAAAACGGCCGTTTCGGTGTTTGGAACGCCTATTATGTGATCTGCAACAACAACCTCGGCCTGGCGCTGGTGCTGGGCGGCTGGTATAAGCTTGCGGGTATTTTTGGTTTTGTTCCCGGCGCTGACCTTGCCGGGGTGGCTCCCGGCATTGCCCTAAATGCTCTGGCCATTCTCGCCTCGGTGGCACTGGTCTGCCTGCTGGCCCGGCGGCTGTTCCGCTCCAACGGCGCGGTGGCCCTGGCCTTTGTGCTCTGTGCGGGCTTCGCCCCCTTTGTGCTCTATGCGCCCACTTTCTATTCCGACACCCTCTCGCTGCCCTTTGCCCTGCTGGCTCTGCTGGCCTGGACTTACTATCGCACCGAGCCGCGGCCCGGCCGCCGTTTGGCCCTGCTGGCCTGCATGGCGGCGGCCGCCTTTTTCGGCTACGCGATTAAGGGGAGCGTGGTGGTTGTGCTGGCCGCCCTCATCCTCCAGCTGTTTCTTGAAAAGGGGGGCAAGCAGGCCGCCAAGGCGGCCCTCGCGCTGGTGCTTTGCTTTGGCCTTCTCTTCGGGAGCTATCGCGCCTGGCAGCGGCTCAGCTTTATCGACTGGGCTGAGGAGGATGCCCTCGCCCTGCCCCTCACCCTGTGGTTTTGCTACGGCAGCCACGACGAGGGCAATTACTCCCAGGCAGATTTTGACGCCGCCATGAGTGTTGACACTCTGGCGGAGCGCAAGGCTTTGCTGAACGCACGGCTTGTCCAAACCTACCGCTCCTATTCTCCGGCCCAACTGGCTGAATTCATGACTCAAAAAGCCGCCATCACCTGGGGCGACGGGCTCTACGACGCACAGGAATTTTTGGCCACGCCCCAGCGCGCCAATTGGACCCACCGCTTCATTTTGGAGGGGCAGCCTGGCTATATGCCTCTTATATATTACTGCCAGGCCTATCTTTACATGCTGCAGCTGCTCCTTTTGGCAGGTGCGGTGTCAGCGGCTGTAAAGAATGCCGCCCCGGGCCCCCTCACTCTCGCCCGGCTCTGCGTGACGGGGCTGATCTTCTTTTTGAGCTTTTGGGAAACCAAAGCCCGTTATGCGTTCAATTTCACGCCGCTGCTGCTGCTGCTGGCCTTGGCCGCGCTGCTGAATTTGGCACGCGTGCATTCCACTCATCCTTAAATTTTCAGCCAGCGCTCCCGCCGGGTTTTCCTGCAGGGCGCTGGCTTGCTTTTGCGGTGCAGTCTGCCCGCCTCTTCTCCCGGCTTTATTGCAAACAGGCCTCCATTTTGGTATAGTATATCTGTATTGTTCTGCGGATCTGTTCCCCCGTCCCCTTTTGGGCAAAGCTCTGTTTTGCAGGCGGAAAGGACAAGCCTATGAAGCTTTTTTGGATGCTGAACTTTTTGCCCCCGGAACTGTCCAAAGCCCTGGGCCTGCCCCCGCAGGCCAGCGGCAGCTGGGTCCAGGCCCTGCGCGAGGAGCTGGCCGTTCTTCCCGGCGCGCCGCAGCTGGTGCTCTGCGGCTATACTCCCCAGGTGCGCGCGCCCCAGCGGCGGGTGCTCAGCGGCACGGCCTATCTGGCCCTGCCCGCCGCCGGGGGCAAGCAAGCCCTGGCCCGGGCGCTGGCCGAAGAGCGGCCGGACCTGGTGCTGCTCTTCGGCACCGAGAGCGAACACGCCCTCTGGGTCCTGCAATGCTTCGACCCAGCGCGCATCCTGGTCTATATCCAGGGCCTCGCAGGTCCGTGCGGCCAGCATATGGCCGACGGCCTGCCGCCCCGCTTTCTGCACCGCCAGCCTTTCAAGGAGGTTTTGGCCGGCCGCACCGGCGGGGCCACCGTGCGCCAGCTGGCCGCGCGCCTCACCGCCCGGGGCGAGCGGGAAAAGCAGGTGCTGGCTCTCGCCCGTCACGTGCTGGGCCGCACCGGGTGGGACAAAGCCTACTGTGAACAGCACGCCCCGGCCGCGCAGTATTACCCCCTGGGCGAGATTCTGCGCCAGCCCTTTTACGCGGGCGGCTGGCGGCGGCAGGGGTGCATCCCCCACCGCATTTTCGTCAGCCAGGGCAACCTTCCGCTCAAGGGGCTGCACCGGGCCATCGAGGCCCTGCCTGCACTTTTGCGGGTTTTCCCCGACGCCGCCCTCTTTGTAGCGGGCTGGCCCCCGCCCGACAAAGGCCCCCTGCTTCGCCCGGCCATGCGCTGGCTGGCCGAATATCCGGGTTATCTCGCCGCCCTCGCCGGGCGGCTCGGGGTGGTGGACCGGGTGCACTACACCGGCGTTTTGGATGCCGATGCCATGCGGAAAGAGTTTCTGAAAAGCGAAACCTATCTGCTGTGCAGCAGCATCGAGAACAGCCCCAATTCTCTGGGCGAGGCCATGCTGCTGGGCATGCCCTGTGCCGCGGGCGCGGTGGGCGGCGTGCCCAGCCTGCTGACCCACGGTGCCGAGGGCGTCCTGTTTGATCCCGAAGCGCCCGGGGCCCTGGCCGCCGCCCTGGCCGGGCTCTGGTCCGATCCTGCCCGGGCGGACGCGCTGGGGGCCGCCGCGCGCTCCCGCGCCCTGGCCGACCACAACGGTCCGGCCATCGCGGCGCAGCTGCTGGCCATCTGCCGCCAGGTGCTCGCCGGGCTCTGATCCAACCTGAAACGAGGTGACCCGCCATGGGCCAAACGCCGCTGGTGACCGTGCTGGTCACCACCTACAACCAGGAAAAATACATCGCAAACGCGCTGGACAGCGTCCTGGCCCAGCGCACCGATTTCCCCTTTGAAATCTATGTCAGCGAGGACTGCGGCTCCGACGGCACCCGCGCCATCCTGGAAGGGTACGCGGCCCGTTACCCACAGCAGATCCGCCTGCGCCTGCGCAGCAGGAACGTGGGCATCAGCCGCAACTGGTACGAGGGCCTCTCCGCCGCCCGGGGGCAGTATGTCTGCACCCTCGAGGGCGACGACTGGTGGCTCGACGACCACAAGCTTCAAAAGCAGGTGGACTTTCTGCGCGCCCATCCGCAGTACGCGGCGGTCAGCCACACCCTTCTCCTTACCGACGACGCGGGCAGCACCTACGGCACCCTGCCGGCCGACCCGCGTATCCTGGGCAAGAACGCCTCGCTGCCGCTTTTTCTGCGGGGCGTCACCTACTCCTGCACCGCCTGCCTCGCCAAAAACATCTTCCGCATCCCCGACCCAAAGCGCGAGGCTTACGTCACCGCCAACCGCAGCATCGCGGACTTTGCCCTGTGCATGCTGTATCTGGACGCCGGGCCTGTGTTCGTGCTGCCCCAGGCCATGGCAGCCTACCGGGTGGCCGGCTCGGATCCCAGCCACCAAAACTACAACGGCCGCCAAAGCGGCGCGCAAAAATACGCCGATTTTCTCGACACGGTCCTGGCCAGCCGCGCCTACTGGGCGGGCAAATACCATTTCGGCCGGTGCCTTTTGGCGGGCAGCTTCTATCCCTTCATCGACCGGGTAAAGTACGGCGGCCTGGGCCCGTTTCTTCACCAGATGCGGCGCCTGCCCCTGGGCGTAAAGCTGGCCTTCCCATTCTATTTTGCGGGCCGGTGCCTGGGGCTTGTGTGGAACAGGCTGGCAAGGGGGGCAAAGCATGGGTGAGCTTCTTCTCAGCGTCATCGTCCCGGTCTACAACGCGGCGGCCACCCTGAACGCGTGCGCGGCCAGCATCCTGGACCAGCTGCCCCAGGATTCCGAGCTTCTTTTGGTGAACGACGGCAGCACCGACGGCTGCGCCGCCCTCTGCGACGCGCTGGCCGCCGCGGACGCCCGGGTGCGGGCGCTGCACCAGCCAAACGGGGGGGCCTCGGCCGCCCGCAACGCGGGCCTCGCCGCTGCCCGCGGCCGGTATCTCCAATTCGTGGACGCCGACGATCAGCTTATGCCCGGCCTCTACGCCGCCGCGCTGCCCCACCTCGCCGGTGCCGACCTCTTTTTCTTCGGCATTGCCGGGCCGGGCGGCCTGCCGCGGGACCGCCTGCCCTCCGGGCCTGTTCCTGGCCTTGCCTCGCTGCGGGCGGATTTTCCCTATTACCTCGTGGAGACCGGCCTCTTCGCCGCCCTTTACAACAAGATCTACCGCGCCTGCCTGCTGCGGGGCCTCCGCTTTGACCCGGCGCTTCGGATCAACGAGGATCTTCAGTTCAACATGCAGGCGCTGGCAAGGTGCGGGGCGGTCTTTTTCGATCCCACCCCCTACTACCTCTACAACGACACGGCAGACGGCAGCCTCTCCCGCCGCCTGCGCACCGACCTTTTAGACGCGGAGGTCTATACCCGCCCCGCCGTGCTGGGCTTTTTGTCCGCCTGCGGCCTGAACGGCGAAGAAGCAGCCTCTCTCCTGCGCCGGCGGCAGGGCAACGTGGCCGCCGCCCAGTGCGCCCTGCTGCTGGGCCGGCCCGGCAAGCTCACATTTTCCCAGTACCGGGCGCTCTTTTCCCGGGCCCTCGGCCCCGCTCACTGCCGGGCCGCCGTGCTGGCCTGGGTCAAACAGAACTACAGCGCCGCGCCGCGCGCGTTTTACAGCGCCTGCGTGCGGCTCCGCCTGGCGGGCGGCCTTGCCGCCCTGTGCCGTCTGCGCGGCCGCAGCTGCCCCTAAAGGAGGCCTTTTATGCCCACCATCAGCATCATCACCACCGTATACGATGCAAAAGAATATCTGCCCGCCACTGTGGCCAGCATTTTGGCCCAGACCTTTGCGGATTTCGAGCTCATCCTGGTGGACGACGGCAGCCCCAACGGCTGCGGCGCTCTGTGCGACGCCCTGGCCGCGCAGGACGGGCGCATCCGGGTGCTCCACAAGCCCAACGGGGGCCCCGCCAGCGCGTCCAACGCGGGGCTCGATGCCGCCCGCGGCCAATACATCAGCTATGTGGACTCGGACGATCTGCTCCGTCCCGACTTTTTGCAGACCCTGTACGGCATGCTCCAAAGCAGCGGCTGCCCCCTTGCGGCCTGCGGCGCGGCCTGCATCGATGAAAACGGCATCCCCATCGACCGCACCGTGACCCTCGCGCCGGACCTGCTGGGCAAGCAGGACGCCCTGCGCCAGTTCTACGATGTGTTTCGGGACGGGGGCATGTACTCCATGGTCACCTGGAACAAGCTCTACGACGCGCGCCTGTTCCAAGGCGTGCGCCACGACGAGACCATGTTCTACGGCGACGACGCCAACATCATGCCCCGCATCTACGCCGGCCATCAAATTGTTTGCTCCAACGAGCCCCTCTACCTCTACCGGGTCCGGGCGGGCAGCATGACGGCGGGGGCCTTCTCCCCCCAAAAGCTCGACGACCTGCGCCTGTACGGCGATTGGGTGGACTTTTTCGCCCGCAGGCCCGGCTATGGGGATCTCGCCGCCTGGTCGGTGGCCCGGTACTGGCAGGTGTTTTACCTGTTTTACGTGCACGCGCGGCAGGCGGGGCCGCTCTCGCCCGCGCTGGCAGCAGGCTTTTCCGCCCACAAAAAAAAGCTGAACGCGCTGCTGGGGCGCATCCTGCGCTGCCCCCATGTGCCCGGCTTTGAAAAGCTGCGGGCGGTGCTCTTCACGGCCAGCCCCGCCCTGTGCTACAAACTCGCCGTCGCCCGCGGCGCCCTGACCGCAGAAAAAGGAGGCACGCCATGATCCAGCCAAAGGTCTCTGCCCCTCTCGTCAGCGTGATCGTGCCGGTCTACGGGGTCGAGGCCTATCTTCCCGCCTGCCTCGCCAGCCTTTCTGCCCAAACTCTCACGGAGTTTGAGCTGATCCTGGTGGACGACGGCAGCCCGGACGGCTGCGGCGCCCTCTGCGACGCGGCAGCGGCCGGGGATCCCCGGGTGCGGGTGATCCACCGGCCAAACGGCGGCCTCTCGGCCGCCCGCAACAGCGGTCTTGCCATTGCCCGGGGCAGTTACCTGGCTTTTGTCGACTCGGACGACACGGTCCATCCGGACTATTTAAAGGCCCTTTACACGGCCTGTGCCGAAACAGGGGCCGACATGGCCCTGTGCGCGGTGGAGGACGTGACCGAAGAGGGTGCACCCCTGCCCCAGCCCGCCCTCACCCGCCCTGGGGCGGCGGGCGTCTTTCCCGGCAAAGAGCTCCTGGCCCGTTTTTTCGGTCCAAACTCCACCTGCTATACCGTGGCCTGGAACAAGCTCTACAAAGCCGAGCTGTGGCGCACCCTGCGCTACCCCGAGGGTGTCCTGCACGAGGACGACGCGGTGGCTCACCTTCTCTTCTGGTCGGCCAAAACGGTGGCCTGCGTGGACAAGCCCCTCTATTTCTACCGGCTGCGCCAGGGCAGCATCTGCCGCACAGAGCTGCGCCCCGCCCATTTCGACGGGGTCAGCGCCCACGCCGCCTGGTGCCGTTTTTTTGCCGAAAAGGATCTGGGCGCCCCGCTTGTCCGCCAGGCCCTGGCGGGCTGCTGGCGGCGGTACCTGGCGCTGTGCGCCCAGGCTCTGGCAGCGCCCCTTACCTGGCCTCTTGCGGCCCGGTGGCACACTGTGCAGGCCGAAATGCGGCAGCTGCTGCCCCTGCTCCGGCGCTTCGGCGGCCTTTCCCTCCCCGAAACCCTCAGCGCCCGGCGCTGGGCGCTGCGCGCGCTTCCTCTGCCCCCTAAAACCGAACAGCCCCGGGTCGCGCTGCTGCTGCCCCCCGGCCTGCCGGTGCCCGCCGTGCAGGGGGGCGCGGTGGAGACCCTGGCCCAGCAACTGGCCCGGCAAAACCAGATCTCGCAGGGGCTGGAGCTGGCGGTGGTCTGCCAGTGGGATGCTGCGGCCGCCGCACAGGCCGCAGCCCTGTCCCACACCCTCTTTTTCTACCAGGCCCCGCCCCGGCGCAGCCTTTTTCACAGCCTGTGCTTCCGGCTCTCCGGGCTGTGCGGCCGGCCGGTCCACTGGGACCGCTGGTACGCCGCGCCGCTCGCCTTTTTAAAGCGCCTGAGCGCCGATTTTTACATCGGCGAGGGGGGCGATCTCACCGGCTGGCAGCAGGCGAGCCGAAAACTCGGCCGCGAAAAATTCATTGCCCACCTGCACGGGGTCACCCCCGGCAGCCCTGTGCTCGATTCCATCTACTCCAAATCCCTCGCCATCAGCGAATATGTGCGCGGGGCCTGGCTTTCCACCAGCGCCGCCTCCCCCCAAAACGCGGTGCTGGTACCCAACTGCGTCGACACCGGCCTTTTCCGCCCTCTGCCCAACCCCCGGGCCGAAGCCGAGCGCCGCGCCCTGCGGGCGGAACTGGGCCTTGCCGAAACGGATTTTGTCCTGCTCTTCTGCGGGCGCACCTGCCCGGAAAAGGGCATTCACCAGCTGGTGGCCGCCCTGGGGCGGATCCCGGACCCCTCGGTCAAGCTGCTGGTGGTGGGCAGCCCCTTTTTCGGGGCCGAGGCCGCCTCCCCCTTTTTGGAGCAGCTCGGCAGGCAGGCCGCCGCGCTGGGCGGCCGGGTCCAATTCACCGGCTTTGTGCCCAACGACCGGCTGCCCGCCTATTACCGCATGGCGGACGCCGCTTGTTTCCCCGCCTTGTGGGAGGAACCGGCGGGTATCACCGCCATCGAGGCCATGGCCTGCGGCTGCCCGGTCATCGCCGCCCGCTCGGGCGGCATGCCGGAATATCTGGCGGGCAGCGGGGCGATCCTTGTGGATCGCAGCGAGATTTACCAGGAGGGGCAGCTCTTCCCTCAGCCGGGGGTGCTCCCCCTTGCCCAGACCCTGGCCTGGGCCATCCTGGACCTGCAGGCCGATCCCGCCCGCCGCCGGCGCATGGCCCTTGCAGGCCAGGCCGCGGCCGCCCCTTTCAGCGCGGCGCAATATTACCAAAACATCCAGGCAGCCCTGGCGGCCTGGAAGAAAGGATGACTCCCATGGCCGCTGACCGCCCTTTTTTCACGGTCGTGACGCCGGTCTATCAAGGCCTTGCTTTTCTCGAGGGCTGCGTCAAAAGCCTCCTGGCCCAAACCTTCGGCAGCTACGAGCACCTTTTGATAGACGATGGCAGCCCGGACGCCAGCGGAAAGCTGTGCGACGCTTTGGCCCTGGCGGATGGGCGCATCCGGGTGATCCACACCTTCAACGGCGGGGTCACCAGCGCCCGGAACTTCGGCATCCGCGAGGCCCGGGGCCGCTGGCTGCTCTTCCTCGACCAGGACGACCGCCTCAGCCCCTATGCCCTGGAAACGATCCGGGCCGTCCTGCCCTCCGCCGGCTGCGACCTTGTCAGCTGGAAGTTCCACAACGTCTGGGCCGAAATGGCTCCCGGCCCCTGCGGGCCGCACCGGCGCTATGCCCGGCAGCAGATGGGCCTTTTTTACCGCACCGACACGATGCACTATGTCTGGACCAAGGCGTTCAACACGGACTTTCTGCACGCGCAGGGCCTCCTGTTCGATGAATCCATCCAGGACGGCACCGACGATCTCCCCTTTGTGAACGCCTATTGCCGCACCTGGTTCACCCTGCATCCGGGGGCGGGGGTGTGGTATCTGGAACAGCCTCTTTATTATTACGAAACCGGCAACGAGGCCAGCGTCAGCAACCGCCGCCAGCCCTTTCTGGAAAGCCATCTCACCATGTTCACCGACCTTATGCAGGACATGGACCGGCTCTACGGCGCGCCCGAGGCCGAGCAGGCCCCCCTTTACCGCCGCTGCCTGCACACCCTGGCCTACGGGATCCTCTCCACCCCAAAGCCCCGCCGCAAAGCCCTTCGCCAAACCGTGCTCCGCCGGCCCGAGGTGGCGGCGCTGCTCGACCGCATGAAGCAGCATAAGGTATACTCGCCCTTTTATCTGCCCTACCGCCTGGGCAGCACCAGCCTTGTGTGCTTTTTGTTCCGCTCGTTCGAGGGCAGCAAATGGTGGTACTGGAAATTTTATTGGCTGGGCTATTACCTGTTGGGCGGTGACTGGCAGCGGGACTGAGCGGTCCCTGAATCACAAAAGAAAGCAGGTGGCGCCATGCCTGAAATAAGCATCATCGTTCCCATCTACAAGGTCGAGGCCTTTCTGCCCCAGTGCCTCGCCAGCATCACCGCGCAAACCTTCCAGGACTTCGAGTGCATCCTGGTGGACGACGGCTCCCCCGACGGCTCGGGCGCCCTCTGCGACCAGCAGGCCCGCCTTGATCCCCGCTTTCGGGTGATCCACAAACAAAACGGCGGCCTTTCCGCTGCACGCAACAGCGGCATGGAAATCGCCTCAGGCCGCTTTTTCCTTTTCTGCGACGGCGACGATGCGCTCCATCCCCGCCTTTTGGAGCTTGCCCTGGCAGCGCACAAGCTTTACCCAGAGCATCTGGTGACCTGGCGCTTCACCAGCGACCAGGCCGATTGGGCTGCGGAATTTCCCACATCCGGCTCTCTTCCCATCACCCTTTTTCCCCAGGCCAAGCTGCTGCGCTATTTTTCCGACCGGCAGCTCTTCAATTCCGCCTGCAACAAGCTGTACCCCCGCGCCTTTCTTCAAAAGCACGGGATCCAGTTCGACATCCAGGCCCACGGCATTGAGGATTATGTGTTTTTCAATGCCTTCCGTCCCCCTTACTTTGCGGAATCTCCTCAAGCGGGCATTTGCCAAATCGATCTGCCTCTCTATTATTACAATCAGTCAAACAGCGTCAGCATCACCCACACCACCGGCGCCACCTACCAGCGGGATTTCAGCGATTACTGCCGGCTCCAGCTGCGGCTCTATGCCGATACCAAATCGGTGTTTGAGCCCTTTTTCCACTACCCGGCTCCAGACATCGCCCTGGTCATGAGCGCCACCCTGCAAAGCATCGCCTACGGGCTGTGCCAGCTGCCGCAGCCACGGCAGGAGATCGCGCGCCTGTGGCAGATCCCCGAGCTTCAGGAAATCTGGCGGTGGCACCGCCGGCAGCGGGTCCACAATCTGTTTCTGACCTTTCTGCGCCTGCGCTGGGCGGGCGGTATAAAGTGGTGGTTCCATATCTGTGAAACGCGGCCCGCCCTCTACGCGAATGTCTATTGGACCGGCTACCGCAGCCTGCGAAAAAACGAATCGTAAGGAGATGACCCCCATGCCTCAGGTGAGCGTTGTCGTTCCCATCTATCAGGTCGAGGCCTGGCTGCCGCGCTGTCTGGAGAGCATCGCCGCCCAGACCTTCCGCGATTTTGAGTGTATTCTGGTGGACGACGGCAGCCCGGACGGCTGCGGCGCCCTCTGCGACGAGTGGTCCTCGCGCGACGCGCGCTTTTCCGTCATCCACAAGCAGAACGGCGGGCTTTCCAGCGCCCGCAACGCGGGGCTCGCCGCGGCAGCGTCCGAGTGGGTGGTCTTCTGCGACAGCGACGACGCCCTGCATCCCCAGCTGTTGGAGCTTGCTCTCGCCATCCAAAAAGCGGCCCCTCCCCACACTTTAGTGTGCTGGCAGTACGGCCCTCCCGGCACGTCTTCCTCCCCGCTGCAGGCGCAGGCAGAACCTCAAACCGCCGGCCAGCTTTTCGAGGGCGGGAATTTCCCCTCGGCCTGCTCCAAGCTGTGGAACCGCGCGCTGCTTGCCTCCCTGGGCCTGCAGTTCAACGAAGCCGTGCGCTGGGCCGAGGATTTGGATTTCACCACCCGCTACCTTCTGGCCCTGCTTTCCAAAACCGGCAAAGCAGAATTTCTTTTGATCCCCCATGTGCTGTATTTTTACCAGCAGCGCTCCGGCAACCTCACCACCAGCTATTTCCCCGAAAAGCTGGAGTGTGAATTTGCCGCCCTTCCCCCTCTGCTGGAGCTGTTTCAAACGCTCTGCGGCACCGACCCAGTTCTTTTGGCCCCTTTCTGCCGCCATGAACTCTTCGTGCTGCTCGGCCGCCTTTCCGATTGTGTGCGCTTTGAAACCGAGCTTTCTCCCCGGGCACGCCGCAAAAAGGCTCGCGCCTGTCTGGCGCTGCCCTGTATGCAAAATTTTCTTGTACTCTGTCAAAGCTGCCGGGTGTGGCCTGCCATGACATTTTGCGCGCGGCACGATTTTGTGCGCTTGTGCGTATTTTTCAGCACAAACTGTTACAAGCGTTGGTATACCAAAACCATCCGCGGCTGGCTTTGGGTCAAACACAAATTCTATTGGGGCTGGCAGGCAATCAAGGGCCTGTTTGCCCGCGGAAAGGGTTGAAGCCGGATGTCCTCCCCCCTCGTGTCGATCATTGTTCCCGTCTATAATGTGGAAGCCTATTTGTCCCGCTGCCTTGAGAGCATTGCCGCACAAACCTTCCGTGATTTTGAGTGCATCCTGGTGGACGACGGTTCCACCGATTCCTCGCCCGCGCTTTGTGACGAGTGGGCACAGCGCGATCCGCGTTTCCGGGTCCTGCACCAAAAAAACGGCGGCATTTCCGCCGCCCGCAACAGCGGTATGGATGCTGCGCAGGGGCAGTATCTGGTGTTCAGCGACGACGACGATACCCTTCATCCACAGCTTTTGTCGTCGGCGCTGGCTGCACAGGCCGAATCCCCGCCCCCCGCCCTTGTATGCTGGAAGTACGGTCCCGAATTTCCCGTTTCCCTGCCGCTTCAGCCGCATCCGGTGCCCCAGTCGGTGGACGGACTTTTCCTGGGCAGCGATTTTGCCAACGTGTGGGGCAAGCTGTGGAGTCGGGAATTGGTGAATGGCTTTTCCATCCGTTTTGACGAATCCCTCCGCTGGTGCGAAGACCTCGATTTTGTGACCCGCTACCTTCTCGCACTGTATCAGCAGAACGGGGCCCTTACTTTCCTGCTGATCCCCCACGTGCTGTATCGCTATGAACAGCAGCGCCCCGGCAATGTGACCAGCCGATATTCGCCCGACAAGCTCATCTATGAACAAAAAACCCTGCCCGAAGTCCTGGACCTCTTCGAAACGCAGCTGCAGCAGGATGCCGGCCGCTGGGGCCCCTTTTGCCAGGCGCAGCTCTTTGCGCTGATCGGCCGCCTCACGGATCTTTACCGCTTCGAAACAAGCCTCTCCCCCGCCCGGCGCCGCCGGGCGATCCGGGGCTATCTCGCCTCGCCCGCCACCCGGCGGCTCCTGGCCCTCTGCGGGCAATATCGCGTCTGGCCCTCCATGCGTTTTTGTGCGGAGCACGGTCTTGTGCGCGCTGTGTTCTTTCTGGCGCGCAATTGCTACAAGCCCTGGTACAAAGCCCTCGTCCGCATCCAGCTTTGGATCAAAAACAAATTCTATTGGGGCTTCCGGGCGCTCCGGCGCCTGCCGCCTCAAGGAAAGGAGGAACCGTAACATGCCCACCCCTCTTGTCACCATTGCGGTGCCCATCTACAACGTAAAAGAGTGTCTTCCGGCACTGTTCGCCTCCCTCGAGGCGCAAAGCTTTTCCAATTTCGAATGTATCTTGGTGGATGACGGCTCCTCAGACGGCTCAGGAGCCGTCTGCGACGAACAGGTTCGTCGCGATGCCCGGTTTTCGGTGATCCACCAAAAAAACGCGGGGGTGTGCAGCGCCCGCAACGCGGGCATCCGGGCCGCAAAAGGCCGGTTCGTCGTGCTGTGCGACCAGGACGACCAACTGGCTCCGCGCACCCTTGAATGGGCGCTGGCCGAACAGCAGGCCCATCCCGATCAGCTGATCGTGTGGCCCTTTACCCGCAGTCCCGAAGCGTTCGCCGCCCAGCCCGGCTTCTACTCCACCACCTGCTTTGGCCGCGGCGAAACGCTGCGCTATTTCGCCAGCGATCTGTTCATCTATGTATGGAACAAGCTTCTGCCCACCGAGGTGCTGCGCGCCATGCCCGCCCTGTTCACCGAGGGCATGGTGGGCGGCGGCGAGGATTTCGACTTTATGGCCCGCTTTCTTCCCGCCTTTTTTGCCCTGCATCCGGGCGGCGGCGTGCGCCAGATCGAAGCCCCGCTGTATTACTGGAACCTGGAAAACGAGAAAAGCGTTTCCAAATGGCAGGGCAACCACGCACACTACTGTCAAAAGCAATTTGCTTTCTTCAACCGGGTAAAATCTGCTTTCGCCCCTTTCTACGAACAGGAACCCCGCCAGATCGCCCAATGCATGAACCGCATCCTGCGGCCGGTGGTGTTCGGCCTCACTCTGGCAAAGCAGAACGGCGAGCCCGCCTCGGAATGCTGGCAGTCCCCCGAGCTGGCTGAAATGCTGGATTGGCTCCGCCAAAATCGCTGGTACACCGATTTTTACCTGCCCCTGCGGCTGCGCTGCGCTCCCCTGGCCCGGGCGATGCTGCGCTGGCAGGAGCAGCGCCCTGCCCTTTACTGGAAGTGCTATTGGCTGGGGTATTATCTGCTGGCCCGGGGCTGGCAGCGCCTGTGATCTCAACTCTTCGAAAGGAGCGCGCGGATGGAAACACCCCCTTCCCCCACGGTCAGCGTGGTGGTGCCGGTCTACAAAGCCGAGGCCTGGCTGCCCCGCTGCGTGGAAAGCCTGCTGGCGCAGGCCTTCCCGGATTTTGAGCTTCTTCTGATCGACGACGGCAGCCCGGACGGCTGCGGCGCCCTGTGCGACGGCTTTGCCTGCCGCGACGGCCGGGTGCGCGCGCTGCACCAAACAAACGGCGGCGCCTCCAGCGCCCGCAACGCGGGCATCCGGGCGGCCCGGGGCCGCTATCTCACCTTTGTGGATTCCGACGATCTCGTTTCGCCCCATCTTCTGCAGGCCGCCGCCGAAGCCGCGGGGGCCTTTCCGGGCGATTTTGTATTCTGGGCCTATGCAGACGAACGCTCCCTTCTGCACACCGGTCCGCTTACCAGTTCCCCCATCCCCTTTGCGCCCAGCGAGATCGGCCGGCTCTACATCAGCGCAAAGCTGGGCGCCGTTTGGGCCATGCTGTTCGACACGGCCCTTCTGCAGCAGGGCATCTTTTTTGATGAGAGCCTGGAGATGGGCGAGGATCTGGAATTCGTCTTCCGCTACGCCCGGGCGCTCTTCTCCGCCCGGCCCGGCAGCTGTTTTCGCTATCTGCCCGACCCGCTCTATTTCTACGACAACGACGGCAAGGCGGGCAGTCTGTCCCGCCGCTTCCCGCCGGACTTCTGCGCTTGCTGGAGCCGGGTATTCGAAGCGCTTTTAGCGCAAAACCGCGAATTCTTCCACATGCCGGAGCAGGATGAATACGCCATCCTGCACAATTATATGCGCACGGTGGGCGTGGGCCTTTATGCCCTGCTCACCCAGCCGGGCGTTTCCAATGCCCAGCGCCGCGCCGCGGCAAGGGGGGTTCTCCAAAGCCCCCCCATCACCCGGCTCACCGCCCTCTTTTTTGAGCGGCGCTACTATTCGCCCTACGCCTGGCCCTTCCGGCTCAAATGGCTGTGGGCCATCCGCCGCATCGGCGCCTGGCAGGAGCGCGAGGGCATCAACGGCTACTATCGGCACTATTGGGTGGGCTACGCGATCCACCGCAGGCTGCATCCCGGCAGCCCCGCCCCCGTATAGCGGGCCGTCCGGGGCTTTGCGGCGCGCCTCTCTGGGCCGCCGCACCTATTTTGTCATTTCGCGCGTTATGTGCTATAATAAGATGTTAAAAAACGCGGGCGCCGCCGCGCCTAAAGGAGTGTCCCCATGGGCAAAACAAGGCAATCCACCGAATGGACTACCGTCATCCGCCCCCGCAGCGGCTGGTTTGATATCGACTTCAGGGATCTGTGGCATTATCGCGACCTGGTGCTTCTGTTTGTCAAGCGCAATTTCACCGTGATGTACAAGCAGACCATCCTGGGGCCGCTGTGGATCCTGCTCAATCCGCTCATCACCACAATTTTATTCAATGTGATCTTCGGCACCATCGCCGGCCTGCCCACCGAGGGCGCGCCCAGCTTTTTGTTCATCATGGCGGGCAACACCCTCTGGGGCATGTTCGCCTCCTGCATCAACAACACGGCCAACACCTTTGTGGCCAACGCCGGCATGTTCGGCAAGGTCTATTTTCCGCGGCTGGTCACTCCCCTGTCGCAGGTGCTGTCGGCGCTGGTGAACTTTTTCATCCAGTTTGCCATGTTCCTGTGCTTCTGGCTGTACTTTTTCTTCCTGGATCCCGGCGCCGGCCGCATTGCCATGACTCCCTGGGCTCTTTACCTGCCCCTCCTGCTGGTGCAGGTCATGATGCTGGGCCTCGGCGTCGGCATCATCGTTTCCAGCCTCACCACCAAATACCGGGATCTCGCCATTGCGGTGGGCTTCGGCGTGCAGCTGTGGATGTACGCCACTCCCGTGGTCTATTCCATGGACAGCCTGTTCAACCAGCCCACCCTGCGCTTGATCGTGAACATCAATCCCATGACCGCGCCCGTGCAGGTGTTCCGCAAGGCCCTGCTGGGCTGCGGCACGGTAAACGTGGGCAGCCTGTGGTGGAGCCTGGGGCTCACCGTCCTGCTGCTGCTGGTGGGGGTCATCCTGTTCAGCCGCATTGAAAAAACCTTTATGGACACGGTATAAACCGGGAGGGTACAAAAATATGGCATTACAAAATACCACCCGGGAGCCTGTCATCCAGGTGACCGGCCTGAAAAAGCAGTATCGCCTCGGCCAGATCGGCGGCGGCACCCTCACCGCAGACTTGCAAAGCTGGTGGGCCCGCAAGCGCGGCAAAGAGGATCCCAACGTCAAGATCGGCACCGACACCCGCCTGTTCGGCCAAACCTTCATGGCCCTCAACGGCGTGGACCTGACCGTTTACAAGGGCGAGGCCCTGGGCATCATCGGCCGCAACGGGGCGGGCAAATCCACCCTTTTAAAGCTGCTCAGCCGCATCACCGCCCCCACGGAGGGCGAAATCCGGCTCAAGGGCCGCATTGCCAGCATGCTGGAGGTGGGCACCGGCTTCAACAACGAGATGACCGGCCGCGAAAACATCTATATGAATGGCACCATCCTGGGCATGACCCGGGCCGAGGTGGATGCCAAGCTGGATCAGATCATTGAATTCTCCGAATGCGGCGATTTCATCGACACTCCGGTCAAGCGCTACTCCAGCGGCATGTTCGTCAAGCTGGCCTTCGCGGTGGCCGCCCATCTCGACTCCGAGATCATGGTCATGGACGAGGTCCTCGCGGTGGGCGACATGAAATTCCAGCAAAAGTGCCTGGGCAAAATGAGCGACGTGGCCGGCCAGGAGGGCCGCACAGTGCTCTATGTCAGCCACAACATGAGCACCATCCGCCAGCTGTGCACCCGCTGCATCGTGCTGAACCAGGGCAAGGTCATCTACGACGGCAACGTGGAGGACGCCATCGCCATTTACATGGATACCACCGATGTGAATGTGACCCATTACGACCTGCGGGACTCGGGGCGCCTCACCCAGAACTCCGGGGTGCGCTTTTTCCTGGAAGAACTGAACTTCCCCGGCAAGGAGAGCAGCGTGTTCCGCACCACCGAGCCCGTCCGGGTGGAACTGAAATGGCATGTGAGCGAGCCCTTCTCGGGGGTCAACCTGAAGTTCAACCTGCACTTCCGCGACAGCAGCCCGGTGGGCATCACCCATCCGGTGGATCTCGGCCCCTGCGAGCCCGGCCGCACCTACACCACCACTGTCACTTTTGACCCGGCCATCCTGGGCGAGGGGCAGTACCATTTTTTTGTGGACGTCTTCGAAAAAACCCTGGCCAGCTCGGTCTGTCTGGATAAACCCAATCAGGAATTCGCCTTCGAGGTGGTAAACACCGACCTCACCATTCCCGAGTGGTCGGCGGGCTGGGGCCGCATCCATTTCCCCCCCCTCACCATCGAGAGCCGGCAGGAGTCCTGAAGATGGGGCGCGAATTGTATCTCTGCCATACCCCTTATCAGGTGCTGGTGGAACTGTGCCGCGCCATGCACGCCGCACAAAAGCCCGATCTGATCCTGAGCTGTTCGGTGCCCGGCGCCCAGGCCCTGGCCGAACGGCTCTCCGCCACCGGCCTGTTTGGCTCGGTGCGCTGCTTCGACGAGGAAAAATGCGGCAGCGCTCTCCAACGGGGCGTCCTGCGCACCCTGCTTTTGCAGCGCTTTCTCGGCCGCCGCAACGTGGAAAAGCATTACGGCTTTTCCATCGACCCCGCGCTCTACGACAAGGTTTATATCCACAACGACTGGAGCGTACTGGGGCGCTATCTCCAGGATAAGCACATCCCCTACATCCTCTGCGAGGATACCTTCGCCAGCACCTGCCGGCCCTCCCATCCTCTCATTGACCAGCAGCGGGCGGCGCCCTGGTTCCGCCTGCGGCAGGCGATCGGCTATGGATACCTCTACTGGGGCGACTGGAAAGGCGTCGCCGCCGTAGAAACCGAGTGCGCCCGCCGCACCCCCCTGTTTGCGGAAAAGCTGGCCGAACACTCCAAGGCGGCTCTCTTCCACTCCCTCACCGGCCCGCAGAAAGCGCTGATCCGCCAGGTGTTCCTCACCCAGCCCCTGCCCGAAACAGCCGAGGGCGCGGTGCTGTTTTTGCCCCGGGATTTCGCGGCCGAAGGCCTTCTGGACGTCGACACCCAAAAGCGTATGTTCCTGGCTGTGGCCGGGGAATACTGCAAGGGTGGGCCCCTCTTTGTCAAGGCCCACCCCCGCGACGCCACCGATTACGGGGCCCTCTTCCCGGGCGCCGTCATCCTGGAGCGCACTATGCCCAGCGAGGTGCTCAATTTTGCGCTTCCCTTCCGCTTTGCCCGCGCCGTCACGGTGGAGTCCACCGTGCTCAAAAGCCTGGAAGTGGCGGACGAAGCCCTGGAACTCACCCTGTGCCAGGCGCTGGCCCTCTTAACCTGAATTTCCTCCTTTTTTCTGTCTTTTTTGAAAAATTCCACGCCGCCGCCCCGTTGTATGGGCAGCGGGGCAAGGAGGCCCTTTATGAAGATTCTCGGCGTGATCCCCGCTCGCTATCAGTCCAGCCGGCTGCCGGGCAAGCCCCTGGCGGACATTCTCGGCAAGCCCATGCTCTGGTGGGTCTACCGGGCCGCCAGCCGCTGTGCGCGCCTCGACGGCCTGGTCGTCGCCACCGACGACGAGCGCATTTTAAAGGTGTGCGCCGGGCTCGGTCTGCAGGCGGTCATGACCAGCCCCGACCACGATACCCCCACCGCCCGCATCCACGAGGTCAGCACCCGCCTAAACGCCGATCTTTATCTGCAGATCATGGGGGACGAGCCTCTCATCGACCCGCGGGCGCTCGATCTGATCCTGCCGGCCGAGCTGCCCGCCGACCCATTCTATGTGGCGGGTGTGACCAACCGCATGGACCACCCGGCGGATGTGATCGACTTCTCCAACCAAAAAGTGGCCTGCAACGCCCGGCGCGAGATCCTGATGATCAGCCGCAGCCCCATCCCCTACCCCAAGGGCACGCTGGATTTCGAATACGAAAAGATCACCGGCATCCAGCTGTTCTCAAAGCAGGCCCTGGCCTTTTACGCCGCCAGCCCCAAAAGCGCGCTGGAAAAGGCCGAGGAAAACGATCTGATGCGCTTTATCGAAAACGGTCACACGGTGCACGCGGTGCTCTCGCCCTACAAGACCGTTTCGGTAGACACCCCCAAGGACCTGGATGTGGTGTGCAACATTTTGAAAGAACGCGGGGCGGTGTGACCCCGCTTTCCCCTTTTGCGGTATAACCCTTCCCGGCGGCGCTGCGGGCCGCCCCTTGCCATTCGGCAGAAAGGACAACGCTATGCAAAACATCCGTTTGCTGGACTGCACCCTGCGGGACGGCGGCTATATCAACGACTGGAACTTCGGCTTTGAAAACATCCGCGACATCGTATCCAGCCTCACCCGCGCCGGGGTGGACATCGTGGAAGTGGGCTTTCTGCGCAATGTGGACTACGATCCCGACCGCACCCGCTGGAATACCGTCAAGGAACTCAAAAGCATCCTGCCCGCCGACCGGCGCAATGTGCTCTTCAGCGGCATGGCCCTGCACAACTTTTACGATATTGACAAGCTCGAACCCTGGGACGGCACCGGCATCGACCTGATCCGGGTCACCTTCCACGACTACGACATCACCGAGGGCCTCGAGTTCTGCCGCAAGGCCCAGGAAAAGGGCTATAAGATCAGCTGCAACCCCATCAACATCATGGGCTATTCAGACGAGGGCGTGCTCTGGCTGGTGGAGCAGGTGAATAAGCTCCACCCCTTTGCCTTCTCCATCGTCGATACCTTCGGCAGCATGCACCAGCAGGACCTGGACCGCATCGTCAGCCTGGTGGACAACAACCTCGCCAAGGACATTTCCCTCGGCCTGCACCTGCACGAGAACATGGCCCAGAGCTTCAGCCTGGCCCAGAGCTTTTTGAACAAGCACCTGGTGGGCCGGGACGTCACGGTGGACGCCAGCCTTCTGGGCATGGGCCGCACCCCCGGCAACCTGTGCATCGAGCTCATGGCCGATTATTTGAATCTGAACTTCGGCAAGCAGTATGACATCGACTGTATGCTGGACGCCATCCAGGACCACATCCTGCCCATCCGGGAAAAAGAACCCTGGGGCTACTCGCCCCCCTATTTTCTGTCGGCCCGTTACAACCTGCACCGCAATTACGCCGAGCACTTCCTCTCCAAGGGCGATCTCTCCAACCGGGACATCAACCATCTGCTCAGCCGCATCGCGCCCGAAAAAAAGACCGCGTTCGACGCCTCCTATGCAGACGAGCTGTACGCGGCCTACAAGGACCACCGGATCAACGACGCTGCCGCCCGCGCCTCTCTGCAAAAAAAGCTGGCGGGCCGCACCGTGCTCTGCCTTGCTCCCGGCGCCTCGCTCAGCACCCACAAGGCCCAGATCGAGGCCTACATCGCCGCCGAGCGGCCGCTGGTGATCGCGGCCAACTTTATCCCCGCGGATTTTTCCGCCGACTATGCCTTTTTCACCAGCGGCAAGCGGTTTGAAAAGCTCGCCGCCCGGCCCTGCCCGGTGCTCGCCACCTCCAACATCGCCGGCAAGGCGGACTATGTCCTCGACTATAACAGCCTGGCGGGCGCTTTCCAGCTCGGCAGCAACAGCCTGGTCATGCTGCTGCACCTTCTGGCGGATCTCGGCGTCCGGGAGGCGGCCCTCGCGGGCGCCGACGGCTACGGCCCCGACGGCGAAAACTATGCCGACAAGCGCATGAAGAACCACACTCCCCGCGGGTCCGAGTACAACGCCGCCATGGCAAAGGCCATCCGCGCGCAGGGCCTCGCCGTGCGCTTTGTCACCCCCAGCCATTACGAAAAGGAGTGAGCCGGATGCTGCCCATCAAGCTGCTGGTGCTGGACGTGGACGGTACCCTGACCGACGGCGGGCTTTACCTGGATTCCACCGGGAACGAAATGAAAAAGTTCTCGGTGCGGGACGGCGCCGGCCTTATGCTGGCGCGCGCCGCAGGCATCCGGGTCATGATCCTCACCGGCCGCGAGAGCGAGCCGGTGCGCCGCCGGGCCGCCGAGCTGCACCTGGATTGGTGCGTACAGAACTGCAAGGATAAGCGCGCCTACCTGGCGGCCTTTCTGGCAGAGCAGGGCCTCTCCAAAGAGCAGGCCGCCTATGTGGGCGACGACTGGAACGACCTGGCCGCCATGCAGCTGTGCGGCTTTGTGGCCTGCCCGGCCAACGCCGCCCCCGAAGTGGCGGCCCTGGCCGATTACGTGTGCCCCCAAAAGGGGGGCGAGGGCGCGGTGCGGGGCGCGGTGGAATATCTGCTGCGGGGCGCCGGCCTGTTCGAAACCACCTTAAAAGCCGCCTTCGGCGCGGAGGTACCCTCCCATGTATGAAGCTCTGAAACAGGCCGTGTTCGAGGCGAACCTCGCGCTGCCCAAGGCAAACCTCTGCCTGGCCACCTGGGGCAATGCCAGCCAGGCGGACCGCGAAGCCGGGGTGTTCGCCATCAAGCCCTCAGGGGTGGATTATCAGGCCCTCACCCCCGCCGATCTGGTGGTCCTGCGCCTTGCGGACGGCGCAGTGGTGGAAGGCGCGCTGCGCCCCTCGTCCGACACCGCCACCCATCTGGAGCTCTATCGCGCCTTTCCCGAGGCGTGCGGCGTGGTGCACACCCACAGCCGGTGGGCCACCATCTTTGCGCAGGCCGGGCGCAGCATCCCGGCTCTCGGCACCACCCACGCCGATACCTTTTACGGCCCGGTGCCCTGCGTCCGCCCCCTCACAAAAGAGGAGGTCGAAGCCGGGTACGAGCGCAATACCGGCCTTGTGCTGGCGGCCGGCTGCCCGGCGCACGCCGCGATCCCTGCCGGCCTTGTAAAAGGGCACGGCCCTTTCACCTGGGGCAAAAGCGCAGCGGCGGCGGTCCAGCATGCGATCATTCTCGAGGAGGTTGCCATGATGGCATACCACACCCTCGCGCTGGGCGGCGCCCCGGTGGACCAATATCTGCTGGATAAGCACTACCTCCGCAAGCACGGTCCCGGCGCGTATTACGGCCAGGGCTGAACCTCCCCCGTTTTGGAAAATCATTTTGCGCGAAAACAAAACTGCGGAAAGGTTTTTATACACTTTATGAAACAGTTTATCGCACAGCTCAAACAGCACCGGCGCATCCTTCTGTGCGTTCTCGCCTGCCTCGCGGCGTTTTCCGTGTTTGCCCTCATCTGGCTCACCAACATCCGGGGCCAGGGCGAGAAGAGCTCGGGCTGGGCCATCAACGATCAGTTCCACAGCTATGTGCCGGTGGAACAGCAGCTGGTGCAGGAGTTCACCTGTGACCGCGATCTGTATGCCCTCAGCTTTGTGCTCGCCGCCCAGGATGTGCAAACGCCCCCCGAGGGCGCCCTGGACCTTGTGCTGGAAGACGTGGACACCGGCGAGGTGCTGGCCCGCTCCCAGGGTGAGCTGCGCTACATTTACAACGGCTGGGACGCCTATTACACCACCCTTGGGCTCGCCCCCCCGGTGGAACTGCCCAGCGCCGGGCAGCGGCATTACCGGGTCACCCTCACCCCCCATTACACCGGCGAGGGCCGCCTTGTGGCCGGCTACGAAGAGGGGGGGGCGCCGGCCGGCATCTCCCTCACGGCGGACGGCAAACCGGTAAACGGCACCCTGGCCCTCAAAGGCACGCAGGCGCGGGTGGGCGGTTTTCTCACCGCCTTTTATTGGTTCATCGCCCTGGGCTGCATCGCCCTTCTCGGGGCCGCCACCTGGTTCGTTGCGGGCAAAAAGCTGCCGCTGCACCGGCTGGTGTTCCTGCTCATCCTGGGGCTGGGGCTTCTCTACAACCTGGTTCTTCCTCCCTATGCCGCGCCGGACGAGATGTTTCATATCAACCAGAGCTTCAGCCTGGCAAGCTCGGCCTACAACCCCTATCTGCCGGTGGGTAAGGTCCCCCTGCACGAATCCCTGCACCGCCCCTCAGACCAGGATCCCCTTCTGCAGGACGGCTATACCACCGTGTTCACCTGGCAGCGCATGGCAAAGCTTGCGGGCGAGCGCAACACCGACGCCTGGGGCGTGACCCCCAACCGCAATTCCCCCCAGGCCGACAACAGCTACACCCTGTATCTTGTCAGTTCCGCGGCGGTGCTGCTCTGCTTTTACCTGCGGGTCGGGTTTGTGGGGGCCCTCTTCGCCGGGCGGCTGGCAAATCTGTTGTTTTTTGCTTTTCTTGCTGCCTGGGCGGTCAAGCGAACGCCGGTGGCAAAACCCGTGTTCGCCCTCTCCGCCCTTCTGCCCATGACCCTGCATCTGGCGGCCTCCTTCAGCCGGGATTCCAACCTTTTGGCCCTGTGCTTTCTGTTTTCCGCGGTCATGCTGGATCTGGCCTTCGGCCCGCGCGAGCGCCTGGGCTGGGAGCAGCTGCTCCTCCCGGCCGTGCTGGGCGTGGTCATCGCCCCCAGCAAGCTCGTGTATCTGCCGCTCATCGCGCTGGTGTTCCTCATCCCCGCCGCGCGGCTGGGGCGGTACTCCAGGCTGCTCAAGGCCGGCTTCGTGGTGCTGTGCCTCGCGGCATTTTTGTCCGGGCGCGGGGTCGGGCTCACCTTGGGCGGCTTCACCCAGGGCAGCGGCCAGGCCGCTGAAGGCGCGGTGAGCAGCCAGGCGGCAGAGGGCCTGGCCGGCGGCCAAACCGCCAGCCAGGCACAGCAGGCTGAGCCATCGGAGCCCTTTCCCTCTGAGGCCCCCGGCGGCGAGGCCGCCCCCTCCCTTCCCGAGCAGGACCTGGTGTGTTATACCCTCCCCTATATTCTCTCCCACCCGCTGGACACTTTGCAGCTGTGTGTCCGTTCCCTTGTCGAGCTGGGCGACCATTACGTCAAAACTCTGGTGGGGGGCACCCTGAGCTACTTCAACACCAGCAAAGATTTAAACATTGCCTGGACCTTCGTGGCGGCACTGTACCTCCTCCTGGCTCTCGCGTGGCTCTCCCCGGGCCAGATCGTTCTGCCCGGGCGCGCCAAAGCCCTCTGCCTTTTCTCTGCGCTTGTCTGCTGCGGCCTTGCCGTGGTGGGCTGCATTTCCTGGACTCCCACCTATTACACCGTTATCTATGGCTTCCAGGGCCGTTATCTCCTTCCGGTGCTGCCCCTGCTGCTCTCGGTGCGGCCAAAGCGCCTCACCCTCACGGCAGACTGCAGCTACGGCCTTGTGTACGCCGCGGTCCTGGTGGGCCTCGGCGTGCTGCTCAACGCATTCCTGGCCGTCGTGGCCCGCTAACAGAAAGGGATTTTTGTCCATGCAAGATTACAAACAAGTGCCGCTCATCATCCCCAGCCTCGAGCCGGACGAAAAGCTGCCCCGCCTGCTGGAGCAGCTCAAGGCCGCGGGCATCCAAAACATCGTCCTGGTGGACGACGGCAGCGGCCCCGAATACGCCCCTTTTTTTGCAGACGCCGCCAGCCGTCACGGCTGCGTGGTGCTGCGCCATGCGGTCAACCTGGGCAAGGGGCGCGCGCTCAAAACCGCCTTCAATTACTGCCTCAACACCTGGCCAAACGCAGTGGGCTGCGTCACCGCCGACTCGGACGGCCAGCACACCCCCGCCTGCATCCTGCGGGTCATGGAGGCTTTGTGCCAGCACCCGGGCTCCCTTGTTCTGGGCGTGCGGGATTTTTCCGGCAAGGACGTGCCCGCCCGCTCCAGCTTCGGCAACCGGATCACCTGCGGGGTCTTCCGCTTCCTGGTGGGCCTGACCATCAGCGACACCCAGACCGGCCTGCGGGCCGTGCCCACGGGCTATATGCGCGCGCTGCTTCAAAGCAAGGGCGAGCGTTTTGAGTTCGAGAGCAACATGCTCATCGACACCAAGGAAAACGAGGTTCCCATTCTGGAAGTCCCCATCGAAACCGTCTACATCGAGGAAAACCGCACCAGCCATTTCCATCCCCTGCGCGATTCTGCCCGCATCTACGCTGTGTTCGGAAAATTCCTCTTCTCCTCGCTGTCCTCCAGTGTGGTCGACATCTGCCTGTTTACCCTGTTCTGCGCCTTGCTGGGCGGCATGCTGCCCGCGTCATTGTACATCACCGTGCCCACCGTGCTGGCCCGGATCATCTCGGCCACCTACAATTATCTGCTGAACTACAGGGTGGTCTTCAAAAGCAAAGAGGGGCACGGCATGGCCGCCGCAAAGTACGTTGCGCTGGCCGTGGTGCAGATGGCCTGTTCCGCCCTGCTTGTGAGCGTATTATACCACTGGGCCGCCGGCGGCGAGGTGCTCATCAAGATCTGTGTGGACGTATTTCTGTTTTTCATCAGCTTCCAAATCCAGCGGGAATTCGTCTACAAACACAAAAAGACCTGACGCGCAGCCCTCCCCGGCGCTGCTGCGCGCTTTTGGGCCGCGCCCGCCCGGCGCGGCCTTTCAGTCTATTGGAAAGGAGCGGGCCGCCTGTGACCATCTGCTTTTTCTCCGCCCAATACCTGCCCACCGTGGGCGGGGTCGAGCGCTATACCTATAACCTGGCACGTCGGCTGGCGGCAGCCGGTCACAAAGCGCTTGTGGTCACCAGCGCCCTTCCCGGCCTGCCCCAGCGGGAAACAGTGCCGGAGGGGATCGAGGTGTTCCGCCTGCCCGTGTGGCAGCTCATGCAGGGGCGCTTTCCGGTCCTCAAGCCCGGCAAAGCCCTCAAAGCTGCCGCCGCGCCGGTCTGGGCGCAGGAAATTGACCTGTGCATTATCAACACCAGGTTTTATGTCTTGAGTTTATACGCTGCGTATCAATGCGACAGGCGCGGTATCCCGCATCTTGTAGTGGATCATTCCACCGGCCACCTCCCCATGGGCAGCGCCCTGCTGAACGCGGCCGGCTCTGCGTACGAACATCTGGCGGCCGCCTTTTTAAAGCGCCACTGCCGTCGCTTTTTCGGGGTGAGCCAGGCGGTATGCGGGTGGCTGGGGCATTTTGGCATCCAGGCTGAAGGCCAGCTCTACAACGCGGTGGACCCGGCCGAGGTCCGCCGGCTTGCCGCCGCGCCGGGCGCGGTGGACTGGCGGGCGCGCCTCGGGCTCAGCCCCGGCTGCCGCCTGGTGGTTTCTCTGGGCCGCCTCATCCCGGAAAAGGGGGTGCCCGAACTCATCGAGGCCTTCCGCCGCGCCGCGCCCCCGAATGCCGCCCTGGTGGTGGCAGGCGACGGGCCGCTGCTGGCAAAGCTGCAGCAGGCGCCTCTCCCCGGCGTATACCTGGTGGGGTCGGTCCCCTATGCCCAGGCAATGCAGCTGCTGGCCCAAAGCCAGCTCTATTGTCTGCCCACCTATTATGCCGAGGGCTTTCCCACCACCTTTCTCGAGGCGGCGGCCTGCGGCTGTCCCATCCTCACCACCCGAACCGGCGGCAGCAGCGAGCTTTTGCCGGACGAAAGCTACGGCATTCAATTGGACGGGCCGGACCCCGGCCCGCTCTCCCAGGCACTCGCCGGCGCCCTTGCCCGCGAGGGGTGGCGTCTTGCCGCCGCCCAAAAAACGGCCGCGCGCCTGGAAGCACTCTTTACCTGGGACGCAGTGGCCGCCCAGGTGGAACAACTTGCCCGCACCGCGTGCGAACAACAAAAAAAAGGATGACGTCGCTCATGGCAAAATTGCTCATTGTGATCCCCGCCTACAACGAGGAAGAAAACATCGTTCAGGTGGTCGGGCAGCTGGCCGCTGTCTGCCCCCAATACGATTATGTGGTGGTCAACGACGGCAGCCGGGACCGCACGGCGGCGCTCTGCCGCCAGCACGGCTTCCGGCTCATTGATCTGCCCATCAATCTGGGGCTTGCCGGCGCATTCCAGACCGGCCTGCGCTACGCGGCAGAAAACGGTTACGACTGCGCCCTCCAGTTCGACGCAGACGGCCAGCACTGTCCCGAGTATATCCAGCCCATGCTGGATCTGCTGGAGCAAGGGGCCGACATTGTGATCGGCAGCCGTTTTGTCACGGTCAAAAAGCCCCGCAATCTGCGCATGGTGGGCAGTTATCTCATCAGCTGGGCCATCCGGCTGACCACCCGCAGGGCCATCTGCGACCCCACCAGCGGCATGCGCATGTTCAACCGCGCCATGGTGGAGGAATTTGCCGAAAATCTGAATTACGGCCCCGAGCCGGACACCATCAGCTATCTCATCAAAAACGGCGCGGTGGTCAAGGAGCTCCAGGTCGAAATGCGCGAGCGCACCGCGGGCTCCAGTTACCTGAATTTTGCCCGCAGCGTGGAATATATGTGTAAAATGGGGCTCTCCATCCTGCTCATCCAATGGTTCCGCAAGCGCGACACCGTGACCCCCTATCCGGAAAGGAGCCTGTAATATGCCGTTTGATATGTCGGTCATTTATCCCTGGTTTTTCCGGCTGCTGCTGATCGCGGGCAGCCTGTGCACCGTGCTGTTCATTCTCAGGCGCATCCGCCATGCCAAGATCCAAATCGAGGACTCGATCTTTTGGTTCGCCTTCTCCGGCCTGCTGCTGCTGCTGAGCCTTTTCCCCCAGATCGCTTACTGGGTGGCCGCGCGCCTCGGCTTTATCAGCCCCATCAACGCCGTTTACCTGGCGATCATCTTCTTGCTGCTCATCAAACAGTTTTTCATGAGCGTGCGGCTCAGCCAGATGGATTCCAAGCTCAAGGCGCTGGCCCAAAAGGTGGCCCTGAACGAAGAAAAAATCGAGCGGGACCGGCGGGACGACTGACCTGCTTTTTCCCCGGTTAGGAGCATGAAAAAATGCAGATACCAGATACCGCCCGCAAGTGGCTTTTGCAAAACCGGCGGTTCATCCCCCCCGCTCTGGCCTGCGCCGCAGGCGGTGCGGTGAGCTGGGCTTTTTGGGCCTGCAAGGTCTATCGGCCCGCGGCCTTTGTTCTCTTGTTTCTGGCCTGTTTTGCCCTTTCCCTCCACGGTTTCGGTCAAAAACCCGGGCGCGGGGCGCTGATGCTGTGCGCCGGGTTCAGCCTGGCCGTGTGGCTTATCCTTCTAGGGCTTCATGTTACAGGTTCGGGGCTTGTGCGCTTCGGTTTCCCATTTCTGCTGCTGTGGCTGGCGGCTGCGGCTCTGTGGCTCCCAATATTCTGGGGCTTGTGCCGTTTTTTGCGCGATCTGCGCCTCCCCTGCGCCGTCCCCTCCCGCCGCCGTCCGCTTTTGGAATTTCTGCCCTGCTGGCTGGTGATCCTGGCGGCTTGGTTTCCGGTGTACCTGTGTTGGGGGCCGGTGCGCCTGGATGTGGACTCCGTATCCCTTTTGCAGCAGGCTTTGGGCGGTGGCCTCAACGATGCTCAGCCCGTTTTTTATACTCTGCTTTTACGCCTCGTGCTGAAACCCTTTGCCGCGCTGGGCCTGGTGGAATTGGGCGCCTATCTCTTCGGTGCGTTCCAAATGGCCGTCGTGGCGGCCGCCCTGGCTGTGAGCCTGGTATGGATGCGCCGGCGCGGCTGCGGGCCATGGGGCCTGCTTGCTGGTCTTGCACTGTTCTGCCTCACCACCGCCTATGCCTTTCAAAGCCTGGTGGTCTGGAAAGATCCCCTGTTCAATGCCGCCCTGCTGCTCTACTGCCTCATGCTCTACGATCTTGCGGCCAGTCGCGGCGAGTTGCTCTCCACCCGCGGCGTGGGGGTGCGTTTTCTGCTGCTCACGCTTGCCATATGCCTTTTGCGGGGCAATGGCTGGCTCATTGCACTGGGCGCCGGGCTTGCGCTGCTGGTTTTTCCCGGCGCCCGCCGCTGGCTGCTCGTCCATCTGCTTCCTCTGCTGCTGGCTGTAAAACTCCTTACCGGTCCGGTGTACGATTTGTTGGGGATCGGCAGTCAGCTCACGGCCGAAGCCTGGTCCCTCCCTCTCCAGCAGGTGGGCTATGTTCTGCAGAATGGAGGCCAGCTCACCGAAACGCAGGCGCAGCGCCTGGGCCGCATCATCCCACCCGATACCCTGGCCGAACTATATGACCCAATCGTGGTGGATCCCATCAAACGCAGCAGCGACTTCAATGGTACCTACTTCGGTACCTGGCAAGGGAAAAGGGACCTGCTGGTGGTCTGGCTGCAGCTTGCACCCCGGCATATGGCCGGGTATTTCAACGCCTGGCTGGCAGTGACGCGCGGTTACGTGGATCCACGCTACGATGCGGGCGTCTACTCTTTCCCCTATGATGAACAAAACGGCAGCTATGGCGTTGTATACCATGACCTGGTGGGCAGCCTGACAGGCTGGCGCGGCCTGCGCGGCGAGCTGGAGATCCGCGCTACCTTTTTTGCGCCGGGGCTCCTGGCCTTCGGGTTGTTATTCTGCTGTATCGTATTGTGGGCCAAGGGTGCCGGACGTTATATCCTGGGCTTTTTGCCCATGCTTTTGGTCTGGGCCGGGCTTTTGATCGGCTCCCCAAGTTATTTCCAGTTCCGCTATATGCTGGTGTATGCCTACGCTGTGCCCGCCGCGATCTTCATGACCCTGGCCGCGCCGTCCACAACGCGTTTCAGCGCCGATCCCTCCCAGCTTTCTTGTAATGCAGTTCCCAGTGTGCTATAATAAATTATGTATTGATTTAGATGGGAGGGTTCATAACCATGGCATTCACCCCAAAACTGACCTACAAGGGCAAGCCGCTGGTGCGCTGTGGCCGCGAGATCTACTACGGCGACCTGGCCGACCCGTTCGTAATTTTCATGCAGGTGCTCACCACAAAAGAAGAGGGCGGCGCCCAGGTGGCCGACAAACTGCATGTAATGCTCATGAGCACCGACGCCTCCAGGCCTTTGCCGGAGCGCGTGGTCAAACAAAGCAGCAAATCCGGCCTGTACACCGCGCTGGAGATCGGCAGCATGTGGTTGGAGCGCGCGCTGCGGGAAACAGCCCCCGCAAAGTAAGGCAATTCCCCTGAAAAGAACCAAAAGCCCCCGGGACCATGGTCCCGGGGGCTTTTGCGCGCCTCTTTTTGCAGGCGGAAGGCTTACTCTTTGTCCTCGCTCTCAGGCCCGGCGCAGCCGGCACAGCCCTCGCAGTCCTCGTCGTCGCACTCGGTGAATTCAATTTCAAACTCGGCGCCGCAGTTGCCGCAGCACACCTGCTCGTTCAGCAGGGTGTCCTCGTCCACCACGGTCACAGCGCCGCAGTTGGGGCAGGTCAGCTCGTACTCCACCTCGGCGTCCTCGTCCTCTTCGTCTTCTTCTTCGTCCTCTTCAAGGTCGTCGCCGTAAACATACTCTTCCAGCTCGTCCATATCCTCGTCCATGGCGTCCAGCTCGTCATAGGCCTGGTCCAGATCAGCGTCCAGGTCGGTCACGGTGTCGCACAGCTGGGCCAGCAGCTCGTACATAGCCTTCAGCACCTTGCCCTCTTTCTTGCCCTCGTCGATCTCCAGCCCGTCCATCAGGCCCTTCAGGTATGCAGCTCTCTCGTTCAAATCCATTGTGTTTTCCTCCTTTTGGGGGCGGGCGTGCGCCCTGGCCCCGAATTGTGGGATATGATAAATGGGCGGCGGCTGTGCCGCCGCCCAGCGGGTAGCAGTTCTACCGGGCGGCCAAAAAGCTCAGGCGCGCTCCATATACTCGCCGGTGCGGGTGTCGATGCGGATCTTGTCCCCCTCGTTGATAAACAGGGGCACGCGGATCTCGGCACCGGTCTCCAGCTTGGCGGGCTTCAGGGTGTTGGTGGCGGTGTTGCCCTTCACGCCGGGCTCGGTCTCCACCACCTCCAGCACCACAAAGTTCGGGGCCTCAATGCCGAACACGCTGCCCTTGTAGCTCAGCACCTTCACGATCTCGTTTTCCTTCACAAAGCGGAAGGCGTCGCCCAGGTCCTTCTCGTTGATGGGCACCTGCTCGTAGGTCTCGTTGTCCATGAAATAGTACAGGTCGCCGTCGCTGTAGCTATACTGCATCTCGCGCCGCTCAATGTAGGCCGAGGGGAACTTCGCGCTGGGGTTGTAGCTGGTCTCGGTCACTGCGCCCGTGATCACATTCTTGGTCTTGGTGCGCACGAACGCGGCGCCCTTACCGGGCTTCACGTGCTGGAACTCCACCACCTGGAGAACTTTGCCGTCCTCTTCAAAGGTAACGCCGTTGCGGAACTCGCCTGCTGAAATCATAAAGGATCCTCCATGTTTTTATTGTCTCAAGAAATTCTTGACATATCCGTATGTTATTTTACCGTAACGCGGCCTGTTTTTCAAGGGGTTTTGGGTGAAAAGAAAGCCAAAACCGGCTGTTTTGCGCCATTTCCGGCCGTTCAGCCCAGCTCCCGGTAATACCGCTTCATGGCGGCGGCGTCCTCGGCCTGCGTCCCCGCAGACTCGCAGATCACCACCGGCTCCAGCCCCCGCTCGTAAAACAGCTCCATCAGGGGCTCAAAGGCGGGGCCATACACCGTATCCGCAAAGGTCAGGTGCTGTTTCTCCCCGCCGGCGGTGTATTCGATCTTGCTGAAATGCACATGAAACCGGCGCGCCCGCTCGTCGCCCAGCGCCTCGCCGATGCGGTCCAGAATGGCCGCATAATCCGCCTTTGTGCGGATGCACCCCTGATCCCGCGCATTCAGGTGTCCAAAATCGATGCAGGGGGTGATGCGTTTGTCCACCCGGCACAGCGCCAGCACCTCGTCCAGGGTCCCCAGCTGCCCCACCTTCCCCATGGTCTCGGGGCAAAGGGTAATCTCGCTGAACCCGGCCTCGTCCACCGCCGCCACCATGCGCCGCATGGTGTCCAGCGCCTTGGCAAGCGCCTGTTCCCGGCTCTGCTTGCCGCAGCTGCCGGAATGAAAAATAACCCGCGTGCCTCCCAGCGCGCGCACTGCGGCCGCGCTTTGCAGGATGTAGTTCAGGCTGTTCAGGCGCTTTTCCTCTTCCATGCTGCTCATGGAGATATAATAGGGCGCGTGCAGGCTGAAATAAATACCGTGCTTTTCCGCCTCGGCCGCAATGGCCTGCGCCTTTTCTTCCTTCAGCCGCACGCCCCGGCCGCACTGGTATTCAAAGGCGTCCAGCCCCATGCCCGCGGTATAGGCCGGCACCTCCAGGCTGGTCTTGTGCCCCGCGGCCCGAAAGCTCTCGCTCTCCCCCGCCGTGCCGAAAAAAACGCTCACAGCAGCTTTCCCCCTTTTTTATAATAGCGCCGCAAAAACGGCTGTTCCAGCCTGCGCTTGAACAAAATGCCCCGGTGGGTGTCCGGCGCGCGGGGCGTCACCACCAGTGCCGGAATGCCGTATAACGCCCCCGCCAGCCGGTCGGTGAACAGCTGGTCGCCCACAATGGCCATATGCGCCTTTTCAACCCCGAATTTTTTTTGCGCACGGGCAAGGCCGCCGGGCAGCGGCTTTGCGCTGCCCCCCACAAAATCCAGGCCCAGCCGGGCGGCAAACGGCGCCACCCGCTCCTCGCTGTTGTTGCTGGCGATCATCAGGCCCACGCCCGCCGCCCGCATGGCCTCCAGCCAGCCGGCCACCTCGGCGGGCAGCTCCTGGCTGCCGTGGGCGGTCAGGGTATTGTCCACATCCAGCACCAGGACGGCGATGCCCCGCTGTGCCAAAAACGCCGGGGTGATCGCCGCAACGCTGGAAAACAGATATTCGGGGGTAAACAGCATGGGCCGATTCCTCCTTTAAACGCGCGGCCGGCCGCCGCAGAATGAAAATTGGGCGGGCCCTTTCGGACCCGCCCAAACGCATGCACGCTTTTCGCCTTTGTTCCGGCGCCGCAGTTTACTTGTACTTGCGCTTGCGAGCGGCCTCGGACTTCTTCTTGCGGCGCACAGAGGGCTTTTCATAAGCCTCACGCTTGCGAACTTCCGCCAACACGCCGCTGCGGGCGGTGGACCGCTTGAAGCGGCGCAGAGCGCTTTCCAGCGACTCGCCGTCTTTAACGCGAACTTCCGACATCTTACTTCCCTCCCTTGGACCTGAGGCAGGAGTCTCATTGTTCCCCCCTCTAAAAGAAGAAGGGTACCCAACATATCGATTATACTATGCCTCAGGGCATTCTGTCAACTGAAAAAACAGCCGGCCGGCAGTTTTCACCGCCGTATTCACAAACTTTTAACCTTTCACCACCAGGTTGATCAGCTTGTTCGGCACGGCGATCTCCTTCACCAGGGTCTTCCCTTCCAGCGCCGCCGCCACCGCAGGGTCGGCCTTGGCGGCCGCCAGGGCCTCTTCCTTCGGCGCGTCCACCGGCAGGTTCAGGCGGGCCTTGGGCTTGCCGTTCACCTGCACCAGCACCTCCACGGTGCTCTCGGTGCACTTCGCCTCGTCGTATTCCGGCCAGCGGGCGTGGGCGATCTGCCCTTCGCCGCCCATCAGCTGCCACAGCTCTTCGGTAATGTGGGGTGCAAAGGGGTTCAGCAGCAGCAGCAGATCCGCAAATTCGTCCCGGGTGGCGCCGCCCGCCGCGTAAAGCTCGTTCACCAGGCTCATCAGGGCGGCAATGGCGGTGTTGTTTTTCAGCACATCGATGTCTTCCCCCACCTTTTTGATAGTGCGGTGCATCGCGGTCTCCAGCTCCAGGCGGTATCCCTCGCCGGGCAGCAGCATCTCGGAAAGGCCCCACACCCGTTCCAAAAAGCGCTTGCAGCCCTTGATGGACTGGGTGGACCAGGGCGCGGCCTTTTCAAAGTCGCCGATGAACATCTCATACAGGCGCAGGGTGTCGGCGCCGTACTCGGCAATCACGTCATCCGGGTTGATCACATTGCCCAGGCTCTTGGACATTTTCACCACAGGGTGCTCCGCCATCTCGCCGTACTTTTCCACCAGCGCGGCGCGGGCGGCCTTTTCGCTGCCCGTTTCGTCCACCAGCTTTTTCTGCTGGGCCGCGGGCAGGTTCTCAAAGGCATGGGGGTTCAGCCCCAGGATCATCCCGTGGGACGTGCGCTTTTTATAAGGCTCCGCGGTGGGCACCAGCCCGATGTCATAAAGGAACTTGTGCCAGAACCGGCTGTACAGCAAATGCAGGGTGGTGTGCTCCATGCCGCCGTTGTACCAATCCACCGGGCCCCAGTATTCCACCGCCTCCCTGCTCACGGGAGCCGTGTCGCAGTGGGGATCCATATAGCGCAAAAAGTACCAGCTGGAGCCCGCCCACTGGGGCATGGTGTCGGTTTCGCGCTTTGCCGGGCCGCCGCAGCACGGGCAGGTGGTGTTTACCCACTCGGCATGGCGGGCCAGGGGGCTTTCCCCGTCCGGGCCGGGCTCAAAGTCGGTGATCTCGGGCAGCACCAGGGGCAGCTCGCTCTCAGGCAGCGGCTGCCAGCCACAGGCCTCGCAGTGCACCATGGGAATGGGCTCGCCCCAGTACCGCTGGCGGCTGAACACCCAGTCCCGCAGCTTGAAGTTTACCTGGGCGTGTCCCTTGCCCTCCTGCTCCAGCCACTGGGTAATGGCCTTTTTTGCCTCCTCCACGGTCATGCCGGTCAAAAAGCCGCTGTTCACCATCACGCCGGCGGCGCAGTCGGTATAGGCCTCTTTTTCCACATCACCGCCGGCCACCACCTCCACGATGGGCAGGCCGAACACCTTGGCGAACTCGTAGTCCCGGGTGTCGTGGGCGGGCACCGCCATAATGGCGCCGGTGCCGTAGCTGGCCAGCACATAGTCCGAGAGAAAGATGGGGATCTCCGCGCCGTTCACCGGGTTCACGGCGCGCACGCCCTCCAGCTTTACGCCGGTCTTTTCCTTGGCCAGCTCGGTTCGCTCAAAGTCGGACTTGCGGGCCGCGGCCTCCTGGTAAGCGCGCACCTCGGCCAGGTTTTCCAGCCGGTCCTCCCAGTCTTTCAAAATGGGGTGCTCCGGGGCCAGCACCATGTAAGTAGCCCCAAACAGGGTGTCGGGCCGGGTGGTATAAACCACCAGGTCGTCGCCGGTGGTGGCCTTAAAGGTCACCTCGGCGCCGTGGCTGCGCCCGATCCAGTTCTTCTGCTGGGTCACCACCCGGTCAATAAAATCCAGCCCGTCCAGATCGTCGATCAGCCGGTCGGCATAGGCGGTGATTTTCAGCATCCACTGGCTCTTGACCTTGTGCACCACCTCGCCGCCGCAGCGCTCGCAGCAGCCGTTCACAACCTCCTCGTTGGCCAGCACCACCTTGCAGCTGGTGCACCAGTTCACATTCATTTCCTTTTTATAGGCAAGGCCGTGCTTGTAGAGCTGCAAAAAGATCCACTGGGTCCACTTGTAGTAAGCGGGATCGGTGGTGTTTACCTCCCGGTCCCAGTCGAACGAAAGGCCCAGGGCCTGCAGCTGGCTTTTGAACCGGGCCACGTTGTTCCTGGTCACAATCTCGGGGTTGATGTGGTTTTTCAGCGCATAGTTCTCGGTGGGCAGGCCAAAGGCGTCCCAGCCCATGGGGTACAGCACATTGTACCCCGCCATGCGCTTTTTGCGCGCCACAATGTCCAGCGCGGTGTAGCTGCGGGGGTGCCCCACGTGCAGCCCCGCGGCGCTGGGGTATGGAAACTCTACCAGCGCGTAGAATTTCGGCTTGGTGTGGTCGATCTGTGCCGCAAAGGTCTTTTCGTCTGCCCAGACTTTCTGCCACTTGTGTTCAATGGCCTTGAAATCGTATTTCACCTGGTATCACTCCAACTTTTTTATCTTCCGGGCCGGGTACTCCCGGCCTGTCCATCCTTTTGGGCAAAGCGCCCGCGCGGGCAAAAAACAGCAGCGGCCAGCCCGGGCTGCCGGGCTGGCTCCTCGCGTTTCACTTCACTGCTGCGCCGCTTCGTCCCCGCCCGCTTCCAGGTCCACCTGGCACTCCTCGGCGTCGGCCCACAGGTGCTCCAAATCATAAAAATCCCGGGCCTCGGGGTAAAACACATGCACGATCACCGTGCCGTAGTCCAGCAGGATCCAGCTTTTGGAGTCATAGCCCTCGGTGCGCAGGGGCTTTACCCCCTGCTGCTCCAGCTGGAATTCCGCCTCCTCTGCCAGAGCTTTCACCTGGGTCGAGGAGGAACCGCTGGCGATCACAAAGTAATCGGTCAGCACGGTCAGATCCCGCACCTTCAGCACCTTCACCTCTGTGGCTTTCTTCTTGTCCAGCACCTGGGCAAGGCGGGTCGCAAGCTGCAAACTATCCATCAAAAAATCGTTTCTCCTTTCAATTCCGGGCCCTCAGCCTTCCGGCTGGCCGCCCTCGGTCTGGGTGTCAAGCTGGCCCATATACTGCACGTTCGGGTCGGTCGAGGCGCCCACGGTGGTCAGGGTCGGCACATCCAGGCTCTCCACCGGGCCGCCGTAGGTGCGGAAATAATCGTTCAGCAGGGTGGTGGTCTTGCCCACGTCGCACACCAGGATCGAGTACTGGTCATTGTACTTCTGGGCAGCGCCGAAGGTGGGCACCTTACACAGCATAATGTCCGCGCTGTCCACCTTCAAAAAGCTCACGCCGATGCTGATCAGCTCGTCGATGGGGATATCGGTGGTCACGTAGTTTAAGGCCACAGGCGCAAGCTTTGCCAAATCCCACACGGTGGCGGTGCGGATGCGCTTGAACAGGCCCTGGTAGAAATAGCGCTGCATGTCCAGCCGGGCAATATCGCCCTGGGCATAGCTCTTGCGGTTGCGCACAAAGAACTCGGCGGAAGCGCCGTCCAGGTTGCGCAGGCCCTGCTCCAGCTTGCTGCCGTTGTACTCGATGGTCTGGGGAATATAGACCTCAATGCCGCCGAACAGGTCCACGATCTCCTTCAGGCTCTGCATGTCGATGGTCACGTAATAGTCCACAGGCAGCTTGTACTGGTCGTAGATGAGCTGGGTCAGGCTTTCCATGCCGTTGTTTTTCAGAGCCACCGCATTGATCTTGCCGGTGCCGCCGGTATTGTAATCGGTCCCCACGTAGACATCGCGGGGGATCTGCAGCATGTTCATCTTTTTGTTCTTCACGTCAAAGCTCACGTACATGATCATATCGGTCATGCCGTCGTTCGAGGACGCGTCGTTGGAGTAGGCGCGGCCCTCCTCGTAGTCAATGCCGCAGACAAGGATATTCACCACGTCGCCCTTGAATTCGTTCGGCGTGTTGATCAGCTGGTTGATGGTGGGCGCGCCGCCCTCCGGGCTGATGCTGTTCACCACCCACCTGTACAGGCCGAACAGGCCCACCGCCACCACCGCGAACAGGCACAAGAGCGACACCAGCACATTGCGCAGGGTGTGGTTCTTTTTTTTGCGGCGGGGCGCCGCGTGGCTTCCGCCCTGCGCGGGATGCCCGGCGGGGGCCGGGGCGCGGTAGGTTCCCCGGGGCGCCGTGCGCTGGCCCGGGGCGGCGCTTTGGGCCGGGCGCTGGGGCGCCGCGCCGCTGCGGTTGATCTTGCGCTGGCCGGCAGGGGCCGCGGGCCGCGGGGCGCTGCCGCTGTGATTCGCGGCCGAGGTATTCAGCCTTCTGGGCTGTTTGGGTTCATTCATTGGTCAGACCTCCGTATTCTTTTGGGCCTGGGCGCTGCGCTCCAGGTCTTCCAGCGCCTCGCGGGAGAGCGGGTCAATGGTCTTGCCGCACTCCTCCATCCAGCGTATATTGTATCGCACGGCCTGCAGCACCGCGGCGTCCAGGTTCTCCCCGGCAAGCGCGCGCAATTCGCCCACCTCCGGGTAATCCCGCTCGGCGCTGATCATGTCGGCCAGATACAGGATCTTGTCCATTTTCGTCATCCCGGCGCGGCCGGTGGTGTGATACCGGATTGCGTCCAGTACCTCCGGGTCGTCCACTCCCCACTGCGTCTTTGCCAGAATGGCCGCACAGGGCCCGTGCCACACCGGCGCGGGGCTTTCGGCGGCATTCCCCGCTATTATAGCATTCCCGCGCAGGATCTGCAACAGCTCGGCCTTGGGCCGCTCTTTCACCGCATCGTGCAGCAGGGCCGCCAGGGCCGCCTTTTCCGGGTCCGCCCCATAGCGTTGGGCCAGCTCCACGGCGGCCTCCTTCACATTGCAGGTGTGGGCGTAGCGCTTTTTCGAAAGCGCGGCGCGCACCATGCGCTCTGCCTCGGAATACTCCATCGGTTCACCTTCCATATAAGTGATGCCTGCGGGCAGCTTCGGCCGCCAGGGGCGGCAGCGCCCCGTCCGGCAGGCGGCCGGCCCGCACGTCGCTGGAGGCCAGCTCCACCGCGGGCGCGCGGGTAAAGATCACCCGCCCCCCATAGGGCTCCAGCGCGCGGGCCGCCGCCTGCAGCTCCGGGTCGTCGCCCTCTGTGCGGCTCTGCACCACCAGTGCGGCGCTTTTTAAGATCGTTTGCCAATCCCGCCACTCGGTAAAGCTGGTCAGCATGTCGCTGCCCATGCACAAAAACAGCTCTGCATCCGGGTATTCCCGCCGCAGCATGGCCAGTGTGTCCACCGTGTAGCTCTTGCCCGCCCTTTTTATCTCCCAGTCGCTCACCACAAGGTTCTCATGCAGCGGCAAAAAGCAGCGGCACATCTCCAGCCGCCACCGGGCCGGCGTTGCGCTGGCCGCCTTGTGTGGCGGCGTGCCGGCGGGCATCACTACCACCCGGTCGGGCCGCACCGCGGCGATGGCGTTCTGCAAAAGGTGCACATGGCCGTTGTGGGGCGGGTCGAACGTGCCGCCGAACAGCAGCAGCTTCATCCTTTTCCCCCCTCCACGCTAGTGTAAACGACTTTCCCTTTTCAATTATTTCAAAAAGGTTACAATTTTTCAAGCAGCAAACTGCAAATTTTTTGTTTCCGAGCTGTCACAACAGCCCGTCAAAGGCCGAATCCTTGCGCTTTTTCAAAAAAAGCACGAACTTCGAACCGATCACCTGCACCACGTCGGCGCCTGTTTTTTCCGCCAGCAGGGCGGCTGCCTCCCTGGCGGTGTACATGCTGGTTTCCAGAACTTTCATTTTGATCAGTTCCCGGGCGGCCAGGCAGTCGGCGGTGGATTTTATCAGCGCCTCGTCGATCTCGCCCTTGCCCACCTGGAACACGGGGTCCAGGCCGTTGGCGGCCCTGCGCAGCGCGGCGCGCTGTTTGCTTGTAAGCATAAACTTGTTTCTCCTTTTTATCCTCTCAAACCCCGCGCTTTTCAGCGCAGGCTCCGGGTGAGTTTGTCCCCGTCGAATTTTTCGTCCCGTTCAAAGCCCAGGCTGTCATCGATCTCCACAATGGTGGCGCCCACGCTCCGCGCCAACACACAGGCTTCGGGCTCCTCCGGCCCGGCCAAAAAATCGGCCAGGCGCTGGTCCAAAAGGCGCATGGCGGCGCCCCTGTGGCTGATGGAGTCCTTTTCCCACGCTTCCAGCTCGGCATAGGTGCGGCCCTCGGTGTTCGGGCGCGCGCCGCCGCCCGCAAGGCCCACAAGCCGGGGCACAAACAGCGGGTCGTAACCAAAACCGTTTTCTCCCCGGCGCACAAAGCCCACCCGGCCCGGGCACTCGCCGTGAAAGGTGATATGCCTGCCGCCGGGCAGGTAAAAGCACACGGCGCTCACAAATTTGGCGTCCCGCCGCTCTGCGGGCACTTTTTCCAGCGCCGCCAGCAGCTTGTCGTTGTTGGCCTCGTCGTCGCCGTGCACCCCGCAGTAGCGGGCGCTGTAAACGCCCGGCGCGCCGTCCAGCGCCTCCACCGCAAGGCCCGAGTCGTCGGCCAGGGTGGGCAGGCCGCACGCCTCGCAGATGGCTCTTGCCTTGATCAGGGCGTTTTCGGCAAAGGTCGCGCCGGTTTCCTCCGGCTCCAGGGTAACGCCCAGCTCCTTCTGGCTTTTGACCGTATGGCCCTGGGCCTCCAAAATGCGCCGGATCTCCTTCAGCTTGCCGGCATTGCCGGTGGCGGCACAGATCAGCATCGCGTATCTCCTTTTTGTCTCAAAACATGTCGTCCGGTCAGGCCTCGGCAAACAGCGCGTCTGCAAAATCCTCGGCGCTGAACTCCATCAGGTCGTCCATCCCCTCGCCCACGCCCACAAAGCGCACGGGCAGGCCCAGCTTCTGCTTCACGCTGATCACCGCGCCGCCCTTAGCGGTCCCGTCCAGCTTGGTCAGGATGATCCCGGTGGCCCCCGCCGCGCTGATGAACTGCGCGGCCTGGCTGATGGCGTTCTGCCCGGTGATGGCGTCCAGCACCAGCAGGGTTTCCACGCTGGCTTCGGGGCAGGCCTTGGTCACGCTGCGGCTGATCTTGGTCAGCTCGTTCATCAGGTTCTGCTTGTTGTGCAGGCGGCCCGCGGTGTCGCAGATCACAAGATCGTATCCCCGCGCCGCGGCGGACTGCACGGCGTCGAACACCACCGCCGCGGGGTCAGCCCCCTCGCTGTGCTTCACAATGGGCACCTCCACCCGCTCCGCCCAGATGGAAAGCTGCTCCGCCGCCGCCGCCCGGAAGGTGTCCCCCGCGGCCAGCAGCACCCGTTTGCCCTGCTCTTTATACAGCTTTGCCAGCTTTGCAATGCTGGTGGTCTTGCCCACGCCGTTCACGCCGATCACCAGGATCACCGCCGGCCGGCCCGCAAGGTCCAATGCCCCCTCCGGTTCCAGCTCGGCGCAGATGATCTCCTTCAGCGCGGCGATCGCGTCGTCGGCTGTTTTGATGTGCCGGCGGCGCACCGCCTCCCGCAGGGCCTCCACCAGGCGCGCGGCCTCGTCGGCGCCGGTGTCGGCCAGGATCAGCTGTTCCTCCAGATCATCGTAAAAAGAATCGTCGATCTCGCCGGCGTTCATCATATCCAGGATCCCGGCAAAAAAGCCCTTGCGGGTCTTGGCCAGTCCCTCGTCCATCTTCTCTTTGCGGCTGAAAAGTCCCATGGCTTGTTACCTCATGTATCTCAATCTATCTCGGTCGTTTTTCGCGCCCGCTCACGATACCAGCGAAGCGTCCACCTGATCCAAATCAAGGCGCAGCAGCTTGGACACGCCGTCCTGCTGCATGGTCACGCCGTACAATACGTCCGCCGCTTCCATGGTGCCCCGTCGGTGGGTGATCACAATGAACTGGGTGTCGCCGGTGATGCGGCGCAGGTACTGGGCATAGCGCACCACGTTCACGTCGTCCAGCGCCGCCTCGATCTCGTCCAGGATGCAGAAGGGCGCCGGGTTCACGGCCAGAATGGCAAAGTAAATGCTGATGGCCACCAGCGCCTGTTCCCCGCCCGAAAGGGCGGACAGGTTCTTGATCACCTTGCCCGGGGGCGCCACCTGAATGTCGATGCCGCTCTCCAGCACGTTGTCCGGGTCCGAAAGGGAAAGGCTTGCGGTGCCCCCGCCGAACAGCTCGTGGAAGATCCGGCCAAAATGGCCGTTGATCTGCTTGAAGCTCTCGCCGAAGATGCTCTTCATCTCACCCGACAGCTCATTGATCATGCGGGTCAGCTCGGCCTTGCTCTTTTCCACGTCCCGCACCTGGGCGGCCAGGAACCCGTACCGCTCGCTCACCTCTTTGTACTCCTCGATGGAGCCCACGTTCACGTTTCCAAGGCCCCGGATCTTGCCGCGCACCTCGCCCACCTGGCGGCGCAGCTCGGTCACGCTCTCAAACTCCACACACAGGGGCTGGGCGTCGCTCATGGTCAGCTGGTATTCCTCCCACAGCTTTGCAATGGTCTGGTCGTACTCCACCTCGGCGTTCGCCTTGCGCTCGGCCAGTCGGGCCATCTCCTGGCTCATCTTCTCGCGCTGGTCGGTGATGGTGCGCACCTTCTGGGTCTGCTGGCTGATGGACCCCTCCATCTGCATGCGGCGCCCGGTGGCCGCCGCGATCTCAGCCTCCTTGTCCCGGATACGCTGGGCGCTGCCCTCCTTGCGGGCGCGCACCTCCTCGATCTTTGCCGCGCTCCCGGCGTTCAGCTCCGCAAGCCTTGCAATGTTCTCTTCCAGCTGGCGGCGGCGCTCGCCCGCCTCACCGTGGCGGCTCTCCAGGCTTTCGATGCCCGCCAGATGCATATCCCGGTCCTTCTCGGCCGAAAGGCGCTGCATGCGCGCCTCGCCCAACTCGGCCGAAAGGCGGCTGCGGGTCGCCAAAAAGCTGTCGTCGCTGCCGGAAAGCTCGCTCAGTTCCGCTTCCAGCCGCCCGATCTCGGCGGCCAGGCGCTTTTCCTCGGCCGCCGCGGCAGCCCCCTCGTTCATGTTCTGCTCGATCTGCGCGTACAGGCCCTCCGCCTCGGCCGCCTGCAGCTGGGCCGCAGCCTGGGCCTGGCTCAGGGCGGTTTCAATGCGGTGCAGCTCCATCTCGGCGCGGATCTTGTCGCCCCCGGCGGTGATCGCCTCGCTGTTTGTGGCGGTCAGCTGCGCCGAAAGGGTGTCCACCTCCGCCTTCCACCTGTCGGTGTTCTCCTGGGCGGCGGCCTGCTTTTTTGCCAGGGTTTCAAGCTTTGCGCGCAGCTCCTCCATCTCCTGCTTGCGGCTGAACAGCCCCGCCGAGCGGGAAACGCTGCCGCCGGTGAACGAGCCGCCCGCATTGATCACCTGCCCGTCCGCCGTGACCACCCGGTTGCGGTAGTCCAGCGCCCGCGCCACCCGCGAGGCCTCGTTGATGTCGTCCACCACAACGATGCGCCCCAGCAGATTCGCCACAATGTTGTCGTACTTTTTGTCGTACTTCACAAGGCCCGAGGCCACCCGCGCGCTGCCCGAAAGGCGCGCGGCGTCAAAGTGGGTGCCCTTCACCGTGTCCAGCGGCAAAAAGGTGGCCCGGCCGGCCTTTTCGTCCCGCAAAAAGGCGATGGCCGCCTTGGCCGCCGTCTCGCCCTCCACCACGATGTTCTGCAGCGCAAAGCCCAGCGCGGTTTCAATGGCCATCTCGTACCCGGGCTCCACGGTCAGGATGCTGCTCACCGGGCCGATGATGCCCCGCAGCCGCCGGTTCTGCGCCGCGCGCATCACGGTCTTCACGCTCTGCTGGTACCCGTCCATGTTGCGTTCCAGGTCTCCCAGCACCTGCAGGCGCTGCTGGGCCGCTTCCAGCTGCCGGCTGGCCTGCTGCTCGGCGGCGTCTGCCTCGTCCAGCTGCTTTTTGCGGCTGGCCAGCTTCATTTCCAGGCCGTTCTTAATGTTTTCCAGCCGTGTCACATTTTCTTCCACCCCGGTCAGGTAGGTGCGGGTATCCGCCTGCTCCGCCGCAAGGCCCGCAAGGGTTCCGCCGCTCTTTTCCTGCTCGGCTTTCACCGCGGTCAGCCGCTCGGCCGCAGTGTCGGCGGCGCTCTTGCAGCCGGCCGCTTTCACCTTGGCGGCGGTCTGCCGCTCGGTCAGGCCGGCCAGCGCGCCGGTCACCGCCCCCCGGCGCTCGCCGGTGGCCTCGCTCTCCGCCTGGATCTTCTGCAAAAGCCCGTCCAACTCCGCCAGCCGGGCGTCCAGCCGGGCGATCTCCCTTTCCAGCCCGGCAATGGCCTCCTTGTGCTGGGCGATCTCCTGGTGCAGCTCTCTGCGCCCCAGGCTCGCCTGCTCGATCTGGCCGCTCAGGTCCGCCGCGGTCGCCTCGTTGTGGGCAATGTCGTTCTGCAGCACCGCGATCTGGCTGTCGGCGCCCGCCATCTCTTCCGTGATGGCGCGGATCTCGGCATTGCAGCGCTCCACCTCCACGGTCAGGCGCTGCATCTGGGCGCGGATGTCCTCGGTCTCTGCGTCGATGCCCTCGATCTCCGCGGTCAGCCCATCGTAATCCGCCTGGGCGGTCTCATAGCGGCGCTGCTGCTCGCGCACCGTGTCCTTGGCGCGGCGCACGCCGTCCACCCAAAGGGTCACCTCCAGCTCCTTGCGCCGGGCCGAAAGCTCCAAAAACTGCTCTGCCTTTTTGCTCTCCTTTTCCAGCGGCCCCACCCGGGCCTCCAGCTCGTCCAGGATGTCCCGCAGCCGGGCCAGGTTGTCCTCGGCCGAGGCCAGGCGCCGTTCCGCCTCATTTTTGCGGTAGCGGTACTTGGCAATGCCGCTGGCCTCCTCGAAAATTTCCCGGCGCTCATTGCTCTTTGCGCCCACGATCTCCGCAATGCGGCCCTGCCCGATGATCGAGTAACCGTCCCGCCCGAGGCCCGTGTCCAAAAACAGCTCGTAGATGTCCTTCAGGCGCACGTTCTGGCCGTTCACGGAATACTCGCTCTCGCCCGAGCGGTAGTATTTGCGGCCGATCACCACCTCGTCCGCGTCCACGTCGATGCGCCGGTCCGAGTTGTCCACCGTCAGGTTCACCGCGGCAAAGCCCATGGCGCCCCGCTGCTGGGTCCCGCCGAAGATCACGTCCTCCATCTTGCCCGCGCCCCGCAGCTGCTTCGAGCTGGTCTCGCCCAGCACCCAGCGGATGGCGTCGGAAATATTGCTCTTGCCCGAACCGTTGGGCCCCACCACCGCGGTGATGCCCTGGCCGATCCTCACCTTGGTGCGGTCCGGGAAGCTCTTAAAGCCCTGTATTTCCAGTTCCTTTAATACCATTGCCTAACTCCCATCAAACTTCTCCCTGTGGCGTGTGCGCAGGCGGCATGCCGCCGGGGCCTCCGGTGCCATGCCGCCCGGGCGCCCGCCCCTCACTCCACCAGGCCCATCAGGCGCAGCGCTTCCTTGGCGGCGGCCTGCTCGGCGGCCTTTTTGCTGTGGCCCTCGCCCCGGCCCATCAGGTTCGAGTTTAGGTACACGGCCATTTTGAAGTGCTTGTCGTGGTCCGGCCCTTCCTCGCCCTCCACCTCGTAGCGCAGGCGCTCCTCGGGGTTCTGCTGAATGACCTCCTGCAGCTGTGTTTTGTAGTCCGCCTCGGCGGTCTTGCCCTCGGTGATAAAGGGCAGAATGAACGCCCGCGCCGTTTCTATGCCGCCGTCCAGGTACAAGGCGGCGATCAGCGCCTCAAACGCGTCCGACACAACGCTCGGCCGCGTGCGCCCGCCGCCCCGCTCCTCTCCCCGGCCCAGGCGCAGAAAGCGCCCCAGGTCGATCTCCTTGGCAAACTCGAACAGGGCGCTCTCGCACACCAGGCTGGCCCGCGCGCGGGTCAATTCGCCCTCCGGGCGGTCCTTCCACTGGTGGAACAGATGATCCGCCACCACAATGGAAAGCACGCTGTCGCCCAAAAACTCCAGCCGCTCGTTGTGGTGGATGGGCGTTTTCGACTCGTTGGCATAGCTGGTGTGGGTGAGGGCCGTTTCCAATAGCTTCGGGTCCTTAAAGGTATACCCGATCACGGTCTCAAGCTGATGCATGGGCTGCCTCCCGTAAAAGCCGCTCCCGCCGCGCCCCACAGCATGCGGGGCGCGGCGGCGCGGGTCTCAGTTTTCGTTCTCCGGCGCTGCCGCCAGGTTTTCGGCCATCACGCCGCACAGATCGCTCTTCACACACAGTACCGCCTGCCGGATAGCGTTCTGGATGGCCCGCGCGTTCGAGGAGCCGTGGGCCTTGATCACCGGCTTTGCCGCCCCCAAAAAGGGCGCGCCGCCGTACTCGTCGGCGTCCATGCTCTTTTTAAAGTCCGCCACGCCGCCCTTCACCAGCAGGTAGCCCAGCTTGGTGCCCACGCTCTTTTTGAACATGTCCTTCAGCTTGCCCGAAAAGAACTTCGCCAGCCCCTCGGTCAGCTTCAGCACCACATTGCCAGTAAAGCCGTCCGCCACCACCACATCCGCCGCGCCGGAGGGAATGTCCCGCGGCTCGATGTTGCCGATGAACCGGATGCGGGGGTTTGCCCTGAGCAGCCCGTGGGCCTCCACATAGGTGGGCGTCCCCTTGGACTCCTCGGCCCCGTTGTTCACCAGGGCCACCTTCGGCTCGGCCACGCCCATCACTTTGTTCATGTACACGCTGCCCATCACGCCGAAGGCCTCCAGCATGGCGGGGCGGCACTCCACGTTGGCGCCGCAGTCCAGCAGCAAAAAGGGCTTCTGCCCGGGGATCACCGTGGCCAGCGCGGGCCGCTTGACCCCCTTCACCGTGCGCACCAAAAGGCTGGCGCCCACGTGCAGCGCGCCGGTGGACCCGGCCGAAACAAAGGCGTCGCCCCTGCCCTCGGCCAAAAGCCGCAGGCCCACCACCATGCTGGAATCCTTTTTCTGGCGGATCGCCTTGGCCGGCTCGTCGCACATCTCAATGACCTCGCCGGCATGCACGATCTCAAAGTGCTCCGGGTCCAGCTTCAGGTTGTTCTCGGCGGCGCAGGCCCGGATCCTGGCCTCGTCGCCCACGGCAATGATGGCGAGCTCCGGCCAGTTCGCGGCCACGGCCGCGGCGGCCCCCTTCAGGATCTCAGCGGGGGCGTTGTCGCCCCCCATGGCGTCAAGGATGATCTTCATACGTTCACCTGCTCCTTTTTTCTTCCGCCCGTGCCCCTTTGGCCGGGCAGGAATGCTCACTTTTCCGTCTGGGCCGCCCAGCGCTCCATGGCTCCCGTCGCCCGCTGGGCCAGGGCCAGGTAGCGCAGCCGCTTGTCCCGCACGGGCGCCTCCAGCGGGGGCAGCAGCCCCATGTTTGCGCCCATGGGCTGGAAGTTTTTGTTCTCGCTGGTGATGTAGCGCACCAACTGGCCCAGCATGGTCTCGGGCGGCGGCGCGCCCAGCGCCCCGCCCTGCAGTGCCGCGTAAATGCTGCGCGCCGCCAGCAGGCCGCAGGCGGCCGACTCCATATATCCCTCAAATCCGGTGATCTGCCCCGCAAACCACACGTTCGGGTGCTCCTTCAGGGCCAGGCCCGCGCCCAGCAGCTCGGGGCTGTTCAAAAAGGTGTTGCGGTGCATCACCCCATAGCGGGCAAACTCCGCCCCCTCCAGGCCCGGGATCATGGAGAACACGCGCTTTTGCTCCCCAAACTTCAAATTTGTCTGAAAGCCCACAAGGTTGTACAGCGTGCCCTCTGCGTTCTCGCGGCGCAGCTGCACGTTGGCCCAGGGCCGGTGGCCGGTGCGCGGGTCGGTCAGGCCCACCGGGCGCAGCGGCCCAAAGCGCATGGTGTCGGCCCCGCGGCCCGCCATCACCTCAATGGGCATGCAGCCCTCATACACGGTCAACTCCCCGTCGAATTCGTGCAGCTGGGCCCGCTCGGCGCCCGCCAGCGCGGCGTGGAACGCCTCGTACTCGGCCTTGTTGAAGGGGCAGTTCAGGTAGTCTGCCTCTCCTCTGCCGTACCGGCTGGCGGCGAATACCTTTTCCATGTCCAGGCTCGCCGCGGTCACAATGGGCGCCGCCGCATCGTAAAACGCCAGCCGCTTTTCTCCGGTCAGCCGGCCGATCTCATCGGCCAGCGCCCCCTCGGTCAGGGGGCCTGTGGCCACCAGTGTGGGCCGCCCTTCATCAATGGCCGCGGCCTCGCCGCGCACCACCCGGATATTGGGCTCGGCCTCCACCAGGCCCGTCACGGCGGCGCTGAATGCGTCCCGGTCCACCGCCAGCGCCCCGCCGGCCGCCACCCTTGTGGCCTCCGCGGCGGGCAGCAGGTGGCTGCCCAGCAGCTTCATCTCGGCCTTCAGCAGGCCGCTGGCGGAATCCAGCCGCTCCGCCTTCAGGCTGTTCGAGCACACCAGCTCGGCAAAATTTTCGCTCTTGTGGGCCGGGCTGAACACCGCGGGCTTTTGTTCCCACAGCTCCACCTGCACCCCGCGCCGCGCCAGCCACAGGGCGGCCTCGCACCCCGCAAGGCCCGCGCCCAGAATGGTCACCCCGCTCATTTGGCCACCTGCGTCTCAAAATCGCAGCCCTCTTTGGCGCAGTACAGGCGGCTGCCCTTTTTGAACAGGGTTGCCCCGCACTTTTCGCACTGCTGGGGCACCGGTTCGTCCCAGGTCATAAAATCGCACTGGGGGTAGCCCTCGCACCCGTAATACACCCGGCCCTTGGCGCTGCGGCGCAGCAGCATCCGGCTGCCGCATTTGGGGCATTTGCCCCCCGTGTCCTTTACCAGGCGCTTGGTGTTGGTGCACTCGGGGAAACCCGGGCAGGCCAAAAACTTGCCGTAACGGCCGGTCTTGATCACCATTTTGCGGCCGCACTTCTCGCAGACCTCGTCGGTCTCCTCGTCCGGCACCTTGACCTTTTTGCCCTCCATGTCCTTCTCGGCCTTCTGCAGGGCCGCGTCAAACCCCTTGTAAAAGGTGTCGATGGTGCTGCGCCAGTCCACCCTGCCGCTCTCTACCTGGTCCAGGTTCTTTTCCATGTCGGCCGAAAAGGTCACGTCCACAATGTCCGGGAACTCCTGCAGCATCAGGTCGTTGATGGTGCGGCCCAGCAGGGTCGGCTTCAGTTTTTTCTGCTCCCGCTCCACATAGCCCCGGTCGATGATGGTGGTAATGATGGGCGCATAGGTCGAAGGCCGGCCGATGCCGTTTTCCTCCAGGCCGCGGATCAGGGTCGCCTCGGTGTAGCGGGGGGGCGGCTGGGTGAACTTCTGCTCGCTGGTCAATTCCCGCAGCTTGAGCACCTGCCCCTCCTCCAGCGGCGGCAGCGAGGTCTCTTTTTTCTCCTTCTCGTCGGTGGCCTCCTCGTACAGGGCGGTAAAGCCCTCAAAGGTCACCACATAGCCGCTGGCCCGGAACTGGTAATCGCCCGCGGTCACCTGCACGGCCACCGTGTCCTGCTCGCAGTCGCTCATCTGGCTGGCAATGAACCGGCTCCAGATCAGGCGGTACAGCTTTGCAATATCCCCCGAAAGGCTCTTCTCCGCCTCCTCGGGCGTCAGGCCGGGCACGCTGGGCCGAATGGCCTCGTGGGCGTCCTGTGCGGCGGTGGCGTTGCGGCTTTTGTAGGTGCGCTTGTAATTGCACACGTACTTTTCGCCGTACTGGCCGGCAATGTAGTCCTTCGCGCCGGCCACCGCCTCGTCCGACACCCGCAGGCTGTCGGTCCGCATGTAGGTGATCAGGCCCAGGGTGCCCCGGCCCGCAATGTCCACGCCTTCGTACAGGGTCTGGGCCGCCCGCATGGTGCGGGTGGCGGTGAACCCCAGCCGGCGGCTGGCCTCCTGCTGCAGCGTGGAGGTGATGAAGGGGGGCGCGGGCACCTTTTTGCGGCTGCCCCGGGTGAGCTTGGTCACCTGGTAGTCCCTGCCCTCCAGGGCCGCCTCAATGGCCCTGGCCTCGGCCTCGGTCTTGACCTCCAGCTTTTTGCCCGCGGCGGTGCCGTACAGCCGGGCGCTGAACTTCTTCTGGCTGGCCGGGGGCGAGAGCAGCGCGTCCAGGTTCCAGTACTCCTGGGGCTTAAAGGCCTCGATCTCCTTTTCCCGGTCCACGATCAGCCGCACGGCCACGCTCTGCACCCGCCCGGCCGAAAGGCCCCTGCGCACCTTGCGCCACAAAAACGGCGACAGCTTATATCCCACCAGCCGGTCCAGCACCCGGCGGGCCTGCTGCGCGTTGAACAGGTCCATGTCGATGGTGCGGGGGTGGGCCATGCCCTCGGTCACGCCCTTTTTGGTGATCTCGCCAAAGGTCACCCGGTTGGGCTCCTCCACATCCAGGCCCAGGATGTGGGCCAGGTGCCAGCTGATGGCCTCGCCCTCCCGGTCCGGGTCGGTGGCAAGGTACACCTGGTCGGCCTTTTTGGCCTCGCTTTTCAGCTCCTTGATGATTTTTTCCTTGCCCTTGATGTTGATGTATTGGGGGGCGTATTCATGCTCCACGTCGATGCCCAGCTGGCTGGCGGGCAAATCGCGGATATGCCCCATGCTGGCGGTCACCTCGTAGCCGTCGCCCAGGTATTTTCGGATGGTCTTCGCCTTGGCAGGCGACTCCACGATCACAAGTTTTGACATGCGTTTCTCCTTTGGGTTCATTTGCGGCGGTACTGCCCGCCGGCGCAGCTCTGCGCAAGGCCTGCCAGTTCAAGCTCCAGCAGGGCGGCCAGCGCCTCGCCCGCCTCGCAGCGGGCCTCGCCGGCCAATATTTCCAGGCCCTTTGGCTGCTGGCCAAGGTGCCGCAGCATCTCTTTCGCAGCCGGGCCGAGAGGCTCTGTTTGTGTCTGCCGCTTTTGGGTGTGCGCCGGGGCGGGCGCGGCAAGGCCCAGCCCCTCCAAAATCACTCCGGCGCCGCTGGCGGCCCGGGCGCGTCCCTCGGCCAGCAGGCGGTTGGTGCCGCCGCACAGCTCGCTGAAAATGCCTCCCGGCACCGCGTACACCGGCCTGCCGTACCGCTCTGCGTGGCCCACCGTGTTCATGGTGCCGCTCTTCTCCCGCGCCTCCACCACGCACACCGCGTCCGCCAGCGCGGCGATCAGCCGGTTGCGCAGCAAAAACGCGGCCGAGCGGGTCACATCGCCCGGGGCAAACTCGCTGATCACCGCCCCCACGCCCTCCACCTGGCGGCGCAGTGCCGTGTTGGCGGCCGGGTAGGTCTTGTCAATGGCGGTGCCCAGCACCCCCACCGTGGGCGCGCCGCAGCGCACCGCGGCCCGGTGGGCCTCGCTGTCCAGCCCGTCGGCCAGGCCGCTCACAAGGCACACGCCGGCTTCAGCCAGCTGCCCGCCGATGCACGCCGCGGCCTCCACCCCGTACGCGCTGGGGCGGCGGCTGCCGATCATGCCCACCGCGGGCGTGCGGTTCAGCGCCGCCGTATCCCCGGTGCAGAACAGCACCGGCGGCGCGTCCGGCACGCCCCGCAGCCGCGCGGGATATGCGGCCTCTGCCATTGTAACGATCTGCACGCCCATTTTTTCACAACTGCGGGCCAGCTTCTCAAAATTTTCGGGTTTTGCCTCCAGCCGCTCGGCCTGCGCCGGGGCCAGCAGTCCGGAAAGATCCTCGCGCCCCACCGCCTCCAGCAGCTCGCCGGGCGTGGGGTAAAGGGCCAGCACCCCGCCGCAGCCCCGCGCCCCGGGGCCCAGCACGTGGGCCAGCCACAGCCATTCCAGCGTCTGCCCCGTCATCGGCCCGCACCCCGGAAGTGCCACAGCAGCACCCCGCCCGCCACGCTGGCGTTCAGGCTCTCCACCCGGTCGGTAATGGGGATGCGCACCGCCTTCTGGCAGGCGGCCATGGCCGCAGCCGAAAGCCCCTGCCCCTCGCTGCCGATCACCAGGCACACGCCGCCCGGGCAGGCCGGGTCCACCTCGCCCAGGGGCAGGCTGTTTTCCAGCGCCGCCGCCAGGCACAGCACCCCGCGGCTCGCAAGCTCGGCCAGCGCGTCCGCAAGGTTCGGCGCCGCCACCAGCGGCATGCGCCCCGCGGCGCCCATGCTGGCCCGCAGCACCTTGGGGGCAAAGGGGTCGGCGCACCCCGGCGAAAGCAGCACCCCGTCAAAATCAAAGGCAGCGGCGCTGCGGATCAGCGCCCCCACGTTGCCGGGGTCCTGCACCCGCTCCAGCGCCAAAAAGCGCCCGCCGCGCGGCAGGTCCGCAAACCGGGCCGCCGGCCGCCCGAACACCCCGAACACCCCCTGCGGGCTCTCCACCCCGGCCAGCTTTTCGGCCACGTGGTCCTCCACCAGGTATTGTTCACAGGGCAGCGCCTGTAATGCAGGCCACTTATCCTGCGCGCGGCAGGTATAATATATTACCTTTAAAGGGCAGCCCTTTGCAAGCTCCAGGCAAAGCTTATAGCCCTCCGCGAGGAAAGCGTTTTCCCCGGCGCGGAAGGCTGCCGACTGGCCCAACTTGCAGGCGTATTTGATTTTTGCATTTTCGCGGCTGGTGATGCATTCCGGCATGGCAAAGCCCCTTTGAAAAACAGCCCGCGGCCCTTTTGCAGGCCCTGCGCCCCGCCCGCAAGGGGCAAAACGCGCGGCCGAATCTGTCCCTGGCCGCTGGGCGGCCAAAAATTGCGGCAAGATACAAAGCGACGCCCGTGCACGTGCGCGGGCGTTGCTTTTTTAGGTATTACAGCGCCTTCTTGGCAGTCTCCACCAGGGCGGCAAAGCCGGCCTCGTCATGAATGGCCATCTCGCTCAGCATCTTGCGGTTCAGCTCGATGCCGGCCTTTTTCAGCCCGTTCATGAAGGAGGAGTAGTTCATCCCCAGGGGGCGAACGGCGTTGTTGATGCGGGTGATCCACAAATTGCGGAACTGGCGCTTTTTCAGCTTACGGCCAACGAAAGCGTAGTTGCCGCTCTTCATCACCTGCTGTTTCGCCATCTTAAAATGCTTGGATTTGCTGCCATAGTAGCCCTTGGCCAGCTTCAGGGTCTTTTTTCTGCGTTTGCGGGTCATCATCGCGCCTTTAATACGAGCCATTGTTTATTTCTCCTTTACAGTCACTGTCAATTTTAAATCTTGCCTGAAAAGACCCTTAGGCGTAGGGCAGCATGCTCTTGACAGCGGCTGCATTGGTCTTGTCGGCGTAGGCGTTCTTGCGGTAGCCCCGCTTGATCTTGGTGGTCTTGCCGTGGCCGTTGAGCAAGTGGCTGCGGTAAGCGTGGCCGCGTTTCACCTTGCCGTTTTTGGTGAGCTTAAAGCGCTTTTTCGCACCGGAGTGAGTTTTGATTTTAGGCATTTTATGTTCCTCCTAAGATTTTGTTTGCTTACTTTTGCTGCTGGCTGGGCTTCGGGCTCATGAACATCTGCATGCTGCGCCCTTCCAGCTTGGGGGCCTTATCCACCACCGCTATCTCGGCCAATACCTCGGCAAACCGCTTTTCCACCTCGAGGCCCAGGTTGGTATGGGCCATCTCGCGCCCGCGGAACCGGATGGATACCTTGAGCTTGTGGCCGGCCTTTACAAACTTGGCCGCCTGGCTGACCTTGGTGTTGAAGTCGTTCGTGTCGATGTTCAGCGAAAGCCGGATCTCCTTGACGTCGATGACCTTCTGATTCTTCTTGGCTTCCTTGTCTTTCTTCTGCTGTTCAAAGCGGAACTTGCCGTAGTCCATCAGCTTGCACACAGGCGGGGCCGCCTGCGGTGCGATCTTGACCAGGTCCAGCTCCTGCTCCTCCGCCATGCGCAGCGCGTCGCGGGTGGACACGATGCCCAGCTGGCTGCCGTCAGCGCCGATCAGTCGGATCTCTCTGTCGCGAATGCCTTCATTCAGCTCCAGGTCTTTTTTGCCGTTCGTAGCGATTGGGACACACCTCCATCTAAAACTTTCAGTTTTGAAAAAACGAACGCGGCCACCGTTCGGCAGCCGCGTTCAGCAAAACACACGCAAAGACGCCCCAAAGCGGGCGGCCTTTCAGTATGACCCGGGCCCTGTGGGCCGCAAGGTGAGCACGGCGGCTAGCCGGTTGCTGCTTTCTTTACCAAGTTAGTATAGCATGCCCCGCCGCCGCCGTCAAGCCGTGCGCAAAAATATTTTTGGAGTACCGGCTCCAAAATGCGTATCTGTTTTGGGGGCGCTGTTTTTCTGCTGAATGGGCGCAGCTTATTGCCACAGTGCTTTCCTCCAAGTCAGCGGATGGGGTGCCCGGTTTTCTATTAACAGTGCGCCCGGCCCTTTTTCTTCCCGCTTCACGCCAGATCCACCGCGATCTCCACGCCCAGGTCAAAGCTGTACAGCGAAAGCCTTGTCACCGGCTTTTTGAAGCGCCTGTCAATCGCCTCGGCATACATCAGCAGCTGCGGGCGGTAGGCCGCCACAAACTGTTCGTGGGTCTTGCCCCGGTCGGTCTTGTAGTCCAAAATTTCCAGATGGTCGCTGAATTCCAGCACCAGGTCCGCCACGCCCTGCACCAGTGTGCGCGCGCCCAAAAGCTCGCCCTCCGCCTCGGGCGCGGCCTGTTCCGCAGGGATCGAGGTGATGAAATCATACTCCCGCAGCACCCGGTCGGCCGCCTTTATGCGGGCGTAGGCGGGGCTTTGGAAAAACTCCTCCAGCTTTTCAAAATCCATCTTGTCATACAGTTCGGGCAAAAGCAGCCGCTTTTCCACCTGCCGCCGGGCCTCGGCCCGCACATCGGCGCTGGCGGCCTCAAAATCCGCGTACTGCAAAAAGGCGTGCAGCGCCGTGCCCTTTTCGGCGGCGGTCAGCCCCTCTTTATAAAGGAACGAGGGCCGCTGCAGGGTGGCCTCCTCGGCCGAGTGCACCAGCGCGGTCACGCTCACCTTGGCCGGCACCCCTGCGAGCGCGGCCCGTGGGTAGGTCCAAGCAAGCCGCTCCTCCACCTGCTGCGCCAGCACCCGGTCGGGCGGGGCCTCGGGCAGGCCCGTGCGGGCTTCGGCCCGCTGGGCGGCGGGCGCATCGCCCTCCACCGTCACCTCCAGCCATCCGGGCGCATCGCCCGGCGCGGGCCGCACCGGGGCGGCCACCGCCGCCCGCAAAGCGCCCGCAGCGGGGTGGGGCAGCGCGGCCAGCAGCACCCATTCCGCCGGGCTTTGGCAGCGCTGCAGCAGGTATTCCCGGGGGCGGCCCTCCTCGGGCAGCTGCGCCGCCAGCCGTTCCAGCAGCCGCGCCGGGTCCTTGGCGGCGGCGGTCAGGATCAGCCGGTCCTTGGCGCGGGTCAGCGCCACATACAGCACCCGCATCTCCTCGCTCAGGCCCTCGGCCCCAATGGCCGCCTGCACCGCCCGGTAGGGCGCGGTGGGGTAGGTGCCCCCCTGCCCCGCCCGCAGCGTCAGGCCAATGCCCAGCGCGGGGTGGAACACCGCGGCCGCCCGCAGGTCCTCCTTATTAAAGGTCTTTGCCAGCCCGCAGGCCAGCACCACCGGGAATTCCAGCCCCTTCGAGCGGTGCACCGTCATAACGGTCACGCAGCCGGGCCGGCTCTGCCCCTGCTCAGGGCCGGGCACGCCGCCGGTTGCCAGGGCCGCGTCCATGGCGCGCACCACCCCGGCCAGGCCGTTTTTGCCGCAGCCTGCCGCAAACTGGGCGAACTGGCGCAGGTTTTCCCGCCGGGCCGGGCCCTCGGGCATGGCGCCCGCCGCGGCCAGGCACCCGGTGCGGATGAAGATCTCCTCCATCAGCCGGTCCACCGAAACAGTCTGCGCCAGCTGCCGCAGCCCCCGCAGCCGCTCGGCAAAGGCCAGGGTCTTTTCATCCTCGGCCGCCATCACCGCGCCGTAAAAGCTGCCCTTGGGGCGCTCGGCCCGCAGCCGCACCAGATCGTCCGGCTCAAAGCCGGAAAGGCCCAGCATCACCGCCGCCAGGTGCACGTCCTGGGCGGGGTTGTCCAGCACCCGCAAAAGGCTCGCCACCGGGCGCACCTCCGGCGCGTCCAGCAGGTTTTCCGCCCGGTCCACATACGCCGGGATTCCCCGCGCCTCCAGCGCGTCGGCAAACACTTCAAAGCTGCCACGGCTGCGCAGCAAAATGCAAAAATCCTCGTAGCGCGCGGGCCGCGTGCCCCCCGCGCCGTCCCGCACGGCAAAGCCGCCGGCCGGGTCGGTCAACCCCGCAATGCGGCGGGCCGCATATTCGGCCTCCGCCTCGGGGCGGGTGCTCTCCACCAGGCGCACCTCGCAGCCTCCCATATATCCGCCGTAGCCCTCGGCCCCGCCAAAGCCCGGCGCCAGCCGCTCGCCGGGGCCATACTCCACCCCGCCCAGCGCCCGGCTCATCAGCGGGCCGAACACGGCGTTCACTCCCGCGATCACCCCCGGCGCGCTGCGGAAGTTCGCGTCCAAAAACAGCTTCTGCGCCCCGCCCTGCCCGTAGGGGGCAAAGCGCTCCAGCTTTGCCTGAAAAATACTGGGGTCCGCCTGGCGGAAGCGGTAAATGCTCTGCTTCAGATCCCCCACAAAGAACAGGTCCTCGCCCCCCGCCCTGGCAAGGCAGGCGTACAGCGCGTCCTGCAAAGCGTTCGTGTCCTGGTATTCGTCCACCATCACGGCAAAAAAACCGCCGCTCACCTGGCGCGCCAGCTCGGTGGGCTCGCCCTCCGGGGTCTGCAAAAGGCGCAGGGCAAGGTGCTCCACGTCGCTGAACTCCAGGGTCTTTTCTTCCTGCTTGGCGGCAAAGAACCGGTCCTGGAAATCCCGCTCGGCCCGCGCCAGGGCCCGCACCAAGGGCGCGGCGGCAGCCCGGTCCGCCTCAAATTCCGCCGTGCTACACACGAACACGTTCTCCTGCAAGCGCGCCAGCGTTTTTTTCAGCAGCTCCCGCCGGGCCTTTACCGGCTCCATGTGGCAGCCCTCGTACCCGCGCACCGCCCCCAGCCGCTCGTAGCAAAGCGCGCGGAACGCCGCCAGGATCTCGTCCCAGGGCGCGGTGGAGATCTGGCTCAGCAGGTGCTCCGCCGCCGCCAGGTCCGCCCGCAGGGCGGGCAGGTAGGGGGCAAGCCCCCCGTCCGCCTCGGCCTCCCGCAGGTTTTGCTGGGCCAGGGCCAGGGCGCACTCGGCCCCCCGCCGCCCCTCGGCCCGCAGCGCCTTGCCCCAGGCGGTATCGTCCAGCGGCCCGGCCTGCTCCCACGCCGCGCAAAAATCCTCCAGCGTGCGGGCCGGGTCGGGCATGCTGCTCAAAAAGTCGTGCAGCGCCTCCAGCACCCGTGCCGCCTGCCAGTCGCTTCGGCCCTTGCCGTACAGGTCGGCAAAGGCGCAGAAGTCCGGGTCGGTGTAAGCGGTTTCCAGCGCGTCCGCCAGGCTCTGCGCCCGCAGGGCGGCCAGCTGCGGCCCGTCCGCGGTGGAAAAGTCCGGCGGGATGTCCAGCCGGCTGAAATGGGCCTGCACCAGCTGCAAACAGTAAGCGTCGATGGTGCAGATGGGCGCGCGCTGCAAAAGCATGCGCTGGCGGCGCAGGTGCGGGCTGCCCGGCTTTTTGGCCAGCTCGCCCGCCAGCCGCTGCGCCAGCTTGCCCCGCAGGCTGGCCGCCGCCGCCCGCGTAAAGGTCACGATCAGCAGCTGGTCGGCGGGCACCGGGTCCTCTTCCCGGCACAAAAGCCGCACCGCCCGCTCCACCAGCACGGCGGTCTTGCCGCTGCCCGCGGCGGCGCTCACCAGCAGCGCCCCCTGCCCGTGCTGTATGGCCCTTGCCTGTTCCGGCGTAAACTCCACGGCTCCCCGCCTCCTTTCCCTTTTTGTTTTATCCCCGCCGCAAACGCGGCGGTCAGTCGTCCTGGCGGCGGCACACGCTGCGGTAGTCGCACCACTCGCAGTGGGTCTCGCCCCGCTTGCCCCGGGCCAGCGGCTCCACCGCGATCTCGCCCTCGTACAGGTTCTGGGCCATGCGCAGCACCAGGCTGTCCATCTCGTTCTGCAACTCCGCCAGGCCCGAAAGGCTGGCCAGCGCCTCGGTCAGCTTGGGGTGGCCCGCCTTGTCGAACTTCAGGGGCACGTACAGGCCGGTGGCGTCCCGGTCCATGGCCCGCAGCACCGCCTCGTCCTGCACCACCATGCCCTCCACCTGGTATTCCAGGCCCTTGGCTGCCTTTTCCCTGCTTTCCCGCGCCGGGGCCGGGTCGGCCATCAGGTATAACACGCCCGCCGGGGCCGGGTTTTCAAACCGCACGTTCCCGTTGCGGGTCAGGGTGAACAGGTAAATCAGCATCTGGCAGTTCAGGCCGTTGCGCACGTCCTCCAGTAAAAACTCCTTGCTGCCGGTCTTGTAGTCCACCACCCGCAGCCAGGTCTTTCCGCCTTCCTTATAAGCGTCCACCCGGTCGATCTTGCCGACCATCCGCACGGTTTCGCCGCCCGCCGTGGTCAGGGTGACCGGCGGCACCTCGCCCTCTTTGCCGCCGATGCCCAGCTCAAAGGCCACCGGCACAAAGCTGCCCTGCCGCTGCTCGGCCTGGATGTAGCAAAGCAGGCTTGCCGCGCTCCGTTCCAGCCGCCGCACCAGGTAGCCGAACCGGGCCGCGCCGCCGGGCATGTTCTCCTTCACGTATTCCTCGGCCACCTCGGCCGCCAGCCGGGCCAGCTCGTCCTCGGTCAGATCCACAAAGCCCTCGCCCGCCCGGGCCAGGGCCTGTTCCAGCACATAGTGCACCAGGTTGCCGCTCTGGTCGGCGGTCAGCGCCGCCTGCCTGCGGGGCCGGGCATTCAGCACATACTCCATAAAATACGAGAACGGGCAGGAATAATACCGCTCCATCTTGCTGGGTGAAAGCCACAGGTCCCGCCCCAGCAGGCGGCGCATGGCCGCCTTGTCCCGCACCTTGTAGGGCTCGGCGCTGGCCGCGCGGCGCACCGGCGCAAGCTGTTCCGCGCCGCCGGGCGCGGCCTCCACCGCACCGTACAGCGCCGCCGTGGCGGGGCTCTCCGGGTCCCAGGTCTGGCCCAGCACATCCAGCGCCGCGGCGGGGGTGCCGGTCAAATCGGCAATACTCAGGTCAGGGCGCCCAGGGGCCAGCAGCTCCACCACCGGCGCCAGCGCGCTGGTCACCGGCAGGGCCCCCGGCCCGGCCGCCCAGCTCAGCCACAGCCCTTTCGAGGGCGCGGTGAGCGCTTTGTAAAAGCACACCTGCTCGCGCACCATCCGGTTTTCAAAGCAGTCGGGCATGTCCACCCCCTGGCGGATCAGGCTGTCCCGCTCTGTATGGGTCAAAAGGCCGCTCTCGCCGGGCGCCTTGGGGAACTCCCCCTCCGCCAGGCCCAGCACAAAGCAGAATTCCGGGTTGTCCAGCCGCATGCGGCCCGCCGTGGTCAGGATCACCGCGTCCAGGCTCTGGGGGATGTGCCCCAGGTCGGTGGTGCGGGCCAGCAGCTCAAACAGCTCGCCGCACTCGGCGGCGGGCAGCGTTTCTTCCCCCAGCAGCAGGGCCATCTGGTCCAGCAGCTCGCTGGCCAGGTTCCACACCCGAATGGCCTCCTCGGCCGCGGGGATGCCCTCGGCCTGCTTCAGCCGCTCGGCCGCCGCGCCCGCCTGTTCTTCCCCGCCCAGCGCCTGCATGGTGCGGTAGGTCAGCGCGCACAGCGCCTCGGCGGGCTTTTCGCGCCCGGCCTTCGCGTACCGGTCCAGGATCGGCACCAGCCACGCCCTCGCCTCTTCGGCCAGCTCCAGCTGCCGGGCGTCCTCCGGGCGCAGCTCCGCCCCAAAGCCCGCGGGCGAAAGGGTAAAGGGCTCGCGCCACTGGGCGGCCGAAAGCTGCCAGGTGTAGGCGTAGTTTTCCAGTGCGCACAGCTGCTCCTCCGGCAGCTTTGTCAGGCCGGTCTTGGCCACCGCCAGCAGCCGCTCGCTGGAAAGCCCGCGGCGCACCAGGTCCAGCAGCGCCCGCACCAGCCGGATGGGGGCCGCGTGCTCGGCGGTGGTGGGCTCGTCGAAGAAAAACGGGATGCCCGCCAGCCGGAACTCATACCGCAGCGGCGCAAGGTACGCCTCGCTCTCGCGGCAGATCACCGCCATTTTCCCGTAGGCAACCCCCTGCCGCGCCAGCCGGTCAATGGCCGCGGCCACCCGCTTTGCCTCCCCCGCGCGGGTCTCGGCCTGGCTCAGGGTCAGCTGGGCCGGGCTGGCCGCGCCCGGCGCGGGGCTGCCGCCCTCCAGCAGCAGCGCCAGGCGGGCAAGGTCCGGCGCGCCGCTGTGCCGCCAGTCGGTGGTCAGCACCACGGGCGAAGCCACCGCCACCCCGTTCTTGCGGGCGGTCTGCCGCAAGGCCAGCGCCATCTTTTTTGCGCCGCTGAAAAGCCCCAGCCCCCCCTCTGCGTCGTCCAGCCCGTCGCAGCAAAGCGCCACAGTGGTCTCGGGGGCAAACTGCAGAACGCGCTCCAGCAAACGGCGCTTGGGCGCGTTGAAGGTGTCGAACTCGTCAATGAACACGGCCCGGCCCTCCAAAAAGCCCGGCTCCAACACCTCGACGGCGCTCAGCACCCGGTCCGAGGGATCCATGGCCGCACCCTCCAAAAGGGCCTCATAGGCGGCGAACACCCCCGCCAGCTCGGCCAGCTTTTCCCGGCCCGGCCCGGCGGCCCCGGCCAGCCGCTCCAGCTCGGCCGCGGTCAGGCCCGCGCTTTTCAATTCGTCCAAGGTCTCGGCGCACTTTTCGCAAAAGGCGGTGCTGCGCCGGTGCCGGCTGTAATACACCAGCCTGTCCCCCATGGCCTCCAGCGCCCGGCGCACCAGCACCGCGCGGCCCGCGTCGGTCAGGGTGCGCACCGCCGCGCCGCCATAGGTGGCCAAAATCTTTTCCGCCAGGCTGGAAAAGCTGTAGCTGGCCGCAAAGCCGGACAGTTCATCCCCCAGCGTGTTGTAAATGCGGCTCTCGGTCGACGAGGTGAATTGCTCCGGCACCAGCACCAGGCTCTTTTCGCCCCGCGCGGCCCGCTCGCGCACCCGCTCGAACAGCCAGCTCGATTTCCCCGTGCCCGAAGGCCCCAACACCAGCTGCAGCACAGCCCCGCTCCCCTTTCTGTTTTCCCTATGGCAGCATCGCACCCTGCGCCCGGCCGCCCCGCGTGTGGCGGGGCCGCGCGCTGCAGCGGCTGCAAAAAACATCTGAATCGTAACATTGCTATTATATCATAAAAACTTCAAAAAACGCAGCGGGCCCTTTGTGGGCTTCTCCTTTTCAGCCGGCCCTCCCTCAAACAAAAATGACCGTGCCCCATCACAGGGCACGGTCATTTTTGTTGATCGCGTTCCATCGTTTCCCGAATCACAGAAAGCCACAACAGCATTTTCTCTCAGGTTATATCTTTTTTCAACACACTCTATGCTATAAAAATTATTAAAAATTAAATCAATTTCTTCGTTTTTCGCAAATTTCTATATATACCTATAGATTGCCATATTTCAAATCAACAATATAATAAAAATAGGCTGATAACATTTCCTTTCATCCTATTTTTTCAGCTTCCCAACTCTTGCACCACATCTTCTCATCTTTTACAAAAGGAGCCCTTCTCATGGACGAACTGAAAATCTCCCGGCGCACCGAGCCCGTCATGTTCACCATCCGCATCGACCGCTCGGTCCTCGAATTTTACGACCGCCTTGCCCGGGCCACCAACCGCAGCCGCAACGAGCTGCTGGGCCTCGCGCTGGACTATGCAAAGGATAAATTTCTGGTCGAGGGCGGCCGCGTCTAGCCACCCCGCCGGTTTCCAAGCGGCCGCCCCCCCCCTTTGCCGCGCTTTGCCGCCCCCAATTGCGACAGCTGCCCCAAATCGTCTATTGGCCCGCACCGCGCACTGGGGTATGCTAAAGGGGAAGAACAACCTTCCCCAAAGGAGGCGCGCCCCATGAAGCTTGAAGATCTCGCCAAACAGGCCGCACTGGAAGCGGCCGTCGCCCACAGCCTGCGGCGCGAGCGCCGCAACCCCGCCCGCGCGGCCCGCAACCTGGCGGACCTTGCCGCCGCGCTGCAGCACGTCCCGCCCCCGCCCAAAGACTCCCCTTTTTTGCAGCAGCTCGCCGCCGCGCTCACCGGCAAAGACGAGGACGGCGCGCTCATTCTGCTCAAAGCTGAGTTCTGGCGATAGCTTTTTTGCTCCGGGCGCGCTATAATAAGGAAAAACGCCAGAAAAGAGGTTTTTTCCATGCCCGGCCTTACCTTTGAACGTGCCAGCGAGCTGCTGCACACCACCACCACCGAGCCCCATCTGTTTGAACATGCCTTGGGCGTGAGCGCCGCCATGGGCGCCATGGCCCGCCACTTCGGCGCCGACGAAGCCTACTGGAAAGCCGTGGGCTACCTGCACGACTACGATTACCAGCAGTTCCCCGAGGAGCATCTGCGCCACACCGAGGCCCCCCTGCGCGAGGCCGGGGTCGACGAAGAGAGCATCCGCGCCATCCTGTCCCACGGGTGGGGCCTGTGCAGCGAGGTGGAGCCCCAAACCGATCTGGAAAAAAGCCTTTTTACGGTGGACGAGCTCACCGGCCTCATCGCCGCCAACGCCCGCATGCGGCCGGGCGGCCTGTCCGACCTGGAGCCCTCCAGCGTCAAGAAAAAGTTCAAGGATAAAAAGTTCGCCGCCAAGATCGACCGGTCGGTCATCCAAAAGGGCTGCGATCTGCTGGGGCTCGACCTCACCCAGGTCATCGCCCTGTGCATCGAGGGCATGCGCGAAGAAATGGCCGCCCTGGGCCTCGGCCCCAAAGCCTGACGCGCCGCCAAAACGCAAACGCGCCCGCCGCCGGAATACTTCCGGCGGCGGGCGTTTTTGTACATTCATTTTTGCGGCTCGGTGGCCTCGGCCAGCCGTATGGCCGCCCGCTCGCTGTCCTTCGCAAGGCAGTAGATGTCCCGCGCAAGGGTATCGGGCGCAACGCGCATGCCGCCCTGGGCCCAGCGCACCACCACGGCGCAGCAGCCCAGCGCATAAAACGAGGCGCCGAATTTTCTGCGCTCCTCGCCCACGTCGTTTTCCTCGTCCAGCCGCTCGGTCACCTGCAAAAACAGCGCCTCCAAAATGCGGGACAAACTCTCGGAAAAATGTCCAGGCTGCGCCTTGATGGCCGCCACGTAAAATTTGCGCTCGTCGTACATCCGGTCCAGCATGGCCCGCAGCTTCATGGGCCAGTTCTGCAGGGTAATGCCCTCGCACAGGGGCGCGAAGGCGTCCTGATAATACACCCATTCCAGCAGCTCGAACTTGTCCTGAAAGTGGTAATAAAAGCTCTGGCGGCCCATTCCGCAGGCGCCCGTGATGTCCCCGACCGAAACCTTGTCAAAACCCTTTTTCCGCACCAATTCCTTGAGCCCGTCGCCCAACGCCTTTTTGGTGATCTGCGAATCCGCCAAGCGCTTCGCCTCCCCGCCGCTTTTCTGCCCCCATTATACTGTATTTTGCCGGGTCCTTCAAGCAAAACAAAAGGGCGCGGCGGGCAAAGCGCCCGCCGCGCCCCCTCTGCAGGGGCCGGGTCTGTTACAGGGTCGCGTTGAAGGCGTCCACCAGGGCGCTCCAGGTGGCGGGGCCCACCTTGCCGTCCACCTTCAGGCCATGCTGTGCCTGGAACACGCTCACCGCGTTCTGGGTGGCCGCGCCGAACTTGCCGTCGATGGTGAGCTTGGGGATGCTCCCGCCCAGGGCCGAAAGGTAGCTCTGCACAAAGCGCACCGGGTCGCCCGAAGACCCCCGCTGCAGCACGTAGCCCGGGTAGCGCGGGTCCACGTGCACGGGCTGCCTCGAGCCGATCCCCACGATCACATCTCTCAGCTTTTCATACGTCGCGGGGCCCATGGCCGCATCGGCGGAAAGGCCGAACTGCGCCTGGAAGCGGCGCAGCGCCTCCGCCGTGCCGGAACCGAAAATGCCGTCGTTGGAAATGGATTGGATCGCGGGGTAAAGCTGCCGCAGCAGATTCAGTTTTTGCTGCAGGCTTTTCACCACCGCGCCCCGTGTGCCCTGCCGGGTCACCATGCCCGGGTAGATTTCGCCCGCGCCGTGCAGGGCCGCGTACTGGTTGTAGGCCATGTTCCAGGTATTGGCGCCGGCAACGCCGTCCACCGAAAGGCCGGTCAGGGTCTGGAACTCGGCCACCGCCCTGGCCGTGGCGCTGCCGTACCTGCCGTCCACCGTCAGGCTGGGCAGCTGGGGCCAGCGGCTGCGCACCCCATTCAGCCAGGTTTGCAACTGCGCCACGTCCGGGCCGCTGCTGCCACTTCTCAACGCCGTGCCGTAATAAGGGGGCAAGGCGGCTGCGATTACATCAATGGTTGCCATAAACAGCATCCCTCCTTGCCCCCAGTGTATGCGCCGCCCGCAGGGGGGGTGAAACCCCGCCCCTCTGTGGTATAATATCCATAAAGCCGCCCAAATTGCCGCTCCGCAACCCAAACGGGCGGCGTTTTTCTCAAAAAGCAACCCCAAATCGGTAGCGGGCGGCGGCGTGCCCCGGTAAAATAAAGGCACAAACTACCGGGAGGAACTGGAAATGGATGAAACTGCAATGGCAAATCAAAACATGGGCGGCGCGCTGGCCCGCAATCTTCAATTCCTGCGCAAACAAAAAGACCTCAGCCAGGAGGCCCTGGCCGAACAGCTGGGCGTCAGCCGGCAAAGCATCAGCAAGTGGGAGAGCGGTGCCGCCTGGCCCGAAATGAATACCCTGCTCACCCTCTGCGAAGTGTTCGGCGTCAGCCTCGACACCCTGCTGCGGGGCAGCGCCGAGCGCTCTTTCGCCGCCGATACCGCCGGCTACGACGCCCATATGGACCGCTTTGCGCGGGCCATCGCCCTGGGGGTGGCCCTGGTGCTGGCCGGCGTGGCTTTCCTGATGGCCTTTGAGGGGCTGCGCCTGTATTTTCTGTGGGACAAAGCCATGGAAGGCGTGGGGGTGGGCGGCTTTATGCTGTTCATCCTGCTGGCGGCCGTGATCTTTATCGTGCACGGCATCCAGCACGGAAATTTCTGCAAAAAACACCCCAAGCTGGAGCCCTTCTACACCCAGCAGCAGATCGACCGCTACGACCAAAAGTTTGTCTGGCTCATCGCCGCGCCGGTGGCGCTCATCCTGGCGGATGTGATCCTTCTGCTGGTGGTCGGCTCTCTTCTCGAAAGCCGGGGCTTCGGGCTGAGCTATTCCTGCTGGCTGCTGGCCGTGTTTTTGCTGGTCCTGGGCGGCTGCGCGGCGGTTCTGGCCTGGGCGGGCATTCAAAAATCGAAATACGACCTGGAGGCCTACAACCGCGAAAATTCCCCTACCCCCGCCGAAAAAAAGCAGGAGGCGCTCATCGGCGCGGCCTGCGGCAGCATCATGCTGGTGGCCGCCGCGCTCTACGTGGGCCTCGCCGCCATGGACGGCAGCCGTTATGCCTGGCGGGAACTCTGGTGGCTGTTCCCGGTGGGCGGCATCGCCTGCGGCGCGGCCGTGCTGGTGATCAATGCCCTGTTCCAAAACCGCCGCAAATAGCCGGCCGCCCAAAGCGTTTAAGCAGTCTGCCAACAAGCCCCGCGCCGGAATCGGCGCGGGGCTTGTTTTTGCTGTTGCCGCCTCAATCGGCCTGTCCGCTCACCCGCTCCCACCATTCCAGCGCCGCAAAGCGGATCTCATAGGGGCTGCCCTCCTGAATGAGCTGCTGCTCGGCGGCGGTGGGGTAGGCCGCCTCGCCCCCGGCGGCGGGCAGGCACAAGCCGGGGTATAACACGCAGAACCAATTTTTGCCCGCGTGCGCGCCCAGCTCCACCCGCACCGCATCGTACCGGCCCGCCGGCAGGGTAAAGTCCGCGTAGCCGGTGGTGTCAAAATACATGTTGGTCACATACACCCGCACCGGCAGGCTGCTGCCCGCCTCGGCCACCGCTTTTTCCGCCGCCATCTGGATCTGGGGCAGGCTGGCCCGGGCCACTTCCAGCGCGGCCGCCTTGTCCGCCTCGCCGCCGAACAGCCGCCCCGCCGTTTCCAGCACCGCGTCCCGCACCCGGAATTTCAGCAGCTGGTCGTCCGGCCCGTTCGAGTTCGCCTGTACGTGCAGGCGCAGGGTGTCGGCACGCACGCTGGCGGCCACGGCCGCAAAGCTGGAAAAGCGGCAGGTAAGTAACACGGCAAGCAAAAGCCCCAGGCCCACGCTGGCCTCCAGCACCGCCCGGCGCGGGGGGGCAAATTTTTTCAAAAACATAAAAAGCACGTCCTCTCTTTTGGTCATCCGTTGCCACTGGTAACATCTGCCAAAAGTATAGGCGTGCTTTTTGGGTTTTATTCAGGCTTTCGTTTTTCGGGGCGGATGGATCACCCGCGCGCCGCCCCGGTCCGGCTGCGCCAGGTATACCTGGCGGTACTCCCTCCGCAGCGCCGCGGCGGCGGCAGCGGCGGCCTGCTGCCGGTCAAACACCCCGAACACCGCCGCGCCGCTGCCGGTCATCAGGCTGGCCAGGGCGCCGTGTTCGGTGAGCAGCTTTTTGATGTGGGGCGTTTCGGCGGCGCCGCTGCACTCCTCCAGCGCGTTGCCCATGGCGCCGCACAGGGCGCGCAGATCCCCCGCCGCCACCGCCGCCTCGGCGGCGTCCGCGCTGGGGTGCGCCGTGCTGCCCACCTCATCGTAAGCGGCAAAGGCCTCCGGGGTCGAAACCCCCACGCTGGGCATCACCGCCACAAACCAGCAGTCCGGGCAGGGGGGCAGGGGCTTCAGCATGTCCCCCTTGCCCTGCACCCGGCAGGTGCCGCCCAAAAGGGCGAAGGGCACGTCCGCCCCGATCGTTGCCCCCAGCGCGCACAGCTCGCTCATGGAAAGCCGCGCCGCGTACAGTTCGTTCAGCCCCACCAGCACGGCCGCGGCGTCGGCCGAGCCGCCCGCCATGCCCGCCCGCACCGGGGTCGCCTTATGTACTTCCATATCCGCCCCGGCCAAAAGGCCCGTGTAATGAAAAAACGCCAGCGCCGCCTTGATGGCGGTGTTTTTGTCGTTCGGGGGCACGCGGCTGCCCGGCAGCCGCAGCAAAAGCCCCTGGCTTTTGCGCAGGATCACCCGCTCGTGCAGGGTGATGGTCTGCATCAGCATATCCAGCGCGTGGTAGCCGCCCGGCAAAAGGCCGGTCACGTCCAGGGTCAGGTTCAGCTTTGCCGGGGCCAGCACCGTGACCTGCTTCATGCAAAACACCTCACAGTTTTTGAAAGATGAAAAAGCGCTTGGTGCCAATGGCCCCCACCGGGCAGATCTCGTGGCAGCAAAAGCACCGGATGCACCGCTTGGGCAGGATCCGCGCCCTGCCCTCCTCCAGCCGGACGGTCTTCTGCGGGCAAATCGTGGCGCACTGGCCGCAGCCGATGCAGCCCGCTCTGTCGATCACCGGGCGGGGCGCGATGGCCCGCTGCACCGCAGGCACCGCCCAGCGGATGGGCCGGGGCGCGTTGTCCGCAAAATCCACGCTGCCCCAGCTGGAGGGCAGCTTAAACCCGTCGATCGGCGCAAACAGCTCTGCCTCGCCCGCCGCCTTGGCCGGGTCGAACCGCTCCGCGCACAGGCCCCGCCGCATGGCGGCGGAAAGATAGGGCACCTGGGCCGGCTGCAGCCCCACCATGGCGCACAGGGCAAGATCCATCTGCAAAAGGTCCCCGGCCGCCGCCACAAACCCCACCGGGCGCGGCGTGCCGCCGCTGGGCCCGTCGCCCTCGTGGGCCACCACCGCGTCCAGCACCGCAAAGGCTGGCTTCACGGTTTCCAGAAGATCCACCAGCATCTCGCCAAAGCGCTCTTTCTCCGGCAGGCGCATGTGCCACTCGGCCTTCTGCAGGCCGGGGATGCACCCGAACAAATTTTTTGTGGCGGCCGAAAGGCCGGTCATCATGTGGGTCTTGAGCTTGGGCAGGTCGATCAGCACGTCCGCCTCCAGCACCGGGCGCAGCAGGGTGAATTCCTTGGCCGCGGCTCCCCCGGCGGCGGGCGCCGCAGCGCTCTCGCAGGCGGTGTACAGGGGCACCTGTTCCTCCTGGCATACCGCCGCCAGGCCGCTAACCTTATAAATGCTTTTCACCAGGGCCGGGGTGTAAGGCCCTCCGGGCGAGTCGGCCACCAGCAGATCGTCCGCCCCCCGGCGCTTCACCGCCCGGATCACCGCCCGCAGCACCTCCGGGTGGGTGGTCACGGCCTTGTCCGGGCCGTGCTTTGCCAAAAGGTTCGGCTTCAGCAGCACCTTTTGGCCCGGCCCAATGGCCGCGGCGGCGGGCAGCTGGCAAAACAGCCGCTCCACCGCCGCTTCCACCGCCGCCGGGTCATAGCTGCCGGCGGCGGCAAAATACACCTTGTCATCCATGGGCGGCGCCTGCCTCCCGCTCCTGCAAAAACGCCTGGATGCGGTCCAGCGCCTCGGTCAAATGGTTCACCGAATAGGCGTAGCTGATGCGCACAAACCCCTCGCCCGAATCGCCAAAGGCGGTGCCGGGCACCACCGCCACCTTCTGGGCGTACAGCAGCGCCTCGCAGAAGGCCTCGCTGGAAAGGCCGGTCGCCTGCACGCTGGGGAACACGTAAAACGCCCCCTTGGGCTCAAAGCAGGCAAGGCCCATTTCGTTCAGCCGTTTCACCAGCAGGCGGCGGCGCATGTCGTACTCGCGGCGCATGCGCTCGATCTCGTCGTCGCACTCCCGCATGGCCACCACCGCCGCGTACTGGCTGGTGGTGGGCGCGCACATGATGCAGTTCTGGTGCAGCTTTGTCATCACGCTGATGAGGGGCGCCGGGCCGCAGGCATAGCCCAGCCGCCAGCCGGTCATGGCAAACGCCTTGGAAAAGCCGTTCACCACCACCGTGCGCTCGGCCATGCCCGGCAGGCTGGCAATGCTCACGTGGCGCTTGTCGCCGTAGGTCAGCTCTGCGTAGATCTCGTCCGCCAGCACCACGATATCCGTGCCCCGCAGCACCTGGGCGATCTCCTCCAGATGCTCCTTTTCCATCACCGCGCCGGTGGGGTTGCAGGGGAAGGGCAGCACCAGCAGCTTTGTGCGGGGGGTAATGGCCGCTTTCAGCTCGGCCGCGGTCAGCCGGAACTCGTTCTCGGCCTTCAGGGGCACCGGCACCGGCACGCCGCCGGTCAAGGTGGTAATGGGCTGGTAGCACACAAAACAGGGCTCGGGAATGATCACCTCGTCGCCGGGGGCCACCAGGCTGCGGATGCACATGTCAATGGCCTCGCTGCCGCCCACCGTCACCAGCACCTCTTTCAGCGGCTCGTAGCAAAGGCCGAACCGGCGCTGCATGTAGGCCGCGATCTCCTGCCGCAGCTCTTTCAGGCCCGCGTTGGCGGTGTAGGTGGTCTTTCCCTTTTCCAGGCTGCGGATGCCCGCGTCCCGGATGCGCCAGGGGGTTTTGAAGTCCGGCTCGCCCACGCCCAAGCTGATGCAGCCCTCCAGCTCGGCGGCAATGTCAAAAAATTTGCGGATGCCCGAGGGCCGCATGGCCGCGGCAGCAGGGGCAACAATGCGCTCGTATTCCATCACTGTGTGGCCCACTCCCTCTCATCCGGCTCCTCGCCGCCATACACGACGCCGTCCTTTTTATAGGTGCGCAGCACAAAGTGGGTCGCTGTCGAAAGCACATCGTCCAGCGGCGAAAGGCGCTTTGCCACAAACAGCGCGATCTCCTGGAAGCTGTGCCCGTTCACGATCAGCTGCAGGTCATACGCGCCGCTCATCAGCAGCACGCTCTGCACCTCTTCAAAACCCGCCACGGCCGCGGCGATCTCGTCGAACCCCATGCTCTTTTTGGGCCGCACCCGCAGCTCAATCACGGCCTGCACCAGGTCGGCCCCGGCCTTCTCCCAGTCCACCAGGGCCCTGTAGCCCCGGATCACGCCCTCCCGGGCATAGGCGTCCATCTGTGCGGCGGCCTCGGCGGGGGCGATATCCAGCATCGCGGCCAAGTCCTCCACCGGCAGGCGCGCGTTCTCTTCCAGCAGCTTGAGCAAACGTTCCATAAAGCATCCCTCTTCATCTGTGTGTTTGTGCCGGGCATGCCCGGCGCTGTAAAAGGCTTTCATCCATTATAAAAAAAAATGCGGGCAAAGTAAACAAAATACAGGCAAAATCTGTTATAATGGCTCTAGTTTACTATGGGAAAGCGAGGAACTGTTTTATGCGAGCTGTCATCACCGTGGTCGGGAAGGACACCGTTGGCGTGGTGGCCGGCGTGAGCCGGGTCTGCGCCGAGCTGAACATCAACATCCAGGATGTGAGCCAAAGCATCATGCAGGATATGTTCTGCATGATCATGCTGGTGGACCTGTCCGGCTGTGCCGAACCGGCCCAGACCGTGCGCACCAGGCTGGACGAAATTGCCGCCCAGATGAAGATGGAGCTGCACCTCACCCGCGAAGAAGTATTCGACGCGATGCATCATATTTAAGGGGGCAGGCCGCATGAGCATGATCAACACCCACGACATCATGGAAACCATCAACATGATGAACAGCGAAAGCCTGGACGTGCGCACCGTCACCATGGGCATCAGCCTGCTGGACTGCGCCGATCCCGACCCCGCCAAAGCCTGCGAAAAAATTTATAACAAGATCACCTCCCGGGCCGCCCGCCTGGTGCCGGTGGTGGAAACAATCAGCACCGATTACGGGGTACCCATCATCAACAAGCGCATCAGCGTCACCCCCATCGCCATGCTGCTGGCCTCGGCCCCCTGCGCCGACCCGGTGCAGTACGCCAAAGCCCTGGACGCTGCGGCCAAGGCCGTGGGCGTCAACTTCATCGGCGGCTTCGGCGCGCTGGTGCACAAGGGCTTTTCCGCGGGCGACGAGCGCCTCATCGACGCCATCCCCCGCGCTTTGGCCGAAACCGATGTGGTGTGCAGCAGCGTGAACATCGGCTCCACCAAGACCGGCATCAACATGGACGCCGTGGCCCGCATGGGCGAAGTGGTGCGCGCCGCGGCCGAGGCCACGGCCCACAACCAGTGCATGGGCGCCGCAAAACTGGTGGTGTTCTGCAACGCGCCCGAGGACAATCCCTTCATGGCGGGCGCTTTCCACGGCCCGGGCGAACCGGACTGTGTGGTGCATGTGGGCGTTTCCGGCCCGGGCGCGGTGCGCGCGGCGCTGGCAAAGCTGCCCAAGGACGCGCCTCTGGACCAGGTGGCCGAACTGGTCAAGCGCACCGCCTTCAAGATCACCCGCATGGGCCAGCTGGTGGGCAACCTGGCCGCCAAAGAGCTGGGCGTGCCCTTCGGCATCGTGGACCTCTCGCTTGCGCCCACCCCCGCCATCGGCGACAGCGTGGCCAACATCCTGGAAGAAATGGGCCTCGAAAGCTGCGGCTGCTGCGGCACCACCGCGGCGCTGGCCCTGCTGAACGACGCGGTCAAAAAGGGCGGCGTCATGGCCTCGAACCACGTGGGCGGCCTCTCGGGCGCCTTCATCCCGGTCAGCGAGGACGACGGCATGATCCAGGCCGCCCGCTGCGGCAGCCTCACCCTGGAAAAGCTCGAGGCCATGACCGCGGTGTGCAGCGTTGGCATCGACATGGTGGTCATCCCCGGCGACACCCCGGCCCAGGTCATCAGCGCCCTCATTGCCGACGAAGCGGCCATCGGCATGGTCAACTCCAAGACCACCGCCGTGCGGGTCATCCCCGCCATCGGCCGCAAGGCGGGCGAAGAGCTGGACTTTGGGGGCCTTTTGGGCTACGCGCCCATCATGCCCATCAGCACCTACAGCCCCTCGGTCTTCATCCGGCGGGGCGGGCGCATCCCCGCCCCCCTGCAGGCGCTGAAAAACTAACAAGGCGAGGTGCGTTTTATGCATGACCCACAGGTTAGCTTCACCCCCGCCGACCGGGCCGTTCTCGAGTCGTACAAAACCCTGGTCGAGGGGCTGGCCGGCTATCTGGGCGACGGGTACGAGATCGTGCTCCACAGCCTCGAAAACCTGGAGCACTCGGCCGTCAAGGTGGCGAACGGCCACCACACCGGCCGCCGGGAGGGGGCTCCCATCACCGATCTCGCCCTCTCCATGCTCAGCCGCCTCACCGAAAAGAACAGCCCGGGCTATGTGTGCTACAATGCAAAGAACAAATTCGGTGCGCCGCTGCGCAGCACCACCATCTCCATCCAGGGCCAGGGGGGCAAGGTCATCGGCCTGCTGTGCATCAATTTTTATCTCGACACTCCCCTCTCCCACTGCCTCGAGGCGCTGGGCGTGCCGCTGGGCCCGGCTCCGGCCCCCACCTCTTACCCGGGCCTCCCCCCCGAAAATTTCGCGGGCAATACCCGCGAATTGGTCACCAAAGCGGTCGAGCAGGCGGACCAGCAGGTCAAAAGCGACCCCACCATCCGCCCCACCCTGCGCAACCGGGAGATCGTGGCCCTGCTGCACGCCCAGGGCATCTTCAATATGAAGGACGCGGTGCCCCTGGCGGCCGAGCTGCTGGGCATTTCGGTCAACACGGTCTACCTTCATCTGCGCCACAGTAAGGGGCAGTAAAAGGCCCTGCGCCCCATTTTTATCCTTCTCCGGCAGGGTCCGGGCAGCATTTGCCGCCCGGACCCTGCCTTTTATTGGGTTTGGATGCTTTTGCCATTCCCTTTGCCGCCCGTTTTGGATGAATTGACTAAATAATAAAATTTATTTCATCAATATTACGAATAGAATAAAATCTTTTTTATTGCTATAATGAAGCCAGAAAATCGGCGCAGCCCCCGGGTTCCCCGGCAGGCCGCGCCCCGCACATCCTGAAAAGGCTTGAATGAAAGGGAGTTTTTGCTATGCAGATCATACAGACCGACCGCGCGCCCGCGGCCATCGGGCCCTATTCCCAGGCAATTTGCACCGGGGGGATGGTGTATACCTCCGGCCAGATCCCGCTGGACCCCGCCACCGGCGCCGCGCCCGAGGGGGTCGAGGCGCAGAGCCGCCAGGCGCTGGAAAACCTGGCCGCGGTGCTCGCCGCCGCGGGCGCAGGCCTCGACCGGGTGGTCAAGACCACCTGCTTTCTGGCTGATATGGGCGATTTCGCCGTCTTCAACCAGGTCTATGCGGAATACTTCCGCGCACCCTGCCCGGCCCGCAGCTGTGTGGCAGTAAAGACCCTGCCCAAGGGCCTGCTGGTGGAGGTCGAGGCCGTGGCCGCCCTCTCCGAATAATATGCCGCATCTTTTAACATAAGGAGGTTTTCACTGTGGATATCAAGGCAAAAATGAACCGCAAATTCCGCGATCTCCAGGGCGGCCTGTTTCTCAGCGTCACCAAGGCCGACGTGGGCGAGGGCGCGGGCAACTTTCAAAAGGCCGGCGGCGACGTAATGGCCTGGGCCGACCCGTTCTTCCCGGACCCCTCCATCCCCGCCTCGGTGCAAAAGGCCATGCTGGATGCCGTTCAAAGCGGCCTGCCCTCCCACTACAGCATGCCCATCGGCGCCTACGAGCTGCGCGAGGCCCTGGCAAAGCGGGTTTCGGGGCGCATCGGCCGCACGCTGGATCCCAGCCGCAACGTCATCGTCACCCCCGGCTCCGACAGCGGCCTGCTCTATGCCATGATGCCGTTTTTGTGCGAGGGCGACGAGGTGCTGGTGCCGGACCCCAGCTATCCCAGCAACTTTTTGAACCCCAAGCTGCTGGACGCAGTCACCGTGCCTGTTCCCCTGTATGCCGAGGACAACTGGCAGTTCCGCATCGAGGAATTTGAAAAGCGGCTCACCCCCCGCACCAAAATGGTGCTCATCAGCCACCCCAACAACCCCACCACCACCGTGTTCCGCCGCGAGAGCCTCGAGGCGCTGTGCCGCTTTATCGTGCAGCACGACCTGATCCTGGTGTGCGACCAGGCCTTCGAGGACCACATTTTCGACGGCATCGAATTCGTGGCCCCCTGCACCCTGCCCGGCATGTGGGAGCGCACCCTCACCGTCTGCTCCATGTCCAAGGGCTACGGCCTCAGCGGCTTCCGCATCGGCTATATCTATGCCGACGACCACATCATGGACGTGCTGTACGGCGGCGCGGTGAATGTGCTGGGCGCGGCCTGCACCGTCACCACCCTGGGCGCGGTGGCCGCTTTGAACGACGACTCCATCCTGCCCGAATACCGCGAGCGGCTGGACCGCCGGCGCACCCTCGCCTACGACATCCTCAGCACCACCCCCGGCGTTTCCATGCGCAAAAGCGAGAGCGGCATCCTTTCCTGGCTGGACGTGCATCGGCTGGGCACCTCGGAAGAGGTGGCGGATTACCTGATGCAGCACGCCAACGTCATGGTGAACCAGGGCGTGCCCTACGGCAGCCAGGGCGCCGGGTGGATCCGCATCGTCACCGCCTGCTTTGCCCGCGACGAGGACGCGGCCCTGCGTTTCGAGCGCATCAAGGCCGCCCTCACCGAGCTTGCCAAACAAAAGGGGATCGTTTGACCCTTTGGTAACATAAGAGAGGAGAAATATCATGGAAGACAAAAACCGCCTTACCTTCCGGGGCAGCATGTTCCTGTCCCTCATTCCCGTGGGCATCTTCTTCGGCTTCTGTATCGTTCTGTTCGTCGTGTTCAAGGCCTTCAACATGGAGGCGCTGGCGGCAGGCGGCTTCATCGCCCTGCTCATCGGCGGCCTGTTCTGCAAAAGCTACTCCAAATTCTGGGATTCCGCCATCCGCGGCATCTCCTCGGTCACCTCGGTGAGCGTAATTGTGATCTTCTTTGTCATCGGCATGTTTTCCGGCCTGATGAAGCAGAGCGGCCTGTCCGGCGGCTTTGTGTGGCTGGCCAACAGCGTGGGCCTCAAGGGCGGCGCGTTTGTGGCGTTCGTGTTCTTTGCCACCTGCGTGGTATCCACCGCCACCGGCTCCTCCATCGGCACCATGTTCACCGCCTTCCCCATCTTTTACCCGGCGGGCATCCTGCTGGGCTGCAGCCCCATGTTCCTGGCGGGTGCCATTGTGTCCGGCGCCATCTTCGGCGATAACCTCGCCCCCATCTCCGATACCACCATCGCCTCCGCCTCCACCCAGCAGTTCCGCGACGGCCACGTGGCCGATATCGGCGGTGTTGTCAGCAGCCGGCTGAAATATTCGGCCGTGGCGGGCGCCATCTCGCTGGTGCTGTTCGCTGTTTTGGGCGGCATGGGCGGCGTCTACCAGGGCGGCGCCATCGAGGCCGCGGCGGACCCCAAGAGCCTTGTGATGCTCATCCCTGTGGCGGTCATGCTCATTGTGGCCACCAAAACCCGCAACATCTTCCAGGGCATCCTGGTCGGCCTCGTGCTGGGCACGGCCACCGGCCTTGCGCTGGGCCTGTTCACCCCGGCGGACGTGTTCTCCAACGACGCCGCCAACAGCGTTGCCACCGGCTTTCTGGTCACGGGCGTGGCCAACATGCTGGGCACGGTGGGCCTGGTGATCTCGGTCTTCGGCATCATGGGCGTATTGGCCGACGCAGGCATGCTGGAATACCTGGTGGACCGCATCCTGGGCAGCCGCATGGCCCGCACCGCCCGCGGGGCCGAGCTTGCCTGCCTGCTGGGCGTGTCGGCCACCACGGTCATCTTCGGCGGCGTGACCAGCGCCTCCATCCTCACCTTCGGCCCGGTGCTCAACAAGATCGGCGCGGCCAAGGGCATCCACCCCTACCGCCGCGCCAATATCCTGGACGGCATTGCCAACAGCCTGCCGGCCATCGTTCCCTTCATGAGCGTGTTCGTGTTCATCGGCGTGGCCTGCACCGGCCTGTCCCCCCTGGCGGTGGCGGGCGGCACCATCTATGCCTTCGCGCTGTTCGCCACCCTGCTGGTGTCCATCATCACCGGCTGGGGCCGCCGCTACGAGGGCCCCAAGGGCGAAGCCGAAAAAGAGGAACCCGCCCAGGCAAAATGATTTTTTCTTAAAAAACAGCAAAAAAGGGAGAGGGCGCCGCACCGGCGCCCTCTCCCTTTTTCATGGGCTTTGTTATACCTTTTTCGGGCACGTATAGCGCGGCAGGCCCTGGCTGTGCTTGCCGTATTCAATCGCCTGTGCCGGGCAGCGGCACATGCACGCCATGCAGTGGGTGCATCGGTCGCCCCACACCGGCCTTCCATCCTTCAGCCGAACATTGTCCAGGGGGCAAACGGCCGCGCATTTGCCGCAGGAGATACAGGCCCCGGTGGCGTAAAACTTCTTTGCGTGCACAAACAGCGGGTAAAAAACAGCATTCACGATTCCGCTGTTCAGCTTATCCCCCAGCGAAAGCTCCGGCTCCGGCAAGTGTTCCCCCCTTCCGATCATCTCCGCCGCACGGTCGATCACGCCTTCCGCCTGCCCAATGATCTGGGCGGCCTCTTCCTCCCGCGGCGTTTTGAACAGCGCAATGTAATTTTCAGGCATCTTGATCCCGGTGCAGCCGCGGTAATTCATCCCTTTTCCGGCGCAGAGCGGTTTGAGGTAGCTCCCCGCGTTTCCAATGTCCCCGCCGCAGGTCATCACAAAATACATGTCCCTGTTTCCCGTAAGCTTCGCGGCTTCCAGCCACTTGTGCACAATGCGCGGGATCCTCCAGGCATAGGTGGGCGCCACCACGACCCACGGGCGTTCCGAGCGCATTTCCGGGCAATCGCCGGTTTTGATCTTCTCAAAAAGGTCAATAGCCTCATCGCCCAGTTCCCTGCCGATCCGTTTTGCGGCGTATTCGCTGTTTCCTGTCCCTGAAAAATATAAGATCATAGCTGCCTCCTTTTATTCTTTCGCGCCCATATGCTGAATGCTTGTGTAAATAAGCCCGATCAGCTCTTTCATCTCTTTCCACTGGGTCTCGTCCGCGCTTAAATAGTAGTAATTTTTCGTCCCTTCCGGGCGCATGGCAACGATGCCCGCCTCTTTCAAAATCTGAAGATGATGGGATACCGAGGGCCGCGTCAGGTGGGTTTTCTGCGCGATCTCCCCCACCCGGATGCCGGCCAGGTCGCTCTCCAGCAGCGCAAGCAAAATGAGCTGCCTGGTCTCATCGCCAATGGCCGTAAACGCGTTTCGGCACTCCCGAAAGCCGCTGGTGATCTGCGCCAGCCTTTCCTCGCATTCCCGTTTCACTGCAAAGCCTCCTCACATATAGCGCACGCTCAGCTCCTTGTGGGGCGCAGAGCGCAGGAACTCAACATTCGGGTACCCCAGCACCAGCGTCATCGCAGGCTTTTTCCCCTTCGGAACGCCGAGCGCATTTCTGATCCTGCGCGAGGCGTTGGCGGCCATGGTAAAAAAGCCGCTGTACAGCACCCCAAGGCCATTGGCTTCCGCCATAAACTCCATGTTCTGCGCGGCAAGAATCCCGTTCGTTTTGTCCTTTGCCAAAACAACGATCGCAAGGGGCGCGTTGAAAAAGAAAAAGTGATCGGTGATCTCGTTTTTCCGCGCCATGGGGCTGAACAGATCGGCGATCGGTTTCACGGTTTTGAACACCTTCACCGCCATCTCCTCAATGCGGTCCTTTTCCCTCTGCAGCACCACAAACGATACATCCTGCAGGTTCTTGGCGGTGTGGGTCAGCCTGCCCGCTTCCAGGATCTGTTCGATCACCTCCCGGGGCACCTCTGTTTGCCGGAAATCGCGGATGCTCCTGCGGAAGCGGATCGCATCCAGCACCGCACCGGGGTCAAGGCGCACCTCCCCCGGTTTCTCGATCTGATCGTTCTCACGGCCGGCGATTGAAATTGCTTTTTTCGGGCAGACCGCCGAACATTGCCCGCACAGGATGCAGCGTTCCAGCACCGTGCCCGCTTTTTTGTTTTTTATCTCCAGGTTGTGCGCCGGGCAGATCCGGCCGCACAGCCCGCACCCAATGCACTTGCCCGTATCCACCATTACCTTGCCCTGTTTCATATCCTCCAGCCCTTTCGTTAAAGTTCTTTAACCATTATACCGGTCCCCCGCCCAGGAAACAACATTGGTAAAGAAATTGGTTACCATCCGGGGGCCTCCCTTTGGGGCCGCTTTTCGGCGGGCTGTATATTCCCTCCCATGCCTGGAAAAACTATCGCCAGGAAGGGAGGAATTTGTAAATGCAGACTCTTTATAAAATTTGCTTGGTCCTGCTCATCATCGGCGGCCTGAACTGGGGCCTCGTGGGCCTGTTCAGCTTTAACCTGGTGGGCTGGCTGTTCGGCGGCGTCGCCAGCGTGCTGAGCCGAATCATTTTTGTGATCGTCGGCGTCGCTGCCATCTGCGCCATCCCCAGCCTGTTCTCCTCTGCGTCCGGCTCCGGCAGCGAGCAGTAACTCTTTGCAAATTCCGCAAAAAAGAAGCGTTTCCCGCTCCGCAAGGAATGGGAAACGCTTCTTTTGATTCAGGCGCGCACCGGTGCATATTGCGCGTAAATGGCGTTGTAGTCCGCCTGCAATTTTTGATAGATCTCCAGCACAGGCTGGCAGCGCACCCGCGTTTTTTCCATGATCTCGTCGTAATGCGCCAGCATGCACCCCACCAGTGCGGGATCCATCAGCCCATCCTCCCGCATCCCGGTAATAATGGCGCAGATACGCTCCTTCCCAAAGGCTTTTTTATAGCTGCGGGTGCCCGCAAGGGCGCTCACAATATCCGCCAGCGCAACGATCCGCTCCTCCAGGCTCAGCTGCTGTGCCCTCAATCCCCGCGGGTAGCCCGAGCCGTCCAGCTTTTCATGGTGGCGCAGTGCGATCTCGCGAATCGGCGAAGGAATATCCCCGCCAAAGATCTCCTCCGTCACGTCCACATGGGTGCGCATCACCGCCATCGCCTGCGGGCTGAGCTTTCCCGGAAACTCCAGAATCTCAACCGGAATACCGATCTTCCCCAAATCGTGCAGCAGCGCGCCGCAGACCACGTTGTTGCGCTCCTGCGCCCCCAGCTCCATATATTCCGCAAGCTCGTTTGAAATACTGGTGGTGGTCATGGTGTGGGTGACTGTATGGCGGCTGCGGAAGTCGATCGAGTAAATGACCATTTTCAAATAGTCCCGGATCTCTTCCCCGGTAAACGAAATTTCCGCCTGCATCTGCTGAAACGCCGGGTCGCACTCCACCTCCTCGGCCGTAAAGGGGGCAAACTCCTGCTCCAGCAGCAGGTCCACAAAAAACGGCTCAAAGCGCTGGCCGCGCTCTGCGCGAACGATCCGCGCAAAGTCTGCGTACGAGCCGCCCTCCGCGTTCAGCCAGATATCCAGCCGGTCGGCAAGGTGGATCAGCTGGGCGGCATGCTTGTTTTCGCGGCTCACATCCTCCATCCGTTCCAGCTCGCTCCAGGGCGCGTGATGGAACAGGATGGCCTGCGCCAATTCAAACAAGGGCGTAAAGTTTTTGATGAACAGGCACCCATACACCGAGTGCTCCCAGATCTCTTCCGTTTCAAAGCGGACCATCCGGTCGATCTCTTCGGTTTTGTAGGCCCCCACATCGTGCATGGCGGCCAAAAAGCACAAATCCCGCGTCTGGGCCGCGCTCACCTGCGGCATCCTGCGCAGCATGCGGGAAACGATATACGCCACCCGGATGCCGTGATCCATCAGCCGCTTGTCCACATGGTTGTAAGCGCGCCGCAAAATGCCGATGATCGCTTTGTTGTCAATAAACCCGGTGTTGTATTCCAGCATCCGTTCGGCCATCCTTTTAAGTTGTTTTTTAGGCAAAAATAAAATGCCTATGCTGCGCTACCCGGGCTCGCCCAGCCTGCCGACCTTTGTAAAACATCCGTGATATTATCAAAGCATATCGCGCAGAACAAACAACACGTGATCTCCCATTACGGGCTTTTCGGCGGCACAATCACAGGATCCTTCAAGTTTCCTCCGGCGGCCATGGCGTTTTGGAGTAAATTCGTTGTATTCAAATCCGCGATAAATTTTATGAAAATTATACCATCGTTTTCCTCTCCACGCAACTAAACATGCCCCTTCTTTTTCCATTTCCGGCAAGCGGTCTTTTGCAAGCCTTATCTGCAGTACCGGTGGCCTTTCGCGCAACGGCTTTACAAAAGCCACCGCCTAATAGAGCGCTTTTCATAGGCCGTGGGAACCTCCAAATACAGCCGTCCGGCAATCTCTCATCCGCCTTAAAAAGCCCCGCCGAAAAATAAGACCTAAAAAAGAACAGGCAGGCAACCCCAAAAGGGATCGCCCGCCTGTTCCGGCGTTCTTACAGGGCCGATTACAGCTCGGCGAAGTATTTAATGGTGCGCACCATCTGGCTGGTGTAGCTGTTCTCGTTGTCGTACCAGGAAACGACCTGCACCTGGTAGGTGTCGTCGTCGATCTTGGTCACCATGGTCTGGGTGGCGTCGAACAGGCTGCCATAGGTGATGCCGATCACGTCGCTGGACACGATGGGGTCGGTGTTGTAGCCAAAGCTCTCGGAAGCGGCGGCCTGCATGGCGGCGTTGATGCTCTCCTTGGTCACGTCCTTGCCCTTGACCACAGCCACCAGGATGGTGGTGCTGCCGGTGGGAACAGGCACGCGCTGGGCGCTGCCGATCAGCTTGCCGTTCAGCTCGGGGATCACCAGGCCAATAGCCTTGGCGGCGCCGGTGGAGTTCGGCACAATGTTGGCGGCGCCGGCGCGGGCGCGGCGCAGATCGCCCTTGCGATGGGGGCCGTCCAGGATCATCTGGTCGCCGGTGTAGGCGTGCACAGTGGTCATGATGCCGCTCTGGATGGGGTAGGTGTCGTTCAGCACCTTGGCCATGGGGGCCAGGCAGTTGGTGGTGCAGGAGGCGGCGCTGATGATCTGGTCTTCCTTGGTCAGGTTGCCCTCGTTCACGCTGTAAACGATGGTCTTCAGGTCATTGCCCGCAGGGGCGGAAATCACGACCTTCTTGGCGCCGGCCTGGATGTGGGCCATGGCCTTGTCCTTCTTGGTAAAGAAGCCGGTGCACTCCAGCACCACATCCACGCCCAGCTCGCCCCAGGGCAGCTCAGCGGGGTTGGGGTTGGCGTAAATGGTGATCTTCTTGCCGTCCACAGTGATGGAGCCTTCGCCGGCCACCACGGTGTGCCCGTCGTAACGGCCCTGGGCGGTGTCATATTTCAGCAGATGCGCCAGCATCTCGGGGCTGGTCAGGTCGTTGATGGCAACGATCTCATAGCCCTCGGCGCCGAACATCTGGCGGAAGGCAAGGCGGCCGATGCGGCCAAAACCATTGATAGCAACTTTAACAGCCATTGTAAAAAATCCTCCTTATTTCTCATGCACGCCCCAGTGGGGCGGCTCTCTCAGGGTTAAATTTATTGTATAACAAAAACGGCCAAAGCACAAGTGCTTGACAAAAAATTATCATAAAGTGCAAATGAAAACATTGCCAGCCCTTTTGCGCGCATGGAGCCGCCCCAGCATGCCACACTAACCGGGTGGAATACAATGTACACAGGAAAGGGGCGGATCGAATGATCTTGGGGGCGATCACACCGGCGGCGCGGCTGGCCGCGGCCATGCGCGGCGAGGTGAGCGAGATCCTGTGCTGCCCGGAATCCGCCCTCTCCCCCGCCGCGCGCGCCGCGGCCTACCGGCTGCTGCGCACCGCCCAAAACCTGGAATGGTGGACCCGCCTCTCCACCCAGCCGCCCCCCGCCCGCCCGCTGGACCTGGGGGCCAGCACAGCGGCGCTGCTGGCCGCCGTGCGCGAGGTGTGCGCCACCCCGCCGGGCCTCCTGCAGCTGGCGCCCTGCCGCCAACCCCTGCCCGTAGCGGCGGACGAAGCCGCCTTCGAGGCGGTGCTGCTCAACCTGGTCTGCAACAGCCTGCTGTATGGCGGGCCCACGCCCGCTCTCACGCTGCGGGCGGCGCGCCAGGGCAGCCGGGCGGTGCTTTTGCTGCGCGACGGCGGCCCCGGCATCCCGCCCCACCGCCAGCGGGCGGCCCTGCAGCCTTTCGAGAGCTTCTCCCATCTGCCCAGCGCCGGGCTGGGCCTGCCGCTGGCGGCGCTGTTCGCCCGCCGGTACGGCGGTGCCTTCACCCTGGAAAGCCGTCCCGGCCGGGGGGTGTGCGTCGCCCTGTCGCTGCCGCTGTGCAGCGCGGCGCGCCTGCCCCAGCCTCCGCAGGCAGCGGCGCTGCTGGCCGACCGGTTCAGCCCGGTGTACGTGCAGCTCGCCCCCCGGTGCGTCCTGCCGGACTGACCGCCCTTGCCGCCGGGCGTTGTTCCGGCGGCCGTTTTATGGTATATTGGGGTAAACTTTCCCCAAAAAACGCTTTACAGCCTGGAGGCGCGGCATGAAAAAACGCATCTGCATTTTATACACCGGCGGCACCATCGGCATGGTGCCCACCGACCGGGGCTATGCCCCAAAGCCCGGGGCGCTGGCCCAGTATTTGAAGGCCATCCCGGACCTTGCAAGCCCGGAAGCTCCGGCCTGGGAGCTGGTCGAAATGGAGCCCCTTCTGGATTCCTCCAACATCACCGTGCGGGAATGGCGGGCCATCGGCCAGGCCATTTTCGATCACTACGACCGGTTCGACGGCTTTGTGGTGCTGCACGGCACCGACACCATGGCCTACACCGCCTCCGCCCTCTCCTTTATGCTGGAAGATCTGCAAAAGCCGGTGATCTTTACCGGCAGCCAGATCCCGCTGTGCCGCATGCGCAGCGACGGGCGCGACAACCTCATCACCAGCCTGCTGATCGCGGCCCAGGGCCGCGCGGCCGAGGTGTGCCTGTATTTCGGCGGCAAGCTGCTGCGGGGCAACCGGGCCACCAAGCGCTCGGCAGACGGCCTGCGCGCTTTTTCCTCGCCCAACTATCCGCCCCTCGCCATGGCCGGGGTCGAAATCCGGTACGACCAGGCGGCTCTGGCCCGCCCGGCGCAAAAAGGGCCGCTCGCCCTCGCCCCCTTCGAGGCCGCGCCCATCGGGGTGTTAAAGGTGTTTCCCGGCATCCAGTTCGGCCTGTTCGAACCCATCCTCACCGAGGCGCTGCGGGGCATCGTGCTGGAAACCTTCGGCGCGGGCAACATTCCGGACGGCGGAGGCGCACTGCTGCCCCTGATCCAAAAAGCCGGTAAAAACGGCACCGTCCTGGTGGTTTGCAGCCAGTGCGGCGAAGGCTCGGTGCACCTTGGCGCCTATGCCACCAGCGCGCCGCTCAAAGCTTCCGGCGCTGTGAGCGGCCGCGACATGACCACAGAGGCCGCAGTGGCAAAGCTGTATTATCTGTTCAGCAAGGGGCATTCCGCCGCCGAGGTCAAGCGCCTGATGGAACAGGACCTGCGGGGCGAGCTCACCGGCGAGTGAGCCTTCCCGCGGGGATCTCCCGAAAACAAGCCCGCAAAAAGCCGCGCCCTTATGGTTTACACCATAAGGGCGCGGCTTTTTTGTTCCACAGGTTTTTGCGGGCGCGTTCTTTGCTGCCCTTAAGCCGCGGTCTCTTCCGCCGCCGGCCCCACTGCGGTAAAGGCGTACGCCAGGCCCGAAAGCCCCACCAGGCCGATGCACGCCGCCTGGATCAGCTCGGCCAGGGCCGCCTGCCCCACCAGATATTCGCACACCACGCCGGGCAGCGCCAGGCAGGTGCACAGCAAAAAGGCCGCCATGCCCGTAAAAAACACCCAGCCGCCGCTCTTGCCCCCCGGGATATAGGCCGCCTTGACCTGCGCCGTGCAGAACAAAAGGGCTGCCAGCGCCGCCAGCGCTTCCAGGGTATACCCCACCCGCACGATGCCGGTGGGCACCAGGCAAAAGCGCTGGATGGTGAGCAGGTAAAGCGACAGCGTGCCCGCCACGCCGAACACGGCGCTGCCGGTGGGCGCCTCAAACTCTTCGGTAAAGCGGCTCCGGCCCAAAAGCAGCATCCATAAAGCGCTCACAAGATACAGCACCGCCAGAATGCGCTCCACCCAGCCAAGGGCGGCCCAGCCGCCGATCTGCACCCCGGCAAGGGCTGCAAACCCAAAACCGCACAAAAAGGCCAGTATCCCCTGCAAGGCGTTGTGCCCGCCTAGCGCGGCGGGGCGCCCCGGCGCCAAAAACGAGGCCAGCGCCGCCAGCAGCAGCACCGCGCCCACCACCGCATAGCGCACCCAGTAGGACCCGTAGGTAGAAAAGCCGGTGGCCAGATCGGTGCAGTTCACCAGGTCCAGCCAGCGGGCGCCCCCCGCCGCCAGGCATACCAGCGCGAGCAGGCTTGTGGCAAATCGTTTCATCAGCGTTCCTCTAAACTTTTATATTTCTGCCGCACGCCCAGGTACTTGTAGGCGGGGCGGATGATCCGGTTGGCGAACACGACCTCCTCGATGCGGTGGGCGCACCAGCCGGGAATGCGGCTGATGGCGAACAGCGGGGTGTACAGATCCGGGCTGATGCCCAGCATTTTGTAAATCAGCCCGCTGTACAGGTCCACGTTGGCGCACACGGTCTTGCTGCCCTTTTCCTCGGCAAACACCTCCGGCCCCAGCTTTTCCACCAGGCACAGCATGCGGAAATCGTCCTCGAAGCCTTTTTCCACGGCCAGGCTCTCCGCCTTTTGGCGCAGCACCACCGCGCGGGGGTCGCTCACGGTATACACCGCATGCCCCATGCCGTAGATCAGGCCGGAGCCGTCCCCCTCCTGCCTGCGGATGATGCGGCGCAAAAATTCCCGCACCTCTTCCTCGTCGCCGTGGTTCTGCACGCCGGCCTTGATCTGCTCCAGCTGTTCCATCACCTTCAGGTTCGCGCCGCCGTGCTTGGGGCCCTTCAGGCTGCCGATGGCCGCCGAGATGGCCGAATAAGTATCCGTGCCCGAGCTCGAGAGCACCCGGCAGGTGAAGGCCGAGTTGTTGCCGCCGCCGTGGTCCGCGTGCACCAGCAGGCACAGGTCCAGCAGCTTCGCCTCCTCGTGGGTGAACTTCTGGTCGGCCCGGTAGGTGGCAAGGATGTGCTCCGCCGTGCTCTGCCCGGGGGTGGGCATGTGGAAATACATGCTCTGGCGGTCATATACCCTGCGCTTCACCTGGTAGGCGTTCACCATAATGGTGGGCAGGCTGGCGATCAAGCTTATCGATTGCTCCAGCAGGTTTTCCAGCGAGAGGTCCTCGGGGTTTTCGTCGTAGCTGTAAAGCGCCAGCACGCTGCGGGCCAGCTTGTTCATGATGTTGGGGCTGGGTGCCTTCATGATCATATCCTCGGCAAACCCCTCGGGCAGCTCCCGGTGGCTGGCCAGGATCTCCTGGAACTGGGCCAGTTCAAAAGCGGTGGGCAGGCTGCCGAACAGCAGCAGCCAGATCACCTCTTCAAACACAAAGCGGTCATGGTCATAGGCCTCCCGCACGATCTCCTCAATGTTGATTCCCCGGTAAACCAGCTTTCCCGGGATGGGCATGATCGCCCCGTCCGCCGCCTTTTCGTAGCCCACCACGTCGCACACGTTGGTCAGCCCCGCCAGCACGCCGGTGCCGTCCGGGTTGCGCAGGCCCCGCTTTACCCCCAGCCGTTCGCTGGTTTCGGGGTCGATGAAGTTATTTTTCAGGTACTCCCCGCATAAAAATTTCATGGAACCCGGCGAGAGCCTGGTCTTTTCCACCGCCATTCGCTGTCACTCCTCACAATTTATTTTCTGGTTTTCCCACCCTGTTGTCCAGCGCCGCCCGGCGCTCTGCTTTTTCTATATATACGCATTTCATATTACACGTTTTACCGCCAAATTGCAAGCGCGGCCCCGCCGCGCGGGAACTTGAAAAGGAGAGGGACCCCATGAAAAAAACCATTCTGCCCATCCTGCTGTTTGCCCTGCTCACCTACTGCCTGCCCATGGTAAGCCTGCTTTTGCCCGCCGCGGGCGCCGATGACGGGGCAAACCCCTTTTTCGGCTTCGGCGACGGCGCTTCCTCCCCATCCTCCGCCGCTTCCGCCCCCACTCCGGCCCCCGGCGCGCTCACCGGCGGCAAGAACCCCAACGCCGCCCCGGCCCAAACCGGCGACAGCCAGGTCATTCTCATCCAGAACGCGGCCGACAGCAGCGTCCTGGAAGTGCCCGTGCTGGACTACATGATCGGCGCGGCGGCCAGCGAGATGCCGGTGAACTGGCCGGACGAAGCCCTCAAAGCCCAGGCGGTGGCCAGTCACAGCTATGCGCTCTACCAGCGCGATCATGCGGATACGGACAAGCTGGGCGGCGCCTGGTTCTCCGCCGACCCCGCCCGCCGCCAGGGTTACATGACCGAGGAGGTCCTGCGCAGCTACTGGGGCGACGCCTACAACGAGAATTATGCCCGGCTCAAATCTCTTTTCGAGCCGATCGTGGACAAGGTCCTCACCTGGGAGGGCGCGCCCGCGGCGGCCTGCTACCACGCCATCAGCTGCGGCCGCACCGAGGCCAGCGAAAACGTATGGAGCGAAGCGCTGCCCTACCTGGCCGGGGTGGACTCCACCCTCGACCTCGCCGCCGAGGGCTACGAGCAGACGGTCACCTACACCGCCCAGCAGATGTACGACGCTCTCACCGCAAGCTTTGCCGGCGTGGACCTGACCGCAAAACCCGGCAAATGGTTCGGCGATGCCAAATACACCGATGCAGGCTATGTGCAGAGCATCCAAGTGGGGGGCGTGTTCGCCAAGGGCACCGATGTGCGCGCCGCGCTGGGCCTGCGCAGCGCCTGCTTCACCGTGCAGTATGTGGACGGCGCGTTCGCGGTCACCACCAAGGGCTACGGCCATGGGGTGGGCCTGAGCCAGTGGGGGGCCAAAAACATGGCCCTCACCGGCAAGAGCTTCAGCGAGATCCTGGCCGCCTATTTCCCGGGCACCGCGCTGGAGGTGCTGGGATAAGCCGCCGCGCCCGGCCGCCTTGCGCCCTTCTGTTGCAATAGGGCGCAAATTGGGCTATAGTGGGGGTAACAACGCGGCGGCGGGCGCCCTTTTTCCCCGCCGCCGCTGCAAAAAGGCGGTATATCCCATGAAACAGCTCACCACGCGCTGGGGCCGGCAGCCCGCCGCGATCCCCCTGCCGGAATACCCCCGCCCCGCCATGGCGCGGCAGGCCTGGCTCAACCTGAACGGGCAGTGGTCCTGCGCCTTCACCTCCTCCGGTTCGCCCCCCGCGCAATACGAGCGCTCCATCCTGGTGCCCTATTCCCCCGAAGCGCCCCTCTCCGGCGTGGGCCGGCAGCTGCGGCCCGGGGAATTTTTGTGGTACCGGCGCGCCTTCTCGTTTCCCGCGCCCAAAGCCGGCCGGGTGCTGCTGCACTTCGGCGCGGTGGACCAGACCTGCCGGGTGTGGGTGAACGGCGTCGAGGCGGGCGGGCACACCGGCGGCTACCTGCCCTTCACGCTGGATATCACCAGGCCTTTGCGCGCCGCGGCGGGGCCGCAGCACGAACTGGTGGTGCAGGTGCAGGACCAGACCGACACGGGCTGGCACAGCCGGGGCAAACAAAAGCTCGCCCGGGGCGGCATGTTCTACACCGCCCAAAGCGGTATCTGGCAAACCGTCTGGCTGGAGGCTGTGCCGGAAAACGCAGTGGAGGAGCTGCGCCTTGTGCCGGACTTTGCCGGCGCCTGCCTGCGGCTGCGGGCGGTCACGGCCCAGCCGGTGCCCGCCGTCTGCCGCATCACCAGCCCCTACCAGCCTCCCGAAGGCCCCGCCCCCGCCCGCCCGGCCGCCCTGGTGGCCGAGGCCGCCTTCACCACCGGTGAAGAGGTGTGTATCCCGCTGCCGGGCTTTCACCCCTGGAGCCCCGAGGACCCGTTTTTATACGGTGTCACCGTCACCGCGGGCCAGGATCGGGTAACGAGCTATTTTGCCCTGCGGGAATGCCGTGTGCAGCGGGATGCCGCAGGCGTGCCCCGCATCTTTTTGAACGGCAGGCCTTACCTGCAGCTGGGCGTGCTGGACCAGGGCTATTGGCCCGAGGGCCTTTACACCCCGCCGTCGGACGAAGCCATGGAGGCGGACGTCCGCTCCATGAAAGAACTGGGCTTCAATCTCCTGCGCAAACATGTGAAGCTGGAGCCCCAGCGCTGGTACTATCACTGCGACCGGCTGGGCATGCTGGTCTGGCAGGACATGGTGTGCGGCGGCGGCCGCCTGCAAAGCTGGTTCGTCACCTATCTCGCCACCCTCATGAACTGCCGCCGCCTCACCATCCGGGACGGCGCCCGCAGCCGCCGCCTGCTCTCCCGGCAGGCGGAAGAAGGCCGCCGCGAGTTCCTGGCCGAGACCGCAGCCACCGTGCAGGCGCTGGCCTGTCATCCCTCCATTGTGTGCTGGGTCCCCTTCAACGAGGGCTGGGGCCAGTTCAACGCTCTGGAGGCCGAGGCGCTGGTGCGCCGGCTCGACCCCGCCCGCCTGGTGGACCACGCCAGCGGCTGGTTCGACCAGGGCGGCGGCGACGTGTGCAGCCTGCACCACTACTTTTTCAAATTCCGCCTGCCGAAAAACGATCCGCGGGCCCTGGCCCTCACCGAGTTCGGCGGCTGTGCGCTGGCCCTTCCTGGGCACTGCTGCACCGAAACGCTCTACGGTTACGGCAAATACGAAAGCCGCGAGGCGCTCACCGCGGCCTACGAGGCGCTGGTGCGCGGCACGGTGCTTCCCGCCGTGCAGAAGGGCCTGTGCGTGACCATCTACACCCAGCTCTCAGACATTGAGGACGAGGTAAACGGCGTTTACACCTACGACAGGGAGGTCTTAAAGCTGAACGGCGATGTGGTGCGCCGCCTGAACGAAGAACTCCGCCGCGCCGCCGGGCAGGCGTAACACGGGCAGGGAATAAAAAGATCCGCAGGGCGGGGCAAATCCCCCCACCCTGCGGACCTTTTTCAGTTTTTTTACCGGCCGCCCTCACAGCAGCTTTTCCAGCACCGATCCCTCCGGCAGCTCCCGCAGGCGGCCCGCCACCTTTTCCATACAGTGCGCGTCCGAGGAAGTCAGCACCTCAATGCCCGGCGGCAGGCCCCATTGCTCCAGCTCCTCCCGGCGCTCCGGGCGGTACAGCTCCACCGCCGCAAAGTCCAGGTCCGGCGGCCAGGCCCCCAGCACCGCAAACAGCGAATAGCTCGACCGGTCCGCGTGGGCGGGCAGCGCAACGCCCCCCAGCGCCTCGCAGGCGGCTTTCGCCTGGTACACATCCCAGCGGGCGGCGCCGGTCAGCAGCCGTTCCACCCGCCGCACCACCCGGTCTTCCTCGTCCATCACCAGCTGTTCGCCCCACACCGCCGGGTCATAGGGGAACGCGGGCAGCGCCTCATACAGCGCCTCGCCGTATTCCAGCGCCCTTTCCACCGTTTTAAAGTAGCACAAAAGGTGCATCTCCTCGGCGGTGTTCACCTCGATGCCCGGCAGAAGGCGCAGACCGTATGCGCGGCAGGCGGCTTCTGCCGCGGGCAGGTTCAGGGCCGAGTTGTGATCGGTCACCGCGATCAGCTCCGCCCCCGCCAGCTTTGCCAGCCCCGCCACGGTGGCGGGGGTCATGTCGTCGTCTGCGCAGGGGGAAAGGCAGGTGTGCAGATGCAGATCGTATCGCACGGCCTTTGCCCCCTCTCTGTTTCCTTACAGGCCCATGGCCTTTGCCAGCGCAAGGCTGGCCTCAAATTCCGGCAGGTCGGTGGCGAACACCTGCACCCCGTTCTCCACGGCCCGGCTGCGGGCCGTGTCGTCCAGGGCCGCGCCGTGGCACAGCACGATGCACGCGCAGTCCGCCAGGCTGGCCACGGCCACCGCGTTCACGTTCCCCATCACGGTAAACCAGGCGTCCCCCTCCCTGGCCCGGCTCATGGCCCAGCTCAAAAGGTCGCCCGCAAAAATGCCGTCGATCCCGCGCGCCTCGCCCGGCACCACCGGCACAAAGCCGCAGGCTGCGGCCAGCTCCGCCGTGGTCATTTTACCACCGCCTCCTCCCGGCCGCCCGCTGCCCGCGCGGCCTCCTGCTCCTCTTTTGCCCGCAGCATGGCCTCCAGCCGGTGGCGCATCAGCACGGTGCAGTCGGTGAGTTGGGCCTTGCCCCGCACCACGTCCTCGGCCATGGCCTCGCAGGTGGGCGCGCCGCAGCTGCCGCAGTCCAGGCCCGGCAGGCCTTTTAAAATTTTCTGCATCTGGTTGTAGCGCTCAAACCGCTCGCTGCGGGTGGCGCCCAGCTCCAGCACCGGGGCATAGGTCAGGTCGGTATCCCACAGCATCTCGGTGGGCACGCCCCCCTCCAGCCGGTTTTGGGCATAGGGAGCCATGCGGCGCATGCGCTTGATCTTGGTCTTGGCGATGTAGGGGTTCTCCACCTGCAAAACGCCCCCCACGCACCCGCCGGCGCAGGCCCGCAGTTCCACAAAGTCGATGCCGCCGTATTTTTCGTCCTCCAGGTCCTCCAGCACCCGCATGATGTTCTCCACACCGTCGGCCGCCAGGTAATTCTCAGTGCTCACCAGCCCCGCGGCCTCGCCGCCGCTCTCGGCCCAGGCCAGGCCGATGCTCCCCGCCGCGGCCAGGTGCTCCGGCCGCTCCACATGGCTCATGGCGGCCAGCAGCGCCGGGTATACGTCCTTAATGGCCACCGACCGGTCGATCTCGCTGTGGGAGGAGCCAATGGGGGTGTGCCGCGCGGTCACCTTGGCCGGGCAGGGCACCAGCGCAATGCAGCCGATCTTTTCGGCCGGCAGCCCGGTGCGCTGCATTGCCTCGCGCCGGGCCATGCGCGCCGCCAGCTCCACCGGCGGCACCAGGGGCAGCACGTGTTCGATCAGTTCCGGAAAACGCACCCGGATCAGCCTTGTCACCGCCGGGCAGGCCGAACTGATCACCGGCTTCTGGATGCTGCCCGTGGCAAGGATGCGGCGGGTCGCGTCGCTGATCAGCTCCGCCGCCTTTGCCACCTCAAACACCGCGTCGAACCCAATGCGCCGCAGCGCGTCCAGCACCCGGTCCTGGTCGTCCAGGTGGTTGTACTGGCCGTACAGGCTGGGGGGCGGCAGGGCCACGGTGTATTCAAACTCCTTCAGCACCTCCAGCGCGTCGCTCACCGCGCGCTTTGCGTGGTGCGGGCAGATGCGGATGCATTCGCCGCAGTCGATGCAGCGCTCCGCCAGAATGTGCGCCTTTCCCTCCCGCACCCGGATGGCCTCGGTGGGGCAGCGCTTGATGCAGTTGATGCACCCCGTACACAGTTCCTTTTGCAGCGTGACGGAATGAACAAACCGTTCCATGGTTTCGGGTCCCCTTTCAGCGGCCGCAGCCGCCCCTTATTCGATGTCCACCCGCATGGTGATGGTGGTGCCCACCCCCACGGTGGATTCAATGGCAAACGCATCGGAATACTTTTTCATGTTGGGCAGGCCCATGCCCGCGCCAAAGCCCAGGTCCCGCACCTCGGCCGAGGCGGTGCTCCACCCCTCGCTCATGGCAAGCTCAATGTTGGGAATGCCCGGCCCGTGATCGGTCAGCACCATACTCACCCAGTCGTCGGCCACGGTCACGGCGATCTCGCCGCCCCCGGCGTGGATGGCCAGGTTGATCTCGCCCTCGTACAGCGCAATGGCCACCCTGCGCACCGCGCCGGCGGGCAGCCCCAGCTTTTTCAGCCGCGTCTTCAGGTCGGCGCTGGCCTCGCCCGCGCGGGTAAAATCGTCGCCGGGCACAGTGTACGCAAGGCAGATGGGTTCCATCACGTGATGCTCCCTCCCCGCAGGCCGCAGCCGTACAAGATCCCGCAGGCCGAGAACATGGGCAGGCTCGTGCCCAGCACCGCAATGTCCAGCCGCTCGGCCATCTTCACCAGCTCCTCGCCCGGCTTTTTGCCCCGCACAAACACGATGCACAAAATATCCATCATGTCGGCGGTGCGCACCACCTGGGGGTTGTTCAGCCCGGTCAGCAGCACGCCCTGGTCCTTCACATAGGCCAGCACGTCGCTCATCATATCGCTGCCGCAGGCCGCATGCACCTGGGTTTCCAGATCAGCGCCGGGGGTAAGCAGTTCGGCTTCCAGGGCCTGCATCACTTCGCGGATGGTCATGGCACGTTCCTCCCCTTTTGTACCGGCGCGGGCGCGCCGGTTTCCTCTTTTTAAATTATAAAGGAAAGGCCGGTGCCGCGCAAGCGTCTGCCCCGGAATATCCCCCGTGTTTTTTACCAGTTTTTTCACTCGATTTTCTACAGTTTTGGACAAAGTAAGTCAGAACTAACTTGTCGTTTTTCTAACAGGTTTCTGTTATAATTATTTCATATGGGCAAACGGGCCGCGCTGGCCGCCCGTTTGCCCAACTTTCTTTCAGGAGGTATACTATGAGGCATTTTTCCACTGTGCCCTTTTCCGGCACAAAGGAGCAGGAAGAACAGCTCACCACCTGGCTGCAGGAAAACAAGGACATGCCCGGCGTGGTGATGCCCGCCCTGCAAAAAGCCCAGGAGATCTACGGCTACCTGCCCATTGAGGTGCAGCGCATGGTGGCCGACGCGCTGGATAAGCCCCTGGCCGAAATTTACGGCGTGGCGACCTTTTACTCCCAGTTCAGCCTCTCGCCCAAGGGCCGCTACCGCATCAGCGTGTGCCTGGGCACCGCCTGTTATGTAAAGGGCAGCGGCGTATTGTATGAGCAGCTGCAGGAAAAGCTGGGCATCGCCGGCGGCGAGTGCACGCTGGACGGCCGCTTCAGCCTGGACGCCTGCCGCTGCGTGGGCGCCTGCGGCCTGGCCCCCGTCATGATGGTCAACGACGAGGTATACGGCCGGCTCACGGTCGACGATCTGGACGGCATTTTGGCCAAATACCGGTAACGGCAGGCAGAAAGGCAGGTCCCAGCCATGCAGGAACTCTCGATGAACGTGCTGGACATCGCGCAGAATTCGGTGGACGCGGGGGCGAGCCTCATCCAGATCAGCCTGTGCATCGCCACCGCGCAAAAGCGCATGACCCTCACCATTGCCGACAACGGGCGCGGCATGCCGGCCGAGTTTGCAGCCCGGGTGACCGACCCGTTCTGCACCAGCCGCACCAGCCGCAGGGTGGGCCTGGGGCTGCCGTTTTTAAAAATGGCGGCCGAGCTCACGGGCGGCTCGCTCTCCCTTGAAAGCGAGCCGGGCAAAGGCACCCGCGTGTGCGCGGTGTTCACCCTCGGCCACATCGACCTGGCCCCGCTGGGGGATATGTCCTCCACCGTGTCGGGCCTGATCCAGTGCAACCCCACCCTTGATTTTGTCTATACCGTCGAGGCCGACGGCGAGCGCTTTTGCGCCGACACCCGCCAGCTGCGCGAGGTGCTCGAGGGCGTGAGCCTGGCCGAGCCGGAGATCGCGCTCTGGGTGCGGGACTACCTGCAGGAAAACACCTATCATCTTTTACAAAGGAGCAACGCTGTATGAAAAGTTTACAGGAACTGGCCGCCATCCGGGACCGGATGAAACAGACTGTGCAGACCCGCGAGCTCTCGCCGGACTGCACCCGTGTGGTGGTGGGCATGGCCACCTGCGGCATCGCCGCAGGCGCGCGCCCGGTGCTGAACGCCTTTACCGAACAGATCGCCCGGCGCGACCTTGCAAACGTCATGGTCACCCAGACCGGCTGCATTGGCTTTTGCCAGTACGAGCCCATCGTCGAGGTGTTCCGCCCCGGCGAGGAAAAGGTCACCTACATCCGCATGAACCCGGAAAAGGCAGCCCGCGTGGTCTCCGAACACCTGGTGGGCGGCAAGCCGGTGCTGGAATTCACCATCGGCCACGCGCAGCGATAAGGAGGGAATGGAATGTATAGATGCCATGTAATGATCTGCGGCGGCACCGGCTGCACCTCTTCCGGCAGCGACAAGGTGGCCAAGGCCTTTGAGACCCAGATCATGGCCGCCGACCTGGAAAATGAAGTAAAGGTCATCCGCACCGGCTGCTTTGGCCTGTGCGCGCTGGGCCCCATCGTGGTGGTCTACCCCGAGGGCAGCTTTTACAGCATGGTCAAGCCCGAGGACGTGCCCGAGATCGTCAGCGAGCACCTGCTCAAGGGCCGGCCGGTCACCCGCCTTTTGTACGACGAGACCGTCACCGAGGACAACGCCGTCAAAAGCCTCGAGCAGACCTCCTTTTACAACAAGCAAAAGCGGGTGGCGCTGCGCAACTGCGGCGTCATCAACCCCGAGAGCATCGAGGAATACATCGGCTTCGACGGCTACGCCGCCCTGGGCAAGGCCCTCACCGAAATGACCCCGGACGGGGTCATCCAGACCGTGCTGGATTCCGGCCTGCGCGGGCGCGGCGGCGGCGGCTTCCCCACCGGGCGCAAATGGCAGCTGGCCTGCGCCGACCGGGGCAAGGTACAGAAGTACGTGTGCTGCAACGCCGACGAGGGCGACCCGGGCGCCTTTATGGACCGCAGCGTATTGGAGGGCGACCCCCACTGCGTGATCGAGGCCATGGCCATCGCGGGCTATGCCATCGGGGCCGACAAGGGCTACATCTACGTGCGGGCCGAGTACCCCATCGCGGTCAAGCGGCTGCAGATCGCCATCCACCAGGCCCGCAAGTACGGCCTGCTGGGCAAGGACATTTTCGGCACCGGCTTTGACTTCGACATCGAGATCAAGCTGGGCGCCGGCGCGTTCGTCTGCGGCGAGGAGACCGCCCTTATGACCAGCATCGAGGGCTGCCGCGGCGAGCCCCGGCCCCGCCCGCCCTTCCCGGCCAAAAAGGGCCTGTTCGGCCGCCCCACCATCCTCAACAACGTCGAGACCTACGCCAACATCCCCCAGATCATCTTAAAGGGCGCCGACTGGTTCCGCAGCATGGGCACCCCCACAAGCCCCGGCACCAAGGTGTTCGCGCTGGGCGGCAAGATCAAAAACACCGGCCTGGTGGAGGTCCCCATGGGCACCACCCTGCGCGAGATCGTCGAGGAGATCGGCGGCGGCATCCCCGGCGGCAAAAAGTTCAAGGCCGCCCAGACCGGCGGCCCTTCGGGCGGCTGCATCCCGGCCGAACTCATCGACACCCCCATCGACTACGATAACCTGCTGCGCATCGGCAGCATGATGGGCTCCGGCGGCCTGATCGTTATGGACGAGGACACCTGCATGGTGGACATCGCCAAGTTCTTTTTGGAGTTCACGGTGGACGAATCCTGCGGCAAGTGCACCCCCTGCCGGGTGGGCACCAAGCGCCTTTTGGAGCTGCTGGAAAAGATCACCGAGGGCAAGGGCACCATGCGGGACCTGGAGCGCATCGAGGAGCTGGCCCAGTTCATCAAGGACAACAGCCTGTGCGGCCTGGGGCAGACCGCCCCGAACCCGGTGCTCTCCACCCTGCACTACTTCCGCGACGAATACTTAGCCCACATCCAGGATAAATACTGCCCCGCCGGCGTGTGTAAGGCCCTCCTGATCTACAAAATCGACGAGGCCAAGTGCCGCGGCTGTACCCTCTGCGCCCGCAACTGCCCCGCCGGCGCCATCAACGGCAGCGTGCGCACCCCCCACAACATCGATCCCCTCAAGTGCATCAAGTGCGGCGCCTGCATCGACTCCTGCCGCTTCGGCGCGATCAGCAAGGGTTAAAGGAGGACGCGAGATAAATGGAAATGGTAAACTTAAAGATCAACAATGTGCCCTGTCAGGCGCCGGCGGGCTCCACCGTGCTGGAGGCCGCCCACCAGATCGGCATCACCATCCCCACCCTTTGCTACCTGAAGGAGATCCAGCGCGTAAACGGCGCCTGCCGTGTGTGCGTGGTGGAGGTAAAGGGTGCCAAAAGCCTGCTGCCCGCCTGTGTGTACCCGGTCAGCGAGGGCATGGAGGTGTTCACCAACACCCCCAAGGTGCAGGCCGCCCGCAAGACCAACCTGGAGCTCATCCTCTCCACCCACAACCAGGACTGCATGAGCTGCGTGCGCAGCGGCGACTGCGAGCTGCTGCGCCTGTGCAAGCAGTACGGGGTCGATAAATCCAACTGCTTTGAGGGCGTATTGCCCGAGCGGCAGGACGACTACAGCGCCCTTCACCTGGTAAAGGATAACTCCAAGTGCATCATCTGCCGCCGCTGCATCTCCACCTGCGCCGAGAACCAAGGCGTGGGGGTCATCAACGTGGTGGAGCGGGGCTTCAACACCCATATCGCCTGCGCCTTCGAGGGCAAGCTGGCCGATTCCACCTGCATCGGCTGCGGCCAGTGCATCAATGTGTGCCCCACCGGCGCTCTGGTAGAGCGCGACGACACCGGCAAGGTGTGGGAGGCTCTGGGCGACCCCACCCGCCACGTGATTGTGCAGACCGCCCCCAGCGTGCGCGCGGCCCTGGGCGAAGAGTTCGGGTATCCCATCGGCACCAACGTGCAGGGCAAAATGGTGGCCGCGCTGCGCCGCATGGGCTTTGCCGGCGTGTTCGACACCGACTTTGCCGCCGATATGACCATCATGGAAGAGGCCACCGAATTTTTGAGCCGGGTGAAAGAGGGCGGCGCACTGCCCCTCATCACCAGCTGCAGCCCGGGCTGGGTGCGCTACTGCGAGACCTTCCACCCGGACTTCCTCCCCAATCTCTCCAGCTGCAAGTCCCCCCAGCAGATGTTCGGCGCGCTCAGCAAGACCTACTACGCTGAAAAAATGGGCATCGACCCGCGCGATATCTTCTGCGTCAGCGTCATGCCCTGCACCGCCAAAAAGCTGGAGATCGGCAGGGGCGACCAGTGCGCCGCGGGCGAGGGCATTCCGGATGTGGACGTGTCCATCACCACCCGCGAGCTGGCCCGCATGATCCACCGCTCCGGCCTGCGCTTCAGCGATCTGCCGGACGAAGAATTCGACCCCGCCATGGGCGAGGCCTCGGGCGCCGGGCACATCTTCGGCGCCACCGGCGGCGTGATGGAGGCCGCCCTGCGCACCGCTGTGGAAACTCTCACCGGCCAGCCCGTGGAGCCTGTGGAATTCACCGACGTACGCGGCACCAAGGGCGTCAAGGAGGCCTCCTACGAGGTCGCGGGCATGACCCTGCGCGTCTGTGTGGTCAGCGGCACGGCCAACGCCGGCAGGGTGCTGGATATGGTCCGCAAGGGCGAGGCGCAGTACGATTTCATCGAGATCATGGCCTGCCCGGGCGGCTGCGTCAACGGGGGCGGCCAGCCCATCCAGCCCGCGCCCGTGCGCAACTTCACCGACATCAAGGCCCTGCGCGCCAAGGCCCTGTACGACCAGGACGCCGCCAGCGGCCTGCGCCGCAGCCATGAAAACCCGCTGGTCAAAAAGGTGTACGCCGAATATCTGGGCGAGCCGGGCGGCGAAAAGGCCCACCACATTCTGCACACCACCTACCAAAAGCGCGAAAAGCTGTATTGATCCCCTCCCGAACACACAAAGGGCACGGCCGGCGGCCGTGCCCTTTGTCTTGCGTTTCAGCGCGCTCCCTGTTATAGTGGGTTCATGGATCTTTTCGGGCCAGAAAGGAGGCTTTTTATGACCGAACGCGAAAAAATGCTGGCCGGCCTGCAGTACGACTGCGGCGACCCCGAATTGCTGGACCGCTGGCACCTGGCCAGGGCGCTGACCCTGCGCTACAACCAAACCGACTCCCGCGACTCCCGCGCGCAGCGCGCGCTGCTCTCCCAGCTATTGGGGGGCATGGGCGAAAATCTGTGGATCACCCCGCCTTTTTATGTGGACTACGGCAGCAATATCTATTTTGCCGAAAACTGCGAGGTGAACCTGAACTGTACCTTTCAGGACTGCAATCGCATCACCATCGGCAAAAACGCGCTGATCGGCCCCAACGTGCAAATTTACACTGCTTTCCATCCCACAAACGCCGCCGATCGACTGGGCGTGCCCTGCGCAGGCGGGTTTGCCTTTGCCGTCGGTTACACCGCTCCCGTCACCATCGGCGACAATGTGTGGCTGGGCGGCGGCGCAATCCTGCTGCCCGGCGTCACCATCGGCAGCAATGTGGTGATCGGCGCCGGCAGCGTTGTCACCCGCGATATCCCCTCAAATACCGTGGCCGCGGGCAATCCCTGCCGCGTCCTGCGGCAGAACGGCTGAAGCGCCTCAAAGCTTTTTCGGCCTTTTCAGGCACAGCCCCGCCAATTCCGCCGCCGTGCCCCTTTTGGGGGTCAGGCGGCGGCCGTCTTTCACCGTGTACTCCGCGCAGAACGCCCCCGCTTCTGCGCCTTCCGCGACCAAAAAGTCTTTTTCCAGCACCATAAAATCGGCCCGTTTGCCCTCCTCCAAAGTGCCCCACTCCGTCTCTTCCCCCAGCATTTGGGCCGGGTTCACGGTATAGGTGCGCAGCGCCTGGTAGGGGGTCAGCGCCTGGTCGGGCAGGTAAAATTCCGTCATGCCCAGCATCTGGGCAAAGGGGTCGATGGACTGTACCGGCGAATCGCTGGAGCCGCACAGGCATACCCCCGCCTCATACAGCTCCCGCAGGGGCACCTGCTGGGTGATCTTTTCCGGCAGCAGGTACTGCTCGTAGCTCTTCAGGTAGCGCTTGTCCAGCCAGGAAAACCCGGGCTGCACGGTGATGGCCAGGGGCAGGCGCTTTACCTGTTCCACCGCCTCCCGCCGCGGGAATTCAAAGTGGTCCACCCGCATCATGGGCGCGCCGGGCCGGCGCGCCCCCTCGGGCAAAACCGCCGCCCAGGCCTCCACGATCTGGCGGATGGCGTCCTCGCCAATGGCGTGGCAGGTCAGCTGAACGCCCTGCTGCGCCGCCTGCCGCACCTTCGCGCGCACCGCTTCGTCGCTGTAATAGCAGTGGCCCAGCGCGCCGTTATCCGCGTACGGGGCGCCAAACGCCGCCGTGTGCGCGCCCACCGCCCCGTCCAGCTCCCACTCGCCGCAGCCGCCCATGCGGGGGGCTGCCTGTTTTTTAAAATAGGGGCGCGCGCGCTCAAGGTCCATATACTGGGGGAACAGCCGCACGTCCACATCCATGCGGGCGGCCAAAAAGGCCAGCAGCCGGGTGGTCACGTCCCGCTCCACATCCCCGTTCCCATCCAGCGCGCACACCCGAACAATGCCGCAGCGGGCGCACTCATTCGTAAAATTGGCGATCCCCTTTGCCAGCATGGCGGGCGTGACCGAGCGCGCGATCAGCCCGGTCACCCTGCCCTGCATGAACTCGTGCTCCTCGCCCCAAAACTGGCCGCTGTGCCCCTCTGCCGCAAGGCCCAGCGCCCGGAGCATGGCGGTGGACATGGCGCTGCTGTGCCCGTCAATGCTGTAGACCACGCAGCTTTTCCCGCCCGTCCACTCGTCCAGCTCCCGGCGGGTGGGCAGCCGCTTTTCCGCAATGGCGCTGGGGATATATCCGTTCGCCACCACAATTTTTTGCCGCGGGTTTTGGCTGCAATAAAGCCGCATCCGCCGCTCTGCCCCGGCCAGATCCCCCGGCTCCACGCCGCCCGGCCCCACCTGGCAGATCATAAAACTGTTCGCCGCAAGCACCAGGGTGTACAGCAGGTGCAGGTGGGAATCGGTCAGCGCGGGGTACACGTGCATGCCCGCAAGGTCCACCCGCTTCTCCCACCGGCCCGCCGCCGTGTGCCCCAGCCACACCACGCGGCCGTTCTCCACCCCCATGGCCTCAAAGCATTCTTCGGGGGTGCGCAGGGTGTGGATCGCGCCCCCGTAATACAACGTGCTCATCCCACCGTCACCAAGTTGCCCAGCGCCATCAGCACGTAGGCCGCTATCATGGCTGCCTGCATGCCCGTGCCGCCCCACCGGCCCAGCATCAGGCTGCCCCCATCCCGGCGGGACCTGCGGTAGGCGGGCACCCCCATCACCGCCACCAAAATGGCGATCAGCCCCCCGGCCAGCCGCATAAATTCCATGAACCCGGCCAGCCCCGCAAAGGTCATCAGCAGCGAGGGCAGGGTCGCGATCAGCCAGCAGACCCGCCGCTCCAGCCGAAGCTGCTCCTCCACAATGTCCGCCAGCGCCAGCGAGATGGACCAGTAGGTGGTGAGCATGGCCAGGATCGTGAACACCGAGCCCACCAGCTGCGCCCAGCTGCCGATGCCCTTGCTCCACCCGATCATGGCCACCTGGGTCACCTCGCCGGACGAGAGCAGCGCGCATACCGTGATTACCAGGATCAGCACAAAGTTATTGAACATGCCCAAAAAGATTGCCTTGCGCACCTTTTTCGCGTCGCCGCCCAGCCCCTGCACCGCCTGCGGCACCGAGAAAAAGGCCAAAAACGCAAACATTGCCATGCCAAAATAGGCCAGTCCCTCGGCCGGCGTGCCCGGCCGCCAGGGCAGCGCATTCTCAATGTGGAACAGCGAACACACCGCCAGAATGCCCACGATCGCAAAGATCACAGCCACCGCCAGCTTTTCGCTCACCCCCACGGCCTTCAGGCCGAACAGCACCACGCTGGCCGCTGCCGCGTAAAACAGCAGCTCAGCCCACACCAGGCCGATCCCCAGCAATTCGCTCAGGATCTCGGCCGCGCCGGAAATATAGGCCGCCAGGTTGGTGAACAGCACCAGCGCCATCACAATAAAAAAGGCCAGGGTCAGGCCCTTTTTCCATTTCCCGGTGAATAAGTATTTGGAAAAGGCGCCGGTGATCTGCGCGCCCTCGCCGCTTTTCAGTGTCATCTCGGCGATCATGCTGTGCAGCACAAAGCTGGCCAGCAGCGCCGCCAGCAGGATCAGCAGGCTCACCGCCAGGCCGTTGCGGGCGGTCAGGTAGGGCATGGCCATCACTCCGCCGCCCACGCCATAGCCGGTAATGATGCAGGCAGCCTCCCACACGGTCAACTGTTTGCTTTTCAAGGTGTTTCCCCCTCATTCTGCGCGGCCCAAAGCCGCAAATTCTTTTTCAGTATAGCTTTTTGCTCTGCAAAAGGCAAGCGCCCCTCCACTTCCCGCTGCACCAGGCAGCGCGCTGTGCACCGGCGCTTTCTCCAAACAAAAAGCGCCGGGCAGCAGCCCGGCGCTTTTATGCTTCTTAATTCTCAGTTCAGGATGGTCAGCTCGGTCTCGGGATCGAACAGGTGCACCTTGTGGGGGTCGAACGCCATGATCACCTGGCTGCCGTTCTTCGCCTTGGAGGTGGGCGCCACGCGGGCGGTCATCTTGTTGCCCTTGTACTCCAGGTACAGGTAGATCTCGCTGCCCATCAGCTCGCTCACTTCCACGGTGGTGGTCAGCTTGCAGTCGGCATGCTTCTCCACAAACTCGGCGTCGTCCTTGATGTCCTCGGGGCGCACACCGGCCTTGACCGGCTTGCCCACGTAGGCGTCCAGCGAGCCGTCGGCGGTCTTCTCCTTGGGCAGAATGACCTTGTCGCCGCTCAGGTCCAGGTAATAGGCGTCGCCGTCCTTATGCAGGGTGGCGTCCAGCAGGTTCATCTGGGGGCTGCCGATAAAGCCGGCAACAAACATGTTGCAGGGGAAATCGTACAGGTTCTGCGGGGTGTCGACCTGCTGCACAATGCCGTCCTTCATAACCACAATGCGGTCGCCCATGGTCATGGCCTCGGTCTGGTCGTGGGTCACGTAGATAAAGGTGGTGGCCAGCTTCTGGTGCAGCTTGATGATCTCGGTGCGCATGCTGGTGCGCAGCTTGGCGTCCAGGTTGGAGAGGGGCTCGTCCAGCAGGAACACGGCCGGGTTGCGCACCATGGCGCGGCCCAGGGCAACACGCTGGCGCTGGCCGCCGGACAACGCCTTGGGCTTGCGGTCCAGCAGGTGGTCGATGTCCAGAACCTTGGCGGCCTCACGCACGCGCTTGTCGATCTCGTCCTTCGGGGTCTTGCGCAGCTCCAGGCCGAACGCCATGTTCTTGTAAACGGTCATGTGGGGATACAGCGCGTAGTTCTGGAACACCATGGCGATGTCGCGGTCCTTGGGGGGAACGTCGTTCACCAGGCGGTCGCCGATGTACAGCTCGCCCTTGCTGATCTCTTCCAGGCCGGCGATCATGCGCAGGGTGGTGGATTTGCCGCAGCCGGAGGGGCCGACCAGAATGATGAATTCCTTATCGGCGATCTCCAGGTTGAAGTCCTTTACGGCGGTCACGTCGCCCGGGTAGATCTTGTAAATGTGCTGTAAGCTGATGCTTGCCATCGTTCAAGTTCTCCTTTTTCATAGTTTATTCATTTTATTGACGCGCTTGACCGCGTCCCGGTCATCTAATATAATAATAACAGACATTTTCGCCTTTTAAATAGCATTTTATTGATTCGAGGTGGCGGATATTGATTTTTGATTGCACCCGCGTGGCCAGGCTCACGGAACTGGCCGACAAACAGTTTTCCGCTCCCTTTGTGCTGGCGGGCGGCGGGCTGTGGGTGGGGGTGCTCTCCAGCGGGCGCTGCGCTCTTTCGGGCGAGGCGCAAAGGCTCGCGGCGGCGGGCAGCCTTTTGCTGGGGGCCGGGCCTCTGCGCCTGGTGCCCGCCGAGCCCTGCCATCTGGTGGCCGCGTGCATCGGGGGCAGCGCCGCGGCGCAGTTTCTGCAGGGTCTCGCCGGGCCCATGTTTGCCAGCGGGGCCTCCGCGCCCGGCGCGGCCCAGCTGCTTGCCCAGCTGGCGGCGGGGCAGCCCCCGGCCCAGGCCGGCAGCCTGTGCTTTCAGCTGCTCTGCGAGGCGGCCGAGGCCGACGCCGCGGCGCCCGCCCTGCCGCCGCTTGTGGCCGCGGCCATCGCCGCCATGCGCGAGCACTACGCGGGCCTGTATGGGGTCGAAGAACTCAGCGCCAGCCTGGGGGTCAGCAAAAGCCATCTGGTGCGGGTGTTCAAGGCCGCGGTGGGCATCCCGCCGGGGCAGTACCTCACCGGGGTGCGCGTCGAGGCGGCAAAGCAGCTGCTGTGCCGTCGGGAATATCCCCTCGAGGTGGTGGCCAGCCTGTGCGGTTTTTCCGGCGCAAATTATCTGTGCCGGGTGTTCAAAAGGGCCACCGGGCAGACCCCCGCCGCCTGGCGGGAGGCGGCCGCACCCGCCGCGCTGCCCGCCGCGCCCTTGCCCCTGGAACAGGAGCTGTATGTATAAGCCCCCCATCCGCGCGGGCCAAGCCCACAACTTGTGCAAAAAAAAGGCATGTTTGGGGGTTTTCAATTCGCGCTCCAGCCTGTATGATTAAAGATAGGAAGAACGCCGGGCCGCAAAAGCCGGGCCAAATCAAGTTTTGATACGAGAACGGAGTGTATGGCAATGAAAGTTGTTGTGACCAAAAGCTACGACGAGAGCTGTGCCTATGTGGCCGATATGATCTGCAAGCTGGTGAACGAAAAGCCCGCCTGCAAGCTGGGCCTGGCCACCGGCGGCACCCCCGTGCCCATGTATAAAAAGCTCATCGAGGCCAACAAGGCCGGCAAGGTGGATTTTTCTGCAGTGCGCACCGTCAATCTGGACGAATACTGCGGCATCCCCGGCACCCACGACCAGAGCTACCGCTATTTTATGGACTCGAACCTCTTCGACCACATCAATATCGACAAAGCCAACACCTATGTGGCCAAGGGCATGGGCGACGCCCAGGCCAACGCCGCCGAGCTGGAAGCCAAGGTGCGCGAAGGCGGCGCGGCCGACCTGCAGCTGCTGGGCATCGGCAACAACGGCCACATCGCCTTCAACGAGGCGGCGGACGTGCTGCACGCCACCGCCCACATCGAGCAGCTCACCGAGAGCACCATCAACGCCAACGCCCGCTTCTTTGAAAAGAAAGAGGACGTTCCCACCACCGCCATCACCATGGGCATGGGCGACATCCTGGCCGCCAAGTGCGTGGTGCTCATCGCCACCGGCCTTGCCAAGACCAGCGCCATCAAGGGCCTGATCATGGACGACGTCATCACCACCCAGAACCCCAGCAGCATGCTGAAAATGCACGAGAACGTGGTGGTGGTCATCGACGAGGAATTGGCCGCCGCCGTGGGCTACAAGGCCTGAGCTCTTTCAACGCAGCTTTCACCCCCGCCGAAAGATCGGCGGGGGTTTGTGTTATTTTGTGCTATAATGAAACCAGGAACCGCTGCCGGCGCGGCGGGCAAAAAGCAGGACACATTTTCTGTCAACCAAAAGGAGGGTTTGCCATGTCTGCCGAGATCCGCTACACTTCCCCCTGGCCCGTGCTGGACGCCCGGGGCCGCCCCAACCCCGGTTGGGCCGACGAAGGCCTGTTCCACTATGACCGCAGGGCCATCAAAGCCGCGCCCTGGCGCATCAAGGAATGGGATTTTTACCAGGTCAGCGACGCCGAGTTCTGCCTCCAGTTCACCTTCGGCCATGCGGCCTATGCAGGCAATGTGGGCTGCATGCTGTTCGATTTCAAAAACGGCGTGCGCTGGGCCGTGCCGGACAAGCTGCTCGCCCTGCCCTTCGGCAGCCTGCACCTGCCCGCCTCTGCAAATCAGGACAGCCGCCTTGCCTACCGGGCCAAGGGCATCGAGATGACGCTGGAAACAAAAGGCGGCGTGCGGGAGCTGTTCGCCGCCGGGCCGGGGTTCGAGGCCCGTGTCACCCTGCTTCCCACCACCGGCAAATGCCTTTCCATCGTGGTGCCCTTTGCCGAAAAGCCCACCGCCTTTTACGCCAACCAAAAAAACAACTGTATGGCGGCCGAGGGCTATGTGGCCTGGCAGGCCGGCGGTAAAGCCCTGCGCCACGAATTCAGGCAGAATGCCTGGGGCATTCTGGATTGGGGGCGGGGCGTGTGGCCCTTCTCCAACGAGTGGTACTGGTCAAACGGGGCGGGCCTTATAAATGGGCAGCCCTTCGGCTTCAACCTGGGCTGCGGCTTCGGCGACACCTCCCACGCCACCGAGAACGTGCTGTTCTACGGCGGGGCAAGCCACAAGCTGGGCCCGGTGCAGTTTGTGCTGGACAAATCCAATTACATGGCTCCCTGGCGCCTGCGCGACACCGAGGGCCGCCTGGACCTGACCCTCACCCCCTGGTATGACCGCACCACCCGCACAAAGCTTTTGTGGGTGGACAACGAGTGCCACCAGATGTTCGGCCGTTTCACCGGCACCGCAGTGCTGGACGATGGCACCGCGCTCGCCGTCACCGACCTCATCAGCTTCGCCGAGCACGCCCGCAATAATTGGTAAACCACACTGCACGCGGAAATGCGCCTAAGGGGAGCAAAGCCGGGCGCGGGCCAGCCGCCGCGCGCCTGTCCATGCTCTTTCCACATTTTTGCCCGGCCCCCAGGGGCCGGGCTTTTTTTGACCTGCCCCTCTGTGCAGCTTGCGGCGCCCAAAGTGCATCTGGGGCCAAAAAGCTTTTCTTCCCGCCGCCCCGCCGCTATACTGTAATTGTAAGGAGCCTTACCAACAACCAATGTGAGGAGGCGCGCCATGCGCATCGAAATCATCGAGGACCCATCCCTGGCCGAAGTTACCGTCACCCTGCGGTGCCCCGCGCTGGACAGCCCCACCGCCCGGCTCATCGCCAGCCTGCGGGCCTTCGAGCAAAAGCTCACCGGCGTGCGGGAGGGCCGTACCTTCCTGCTGGATGCGGCGGACATCCTGTATGCGGACACGGCCGACAAAAAGGTGTTCCTCTATACCACAGGCGCGGTGTACGAAACGCCCCTGCGCCTGTACGAACTGGAGGAGCGGCTGTGCGGCGGCAGCTTTTTGCGGGCAGGCAAATCGGCCCTTGTCAACTTCGACCAGATCCAGTCGCTCCGGCCCGAGTTCGGCGGCCGGCTGGAGCTCACCCTGAAAAACGGCGAACGTCTGCTCGTAAACCGCCAATACGTGCCCGGCTTCAAGCAAAAGCTGGGGCTTTTATAAGGAGGCTTTATCCATGAAACGCTTTTTGAAATTCGTCCTGCGGGTCAAGACCGACGCCTGCCTGCTTTTTACCGGCACCATCCTGCTGTACGTGGTCATCTCCTGGCTCACCGGCTGGGCCGACAGCATGCGCTTTTCCACCATTCTGCAATTTTTGGCCATCTCGGTTTTGGGGGTGTTCCTGCAATGCCTCGCCTTTACCGACTTTGTGTTCCAGCACATGCGTTACAGCCGCCGCGCGCTGCTGTTCGTCTGCCTGTTCCTGCCTCTTCTGACAGGCTTCGCCGTGGGCTTCCGCTGGTTCCCCACCGGGAATATGCTCAGCTGGCTCATCTTCCTGGGCATCTTCCTTGCAATCTTCGTGGTTATGACCCTCGGTTTCGAGATTTACTTTCAAATCCAGGGCAAAAAGTACGACGGCCTTCTGGGCCAGTATCGCAAGCAGCAGGGCCAGCGCTGACCGCCCTCTGACCTGCAAAGGGCCGGGAACCCAAAAAGAGTTCCCGGCCCTTTGCAGCCGCGCTCCTGCGCCGCATTTTCCCCTCACAGCCCGGTCTTCCAGAACCCGTGCAGGTTGCAGTAGGCATACGCCGCCAGGGGCTCATCGTCCTCCGTCAGCAAAAAAGTGGCCCGGGGCGCGTCGGTGGAATGCAGATCCGCCCGCTGGCCGCCTTTTTTGGTGCTCAGATAGATCCACTCGATGCTGTGCTCCGCGCTCATGGGGTGCTCCACGCTGCCCACCTGCACCGTCACCCTGCCGCCCTCCCGGGTCACGGCGGGCAGATGCTTTTCCGCGGCGCCGTCGCTGGTGCCCGGCTCCAGCTTTTGCAGCTGCGCGTTTTCCAGCTTGGCGCCCTCGCCCCGCAGCACCTCCACCACCAGGCCGCAGCCGCCGCAGGCGTAAAATTCCGGTTCTTTTTCTCTCATATCGCTCCCGCTCCTTTTCAAGTCCTTCTGCGCCGGGCGCTTTGCCCGGGCCCTGTTAGCGTTCCCCACGCCTCCTGCGCCCATTCCCAGCGGCACAAAAAAGCCGCGGCGGCCAAACGGCCCCCTGCGGCTTTTCAACGCGTTTTATTCTTCATGTTCCGACCGGGCGCTCACTCCTCGCCCCGGCCCCGGCGAGCCAGCACCTTCACGCTGCTGGCGTATTCCGAGGGGGTCATCCCCGTCACCTTTTTAAAATGGCGGGAGAAATAGTGGATCGAGTTGTACCCCAGCAGCGCCGCGATCTCGGTAAAATTGTGGCTGCCCTCGCGGATCATCTCCTTGGCCTTCTGGATCTTCAGGTTGCCGAAATACTCCATCGCCCCGCCGCCGGTCTTTTCCCGGAACACCTTTTGCAGGTAGCTGCGGCCCACCAGGTTGTCGCGGCAAATATCGCTCAGGGTCAGCCGGCGCTGGATGTTCGCCTCCAGGTAGGCCTGCACCCGGGCCAAAAACTCGTTCTGGCTGCGCTCGCGGATCAGGCTGGTGGGGCGGGCGGGGGCGCCGTTTTCGCCCCGGCGGATCAGCTCCAGCAGCATGTATTCCAGCGAGATGCCAATGATCTCCTCCGCGCCGAAAGGCGCGTTTTCTTTGCGCTCCAAATGCTGCGCCCAGGGATCGTCCAGCGGGGTGGAAAACGCGGCGCCCGCCATCTCCACAATGCGGGCCATCAGCACCCGCTCGTTGTCGCTGGCGCTCACAATGCGCCCCTCAAAAAAGCGCATCGCATCGCCCCTGCACTCAAACGAAACGATCACGATGTTGGGCGCGTCCTTGCCGGTGGCCCGCACGTTGTGAAACTCGCCGGGCTTGTGAAAGATCATCTGCCCCTTTTTGAGCAGCTTCTCCTCCTCGCCCGCCGTCACATAGATCTCGCCCTTGTCGGCGTACACCAATTCCCAAAAATCGTGGCTCTCGCCCACAAAGGTATAATCCGGCCCGTACTCAAAATAGTGCACCGAATAAATGCGGTCCACCCGGATGGGGCGGGCCAGTTCCAGGGGAACGTACCCCATGGCGCTCAGCTCCTCTTCCCTGTTTTCTCTCTCGCCCCTAGTATACAGGAAAAGGGCCGATTGTGCAAACATTTTCTTTTCCGCGGCAAATTTTCCGCGCACACTGGTCAAAAAGTGCCGCCCGTGCTATACTGGATACGTTCGATTCTGCAAAAAGGGGGTAGCGCCGGTGCAGCGGCTCAAAGAACATTTTTATACCGATTGGTCCTTTTATAAGGCAGTGCTGGCCATCACGCTGCCCATCGCCCTGCAAAACATCATCAGCCTGGGCGTCAACATGATGGACATCATCATGCTGGGCCAGTTGGGCGATGTGGCCATCGCCGCCGCAAACCTGGGCGGGCAGCCCTTCATGATCCTGAACGTGATCGGCTTCGGGCTCGCCAGCGGGGCGGCCGTGCTCATTGCCCAGTATTGGGGCAAGCGCGACATGCCGCGCATCCGGCAGATCATCGCCCTGAGTTTGCGCTTTGCGCTGGGCGCGGCGGTGCTGTTCACCCTGGTGGGCCGCCTTTTCCCGGTGCAGGTCCTGCGCATTTTTTCCACCGACGCTGCGGTGATCGAGGCGGGCGCGGCGTATCTTGAATGGCTGGCCGTGAGCTTCGTGTTCTACAGCTTTTCCAACTGTTATATCATGTGCCTGCGGGCGGTGGAACAGGTCCGGGTCAGCATGGTCATCTATTCCTGCAGCTTTTTTGTAAACGTGTTTTTCAACTACTGCTTTATCTTCGGCAAGCTGGGCGCGCCCGCCCTGGGCGTGCGCGGCGCGGCGCTGGGTACCATCCTGGCCCGCCTGTTCGAGTGCGCGGCGGCCCTTGTGTACATGTGCTTTATCGAAAAGCGGGTACGCTTTACCCCCCGCTGGCTCGTGAAATTCCGCAGCGGCCTGTTTCGGGACTATATCCGCAACAGCGTGCCGGTGGTGAGCAACGAGCTTTTGTGGGCTTTGGGCCTGGCGGTGATCAACCTCACCATCGGCCGCATGGGCGCCAGCTTTACCAGCGCGGTCAGCATCGTGAACGTGGTGAACAACCTGGTCAGCGTATTCATCTTCGGCATGGCCAACGCCACCGCCGTGGTGGTGGGCAAGACCATCGGCGAGGGCCGCCTGCGGGACGCTCACCGGGCCGCCAACAGCACGGTGGTGGTGAGCCTTGCGTTGAGCTTTGTGTGCACCGCCCTGCTGCTTGCCGGGCGCACCCCCATCATGAGCCTGTACCGCGTCAGCGCCGAGGCGTATTCCATCTCCGTCAGCCTGCTCACCATCCTGGCGTTCATCCAGCCCTTTCAGGCGGTGGGCGTGGTCATGGTGGTGGGGGTGCTGCGGGGCGGGGGCGACGTGCGCACCAACCTCCTGCTCGACAGCGGCCTCATGTGGGCCCTGGCCATCCCCCTGGGCCTTTTGGGCGGCTTCGTGTTCCATTGGTCCGCCCCCCTGGTATTCTTCTGCATGCGGTGCGACAACATTGTAAAAAGCATCGTGGGCCTTTTCCGCCTGCGCAGCGGCAAGTGGATTCGGGTGGTCACAAGGCCGGATTCCCAGCCCGGTTCCCCCGAGGGCTTCTCTTAATATATGCCCGCCTCCCGGCGGTCCGGGGCGCGGAATTCCAATTAATTAAACAAACGATCAAAGGAGTGTTGCAGCATGGAACAGGTAGCGTGGATCGGCACCGGCGTCATGGGCGCCCAGCAGGCAGGCCATCTGGTCAGGGCGGGGTACCCAGTAAAGGCCTACGGGCATCATTTTGAAAAGGTCGAGGCCCAGGCCCCGCAGTTTGGTTTCACCGCCTGCCGCACCATCGCCCAGGCGGTGGCCGACGCCGACTTTATTTTTGTGATGGTGGGCTACCCCAAAGATGTGGAAGAGGTCTTCTGCGCCCCGGGCGGCATTCTGGAAAGCGCAAAGCCCGGCGCCATTGCGGTGGACATGACCACCTCCAGCCCCACCCTGGCCCAAAGGCTCTATGCCCTGGGCGCCGAAAAGGGCATTGCGGTGCTGGACGCCCCGGTCTCCGGCGGCGACAAGGGCGCGCGGGAGGCCACCCTCTCCATCATGGCGGGCGGCGACGGGCCGGCCTTCCAAAAAGCCCTGCCCCTCTTGGAACAGATGGGCAAAAACATTCTTCTCATGGGCCCGGCGGGCTGCGGCCAGCACACCAAAGCCGCCAACCAGATCGCAGTGGCCGGCGCCACCGCCGCCTACACTGAGGCCATTCTGTATGCCGAAAAGGCAGGGCTCGACCCGCAAAAAATGCTGGACGCCATCGGCGGCGGCGCGGCGGGCAGCTGGCAGATCGCCAACATGGCGCCCCGTGCTCTGGCGGGCGATTTTGCGCCGGGCTTTTTTGTAAAGCATTTCATCAAGGATATGAAAATCATCCACGATGAGACCGCAGGCCGGGGCGTGACCCTGGAAATGCTGGAAAGCGTGCTGGCCCTGTACGAGCGGTTCGCCGCGGCGGGCGGCGAAAACGACGGCACACAGGCCCTCATCAAATTTTACAGAGAGCAATCTTCCACTTAAATTTTACAAATCGTTTTCTGGCATCCCTGTTTTTATGCTGCTGTACGGCATAAAAGGGGGCCGGGGCGGCGGAGCATTTTGCCCCCGTACCCCGGCCCCCTTTTGTGCCGTTTTTCATTTCTGTGCCGTCCAGCGGAAATGCGCCTGTTCCAGCGCCCCGCGCAGGGCCGCGTATTCCTCTTCAAAGGTCACATAGCGCCCGGCCGCCAGCGCGTCCTCCTGTTTTTCGCAGGCCCGGGCCACCCCGGCAAGAACGTCCTGCGCGCCTGCCGGGCAGCCCTCGGCCTCACAGGCGGTAAGGTACTGCATCACGCTGGGCAGGTACTGCACGGCAAAGTCCGCGGTCTGCCGCGCCCTGCCCCCCTCGGCCGCGGCCAGCACCCCCGCCAGGGCCAACTCCGCGCGCTGGAACTGCCAGCCCAGCATGGGCGGCGCCTCAAACACAGGGGCCAGCGCCGGCAGCGCGCGCGCCGCGCCCCGCAGGCTGCCCAGGCACTGCTCTTCCAGCGGCAGGGTGCGGGGCATGGCGGGGGGCGGGGGCGCCTGCCCCGGCACGTGCCGCCGGGGCGGCAGGGGCCGCAGCTGTGCAAAGCTGAGCGCCGGCCGGCCGAACGCCAGGGCCCGCACCGCCAAACCGATGGCACATACCGCCGCCGCCAGCGCCGCCAACGCCAGCACGCCCTGCCTGGCCTGCCCCCAGGCGGGCCAGGCCGCCAGCACTGCCGCCAGGGCAAAACATACCCCCGCCCCCATCCAAAAATGCCAGCGCTTCACGCCTCTCCCTCCCTTTCACAAAAAGTCTGCTGTAATTTATTATAGCACAAAGGGGCTGTTGCAACGATAATTTGCAGTAGTAAATTGCACAAAGAATCCGTTCCAAAACGCAAAAGAAAACGCCTTCATAAGCTTTTTCAGCTGTTTTCGGGCGTTTTCTTTATGCATTGCTTTTTGGCCGGGCTATTTTGTGGCAGTCCCTCTTCTCAACCGATGTTTTTTCCGGGTTACAGCCGGGCCCGCCCGCTCACCCGTTCCGGCCCGCGCCGCAGGTGATGCGGCGAATCCGTTCCAGGTCGGCCTTTGGCTGCCGGTCGTAGGTAAGCAGGCCGTTGATCTCCTGCTCCACATCCGTGAGCTGCGTGTAGCAAAAGCCCTGCACACAGGCAGAATTCAGCATTGGGCGGATCACGGCCTCATACCGCCGCAAAAAATCCTCTTCGTCCTGCGCGGTGGAATAGCCCCACCCGTTTTCGCCGCACGCGGCAAACGAAATACCGCCGAATTCGCTCACCAAAATCGGCTCGCCCCGGTACCCGCTCCCCTGCACATACAGCGGCCGCGCGGCCGGCCGGCTGGCAAGCGCCGTTTCCGCCGACCGATAGCGCGCCGCGAGCACCTCTTCCCGCGCCTCGTAGTCGTGGATGGTCAGCAGATCGCCCCCCACATGCTCCCAGCCGTCGTTGTCGCTCACCGGGCGGGTTGCGTCCAGGGCTTTGGTCATGGCCGCCATGGCCCGGCAAAATTCCTGCTCACACGGCGCGTGTGCGATCTCCTGCACCCCCCACGATTCGTTGAGCGGGGTCCATACCACGATGCAGGGGTGATTGTAGTCCCGCTGTACGGCCTGCACCCACTCCTCCATCAGCCGGCCGGCAAGCCGGTTGGAATAAGTGTAGCCCGAGCCGATCTCACCCCACACCAGCAGCCCCATCCGGTCGGCATGGTACAAAAAGCGCGGGTCCTCCACCTTCTGGTGTTTCCGCACGCCGTTGAAGCCCATGGCCTTTGCCAGGCGGATGTCCTCGGCAAAGGCCTCGTCGCTGGGCGCCGTAAGCCCTCCGTCCGGCCAATACCCCTGATCCAGCAAAAGGCGCTGGTAATAGGGGCGGTTGTTCAACAAAAAGCGCCCATTCTCCACCGATACCTTGCGCATTCCAAAATACGAGCGGGCCTCGTCCAAAACTTCGCCGCCGCGCACCAGCCGGAAGGTAACGTCAAAAAGGCGCGGCGTCTCGGGGGTCCACACCAGTTCTTCGCCCGCGTTCCAAACGCCCAGCGCCGTTTCCTCCAGCGAAACCGAAAACGCCCCCTGCGCGCTCTGTGTGCACGCCGCCGCCTGCGCCACTGGCCTGCCGCCGAACGAGAGCTCCGCTTTCAGCTCGGCGCCGCCGGTCCTGCCGGCCAGCCGGTACTCAAACCGCACCGCCTTTTCATCGTACAGCGGTGTGATGCGCACTTCTTCAATGTGCGCATCGCATACCGGCTCCAGCCACACGCTCTGCCAGATCCCCGTGGTGGCGGTGTAAAAAATGCTCTCGGATTCTTCCTTCCAGAACTGCTTGCCGCGCGGGATGTCCAAAACGCTGTGGTCGTCCCGGGCGCGCACACACAGGGTATTCACGCCTGCAATAAGCTGCTCCGTGATATCCGCCGAAAAGCCCAGCTGCCCCCCCACATGGCGCACCGCGTGGCTGCCGTTCACCCACACGTCGCACTCGTAATCCACCGCGCCGAAATGCAGCAGCACCCGCTTTCCGCGCCACTTTTCCGGCACCTCAAAGATCCTGCGGTACCACACCGTGTCGTGGAATGCGCGCTCCCCAATCCCGGAAAGCGGCGTCTCATAAGCAAAGGGAACAAGGATCTTCCGGTCGTAGCTCTCCTCGTCAAAGGAGAAATCCCATTCACCGTTCAGGGGCATCCAGTCCGCCCGCACAAACTGCGGGCGCGGATATTCCCCCCTTACAACTTCATCCATAAAGGCCTCCCAGATTTACTGTTTGATCTGCCGGAACGTGGCATCCGCCTGGTCCAGCTGTGTAGTGATCGCGGTGATGTACAGGATCCCGTCGCGGTGGCGGATGTAATTGCCGGGGATGTTGTACGATTCCAGCGACACACAGCCCGCGTCCGCAAGGCCCGGCACACTCCTCCAGGTGGCGTCCCCCCGCATCAGTGCGGTGCCATCGTCCTGCGATAGCGTCAGCCGGCCGTCCCGGTGGCGCAGGTAATACCCCGGCCGGTTGACCGCCTCAAAGCTCACACAATCTGCGTCTGCCAGGCCGGGAACGGCCCGCCATTCCGAATCCTTGAGCGGCTGTGTGGTAAAATCACCGTCGATCCGCACTGTGCCGTCCGCCGCGTGCCGGATAAAGGTGCCCCCAATGTTATACGAGCCCAGCCGCACGATCTCGTAAATGCGTTCCAGCCGCCATTTCTGGGCGGCACTGTCGCTCAGGGGCATCTGCACCAGCGGCGCGTGCAGCAGCTCCTGCGGGTCCTCCACGTCGATATACAGCCCGCCCTGCACATTTTTGATGCGGAACGCACCGTCCCCGCACGCTTCCAGCAGCCAGCGCTGGGCGGGCGCGCCATTGTCCTCCCACTGGCGCACAAGGCTGCCCGGCTGGGAAGAGCCTTCTTTGTTGTCCAGCACCAGCCCGCTGTAATTGCAGCGCAGTTTATAGGCCCCTGCGTCCTCCTCTAAATGCCAGCTTTGGGTCTTTAACGCGTTGTCGGTCCACAGGATCATCTGCGTTCCCTGCTCCAGAGAGCCCGCGGGGTCGTCCATGCAAAGGCCGGAGGCCGTGTTTACCAGCTTGTAGTCCGCACCGGAAACGATCAGCTGATCCCCGTACAGGGTCCCCGTGCCAAACCGGATCTCGTTGTACTCGCCGTTGAAATAGTTGTTAAGCTCCAGCAGCTTTGCTCCGCTCGCAGCAAACGTGCCGCTCCAGCTGCTGCCCCGGCTCTCGTTGCGCACCGCGGTGAGCGGGGCGTCAATCAGGCTCCAGGTGTCGCCGTTGTCCGTGCTGGTAAAGCAAAGGCTGGGCGAGCAGCTGTCGTTCATGCCGCGCAAAAACAGCCTGCCGCAGGGACTTCCGTCATCCACCAGCGCCAATGTGGGGCACTGAAACGCGGTGTCCGCCCCGGTGGTCACCAGGCTGCCCAGTTCCCGCGGGTCGCCCCAGCTAAGCCCATCCGCCGAGCGGCGCAGGGTGACCGCACCGTTTGGGCTCGCGTTGATATTCTCGTGGGCCATCAGGTAGGTGCCGTCCTTCAGCTTTTGCACCCGTGGCATGCCGGGCCGCCAATTGCCCTCGCTCACGCCGGGCACCCAACCCTCCTCGTATTCCCCTGCAACAATGGTGTAGCCGCCCCAACTCACCCCGCCGTCCGGGGATACCTCATAGGCGATGCACTGGTCGTAGCCGGTCTGCCGCTCGTCGGAATAATAGCACACCAGCCGCCCGTCCGCGCTCACGGCAAACTCCGGCTCCCAGGTGGATCGGCCCGCGCGCGCGGCAAGCTGGCTGTGCAGCTGCCAGGAAGTCCCGTTGTCCGTGCTGCGCCAGATGTGGATGGTATACTCGTTTTCCGTGTCCCAGTCCGACACAGCGTACAGGATCGTTCCGGCGGGCCATTCGCCCAATTGCTGCGGCAGCACGAACAGGCCGGGCATGCCGAGCTTGTCTTTTGAGATCCCGTCGTTTTCCGGCGCGATCTCACTGCGCAGGCTCCAGGTCCTGCCCCCGTCCGTGCTGGCAAAAAATTGCGGCGCCTGCATTCCGGTCCAGCCGGAATTCACCGGGAACTCGCGCAGCCAGGTGGCCAGCAGGGTCCCGTCCGGCAATTCCACCATGCGCTCATAAAAGCAGTGGGGGGTCGCCGCGTCCCCGTAGATCGTGGTGCCCTGGGCGTCCTCGGCAAAGGCGGCGGAAAGTGGGAAGCAGAGCGCCAAAAGAACCAGCATTAAAAGGGTAAGCGTGCGTTTCATCCCTTGTTCTCCTTTTTATTTGAATTCTGTCACGCGGATGTCCCTCGCGGCGGCCTGCGCGTTTTCCGCCCAAAGGCCGCAGCACCCGTGGGTCAGCGGCAGCTCGTCCCGCGCGGCGAGCAGCGGCGCATCCTTGTCCCCCACCCAAACGCGGATCGCGCCGCCCCGCACCTCGGCCCGCAGGGCAAGCCAGCTGCCCTCTGCAAGCTCATAGGGGCAGGCCGCAAGGGTCCTGCGGTCGTACTGATGGCGTGCGATGCCGCATTCCGCGCCGGTAAAATACACCGAGTATCCCAGGAAAAAGTCAATGCCCAAAACCGGGTCGGCCCCCTCTCCGCCCTCGGCGGGCTGTGTAACGCGCAGCAAAAGCCCCGCGCGCCCGTCATCGCCCAGTTTTTCGATCTTCACCTGGGCCCGCAGGTCGTAATCGCCGGCGTTCACCTCGCCCCACAGGCTCTTGCCCCAGGGGCCGGCCCGCAGCTCCGGGGCGGCGCAGGGCCGCAGAAAACCCTTTTCCGCCCTGCGCACCTCCAGCCGCGCAAGGCGGGTTTCGCCCAGCGTTTCAGTGAGCTCCAGCGCATGTTCGCCCCGCTCTAAAAACAAACCAAAGCGCAAAAGCGTATCCTGAAACGCCGCCGGGCTCAGGGCTTTGCCATCCAGCACCGCCTGCAAACCGCTGTTCCGCAGTTCACCGCCGCGCGTCACGCACAGCTCGTACCGCCCCGCCTGGGCCGCCCAAAGTGTATACCGCGCCCGATCCCCCTTTTGCAGCAGCACGCTGCCATCTGCCCCGGGGGTGCCGCCCTCGCAGCCAAACACCGGCGCAAACGGGCAGTCCACAGGAATTTTTGCAGCGCGGCACGCGGCTTCGTAAGCCGAATTCACCGCCGCGGTATACCCGCACGCGATCCGGCCGCCCCGCGAAAAGTATCCCAGCCGGGCCGGCTGTTCCCCTGCCGCGGCGTCCGCTTCCAGCTGCAGGCGGTCGTCGACCCACAGCGTCAGCTTCTTTGCTCCTTGCTCCACCCGCAGGCAGTGGAGGGCCTCAAAGCGGTAACCGTCTGGAAGGGTGCCTTTTTCCAGGGTCTTTGTGCCGTCGGCGTCCGTTTTCTGCAGCCGCACGCAGTGCCCGCGCTGCGAAAAAACAAACTCGTACCGGCGGTTCCCCTCCTGTTCCTGCAGCATGATGCCGCGTTCGCCGCACTCCTCCCCGGGCAAAGCAAGGTTCAGCTCTGCGGTAAAGCACGGGCCGAACGCCTGCTGCGTCATCGCCTCAAAGGGGCTTCCCTCACTTGAAAACAGCTCCTCTTCCCTGTGCCAGGCGTTCCCCGCAAAGCTCCACTCCAGCCGGGGCGCCCCCTCGGTGGGTGGAAACGCCCCGTCCGGCAGGCCCGGCGCAGGCTGCGGCGTCACCGTGGGGCCCAGCACCTGGGTGGCGCAGCCGTGCCACAGCTGGCGGTCCAGGTCCAGCTCGCGGGAGGCGTCCGGGTTGATGTTGTGATACAACATATAATACGACACCAGATCCGGCCCCAGCACCGTGCTGCTGTGCCCCAGGCCCGTAACACCCCCGCCCGTGCAGACCACCGCCGGGTTGCAGGCGTCGTCCCGGTAGCCCCGCAGGGGGTGCCTGCTCCAGGCGGTCTGGATGCGGTAACCGCTGCTGAGGTAGTGGTTGCCGGTATAGGTCATGTAATAAACGCCCCCGCGCTTTCGCACCAGCGGGCCTTCCGTCCAGCCGTGCAGAAACGCGCCGGTGAGCACCGGCTCTCCAAACCCGGCCGGGCCGGTCATCTCGCAGCCCCAGATGCCCTCGTCCCCCGCCCAGTAAAAGTACCATTTCCCGTCGTCGTCAATGAAAACCGAGCCGTCGATCGCGTGCCCCACATTTTCGCTGATCTTTCGGAACGGGCCGGTGGGCCGCTCGCTCTCCAGCACATAATGCCCAAAGCCCGAGGGCGAGGTGTACAGATAAAACTTCCCGTCGGAATAGACCACCTCCGGCGCAAAGGGCACAAGGCCCGGAAACACATCCGGCCCGATCACCGGCCCCTCCGGCCGCCAGTGCACAAGGTCGGCCGAACTCCAGCAGCGCAGGTCCGGGTTGGTGCAGTAAAGGTAGTACCGGCCGTTCCAGCGCAGCGCAAAGGGGTCTGCAAAGTCGCCGTTTTTCGCAATGGGGTTTTGATAGTAAGCTTGCAGCATGGTTTCTCCTCACCCCTTGATGCCCGAAAGCGCCATGGATTCCACAAAATATTTTTGGCATACGGTAAACAGGATCAGCACCGGCAGCAGCGCGATCAGCGCTGCCGCCATAATCACGGGGATGTCCGTCTGGGTTTCGTGGTACGAATTCAGCATTGCAATGGCCACCTGCACCGTTTGCTTTTTGGCGTCGTTCACAAAGATCACCGGCCCCAGGTAGTCGTTCCAGGTGGCCATAAAGATCATGATGATATTGCTCACCGCCGCCGGCTTTGCCAGGGGCATAAAAATGCGCCAGTAGATCTTAAAGTAGCTGCATCCGTCTATGCGGGCCGCCTCGATCAGCCCCGTGGGCAGCCCCTGCATGTACTGCCGCAGAAAAAAGATCATCGACGCGTTGCCCAGCGCCCCCGGCACGATCAGCGGCAGCAGGGTGTTGATCCAGTGCACCCGCGTGTAAAGGATGTACTGGGGCACCAGCAGCACCACGAACGGGATCATCATGGTGGAGAGCAGCGCCATAAAGCATAGCTTTTTGCCGGGGAAATTCAGCTTTGCAAACGAGAACGCGGCCATCGTGGAGGAGATCGTGCCGAAAAACAGCACCCCCGCCGAAACGATCACGCTGTTTTTGATCCCCGTCACCAGGTTCGACTTGGTCCACACCTCCACATAGTTGTGCCAGTCCACCGGGTCGGGGATCCAGCGCGGCGGGATCTCGTACACCAGCTTTGCTTCCTTCAGCGAGGTGGAAAGCATCCAGACAAACGGGACCACCATGGTAAAGGCCCCCAGCAGGAGCAGCAGGAACACCGCAGCGCGCCCCGGCGACGTTTTCGCTTTTTGTTTCATCGCTCATTCCCCCTCATACACCCATTTGTTCGAAATCTTGAACTGAAGCAGGGTCAGCACCAGGATCATCAGCCCAAACACCACCGCAGCGGCGCAGGCATACCCCATCTGGCTGTAATTGAAGGCCTTCTGCCAGATGTAGTAAACCACCGTGGCAACCCCGTAGCCCCGCCCGCCGTCGCTCGTGAACAGGTTCACCTCAATGAAGGTCTGCAGCGAGCCGATCACGTTCACGGTGAGCAGATAAAAAATGATCGGGGTCAGCAGCGGCAGGGTGATCCGCTTAAACTGCTGAAAGCCCGTAGCGCCGTCGATCATGGCCGCCTCATAATATTCCGCCGGCAGGTTTTTGAGCGACGCCAAAAAGTAGATCGCTGTAATGCCGATCATTTTCCAGGCAATCATGATAATGATCATGCGGCGGGTCCACACCGGGTCGCTCATCCAGTTGGGGCCCTCAATGCCAAACAGCCCCAAAAACTGGTTTACAAGGCCGAACTCCGAGTTGAACAGCCATTTCCAGATCAGCACCAGCGCCACCACCGAAGAAATATACGGCACATAATAGATCACGCGGAAGACCTTTTCCCCTTTGATCTTCCTGTTGCAGGCCATGGCAAACAAAAGGCCCAGGGTCATGTAAATGGGAATGGGAAGCATCATGTAAAGGGTGTTGCGCAGCGCGATCCAGAATTTCGGATCCTTGAACAGCTCCACAAAATTGGCAAGGCCCAAAAATGTCTTATCGCGCACCAGAACGTTCCAGTTGGTAAAAGAGGCATACACGCACAGGCCCAGCGGCAGCAAAAAGAAAAATAAAAACTGAAGCATGGACGGCACGACAAACAAAAACCCGGATACCCTTTCCTCGCGCCTGAGGCTTTTTTTCAACATAAAAACACTCATCCCCTTTATGTGCGGTCGCCTTTTACCAAGCGCTCCCACGGTTTCACACGCGCGCACCGGCAGGGCTTTCCCCGCCGGTGCGCCCGGCTTCCTTTATTGATTCAGCGCTTTCTGCTGTTCTATGCTCTTGTCCAGCAGCTGCTGCACCGGGGCCGCCATGGAATCACAATATTCCTGGGCGGTCATTTCACCGTCGTACACCGCGTCGATGCCGGAATTGAATTCGCTCCACCACTCCTGGTTGAAGGTGCGGGATTGGGTGGCCAGCCGGCCGTAATCCGCCAGCACGTTCAAAAAGCCGTTTTTGTTGGCGGGTCCCTTGTCCATCGCGCTGTACTCGCCGTAGGCCATATCCTTCAGGGTGGGCACGGACATGCCGGTGGTGTAGCTGGTGCGCTGCGCGTCCTCGTTGAACGCAAGGAATGCGGCCAGGTCACAGGCGGCCCCGGCATTTTTGCTGCTGGGCGACACCGCCAGCCCTGCGCTGCCGAACCAAACGGCCTTGTCGCCTGTGCTGGGGCTCACGGGCCAGTCCATCACATCCCAGTCAAATTCGCAGCTCCACAGGTCGGCGGTGGACCAGGACCCCACACCCATCATGCCCAGCTTTCCCTGCATAAAGCGGTCGTAGCTGCTCAGCGAGGCCTCCTCCGCAGAAGTGGGGGCCGCGTGATCCTTGCAGCGCAGGTCCGCCACATACTGCAGCGCCTCGGTGAACTTGGGGTCGGTAAAGGCCACCTTCGAGAGGTCCTTGTCCAGCCAGTCGGCGCCGTTCGACCACACCGCCGACTCCAGCGAGTACATGCCCGTGCCGTACACATCTCCGCTTGTCAGCTTCACGGCGGCCTCCCGGTAGTCGTTCCAGTCCCAGGGATCCTCCTCGGTGGGCGGGGTAATGCCCGCCGCTCTGAACAGATCCTTGTTGTACACAACGGCAAAGGCGCTCACATCCTTGGGCAGCGCATAGATGGGGCCATTGCCCAGCGAAGCGCCGTCGTAGCGGTAGATATCCAGGGCGTTCGACCAGATGTTGTCCGCCTCAAAGATCTCGTTGTTGTCCACATACGAGGTCAGGTCCAACAGGTTGCCGGTGGCCGCGTATTTCATCACCCAGTCCACGCTGCAGTAAAACACGTCCGGCTGGTCGCCCGCAGCGATCATGTTCTGCAGCTTGGTATCAAAATCGCTGTTCGGAACAACGATGTACTCCACTTCCACGTCGGGGTATTTTTCCTCAAACTGATCGATCATGGCCTGGAAGGTCGCCACCTCGGCGTCGTTGCCCCAGCCCATAAACTTCAGATGTGTTTTTTCACCGGCTGCCGAAGGGGCCGCTCCCCCTCCCTGCGGCGCGGGGGCAGAGCCGGTGTTTCCACCGCAGCCGGTCAGCACGGCCGCCCCAAGGGCCGCGGCAAGAAAGATCGACAGAAACTTTTTCATAATAATCTCCTTTTTGATTTTTCAGCGTTTTTCTTCAAACTCGGCGTGTGCGGCGGCCTCCCTCCTTTGTTTTTCTGTTTAAAACAATATTTATGTTTATTTCTGCCTCTACCTTACCACCGTCGGCGCATTTATGTCAATATATTTGTTCTTTTAGACGCAATTTTCGTATTATGCGCTATATTAAAACCATTTTTATTGTTATAAATGCTATAAAATTTGGTTAGACAGAAGTCCCTGATTATGGTATGATTATTTCAAGCAAACATCGTGGAGGAATCGTATGTCTAAAATTCTGGAATTGAATGCCGACCGGGAGGAGCAGCTCTGTGAAGTGGCCAAGGCTCTGTCCATTCCCACCCGCATTCAAATTTTAAAGCTTTTATACTATAACAGTTATAATATAGGCGAGATCGCCGAGCAGCTGCACATCCCCGCCTCCACCGCCGCGCTCCACATCCGCACGCTGGAGAGCGCGGGCCTCATCAACACCGAGCAGCAGCCCGGCAGCCGCGGCTCCATGAAGCTGTGCAGCCGCAAGAATGATTTTGTGAGCATCCGCCTGGTGGGTACCCCCACCAATGTGAGCCAGGTCTCCACTGTTTCCATGCCCGTGGGCGCCTACACCGACTGCGAGATCCTGCCCACCTGCGGCCTGGCCGATGAAAACGCGGTCATCGGCTACGAGGACCGCCCCGCGGACTTTTTCCTTCCCGCGCGCATGCGCGCGCAGCTGCTCTGGTCCTCGGGCGGCTATGTGGAATACAAATTCCCCTATTCCCTTGGGGCCGGGGCCACGCCCAAGCAGCTTCTCCTCACCTTTGAGGCCTGTTCCGAGGTGGCAAACTACCGCGAAAACTGGAAGTCCGACCTGACGATCTGGATCAACGGCAAAGAGTGCGGCACCTGGCGCTCCCCCGGCGATTTCGGCGCCCGCCGGGGGCGGCTCACCCCCGCCTGGTGGGAGAGCGGCGCCACCCAGTACGGCCTCCTTGTAACCGTGGCGGTCTCGGGCGAAGGGTGCCTCATCAACAACCAGCCCGCCTCCGGGCTGCGGCTTGGGGATCTGGGGCTTGGCGGAAGCTGCTCGGTCACGGTCCGCATCGGCAATAAAAAAGACGCCGAATATGTGGGCGGCTTCAACCTGTTCGGCGAAAAGTTCGGCGATTTCGAGCAGGACATCAAGCTCTCGTTTGTTTATTGATTCCTCGTTTCCCCGCCGCGCCGCAAAAAACCGGAAATGCAGCAAAAAGGCCCCGGCTCAAAAATGAGCCGGGGCCTTTTCCGTTTTCAGCGCCGGGGCAGGCCCCCTGCACCTTTATTTTACCTCGGGCAGGCTGGCGGCCGCCGAACTCTGGCCCACGCGGCGGGTCATCTCGTCCGGGGCTTCGGGGCGGAACGCCACCTCGGGGTACTCCTCGTCCATCACGCGGGCCGCGGTTTCCAGAATGATGTCGCCGCCCTTGCCGCTCATCACCCGGCCCATCATCTGCACATGCCGGATGTCATAGAACTGTGCATACAGGCCCATGGTGTGGCCCAGGTACACGCCGATGCTCTCGTACACCTTCACGGCGCGCTCGTCGTTCTCGGCCATCAGGCCCTGCACCACCTTCAGCTTCTGGGCGGGGGCGTCGGCCTCGTTCAGCTCAATGCCCGCGCGGGGCGCCAGCTTGATCACGCCGTCCTGGCTGAAATACTTCACGCCGCAGCCGATATCGCCGCTCCACTCGTCCTGCATGGCGTCGGGCTGGCCGTCCACCGGGGCGAAAGCCAGCTCGTTCAGCCAGCCGCAGATGTTGCCCTCGGCGTCCACATAGCCCACGGCCTCGCTGGTGCCCATGGCAATGCCCATGATGCCGTTTTCACCCAGGCCCATGGCCCCGGCCAGCGCGCTCACGTCGCCGTCGTTGGCCACCACCACCGGGATCTCATAGCCCAGGATGCGGCTCAGATCCTCGGCCGCGCGGGTGTAGATGTTCTTGACCTTTTTCGCAAAGTCCTCTTTGCCCACCTTCAAAAACAGGCTGGCCACCATGCACTTGTTGTCAATGTAAACGCCCGCGCTGGACACGCCGATGCCGTCCACCTTCCGGCCCTTTTCCAGGATCTTGGCCGCCGCCGTCTCCATGGCGGCCAGAATGCCCAGGTAGTGGTAGTCCGGGTTCGAGTTGACCTTGGGGTACCACACCACCTCTTCGCTGTAGATGGTCTCGCCGTCGATCACCGCGCTCACCTTGCGGTCGGAGCCGCCGGCGTCAAAGCCGATGCGGGCGCCGTTCACATGCCGGCCCACGCTCTCGGCCTTCTGGAACGCCTGGGGTTTCCGGTCGTAGGGCAGGGCCTCCACCTCAAAGGCGCGCTCATACACGCCCTCCATGAATTCCTTGTCGAAGGCGCGGCTGCCGGTTTCGGTGTAGGCGTTTTTAATGCCCTCGGCCAGCTTGTCGTCGCCGCAGATATACACCTTAAAGCCGCCCCAGCTCCACAAGAGGAACTTTACCAGCCGGTCCACATAGTAAGCGTCGGCCTCGGCCATATCGGGGGTGCCGTGCACCTTGCACTCCCAGGTTCCGATCTGGCCGCCGCTGCGCTCCACCGCGATGCACAGGGGCTTTGCAGCGCCCTTTTCATAGTGCTTGAAGAACAGGCCCAGGGGCACAAAGCCCGGGTCCAGCTCGGGCAGGTTCTTTACCGGGATCTCCACATTCAGGAATTTCATGATGCGTTCCTTCCTTTCAAAGCATGGCATAAACTTGGCCCGCTCGCCTGGGGCCGCTCTTTATGCCCATTGTAGCACAATCCGGCCGGGCATGTCTTGTCCGGCTTGGCTTTTGTGTTTGCACTTTTGTGCTGTTTGCCCCTTTGCACGATAGGCCCCTGCCCTGCTGCGCCTTCCGGCGGCGCTTTTTCCGGGGGCAGCTTCTGCCTTGTGCAAGGCGCGCGACACCGTTAGGCCGGTTGGACCTTACTTCGTCAAATCCGGCAAATTAAGGCAGCCGCCTCAACCTTGGCGGCTGCCCGGTCACGCTCGCTTGCCCTACATCGGCTTTAGATTTTTTTCCAAACGTCCCATCATCCATGCCAACCGTTTCAAGCGGCCATCTTCTGTTTTTGCGTCAAGATAAGCCCTTGTATATGTCTTTTTCACGGATGCCGGCATATTCTGAAAATTAGCATAGGCCGGTTCGTTTTCTTTCAATAATAGGGCGACCATCTCTATTTGCTCTTGTGCTATATCGGAAGGGGCCGCCGCACGCTCCCATTGACCATTGCGTTTCGCCTCTTCAATTTTCTTTCGCCCATACTCGGTCATCAGCCCTTTTGTTTCCAGCTCTGCGGCCAGCGCTTTGTTTTTAACAGACCATTTACTGTTTTTCTTTCTCATGGAGAAATATTTTATATACGAGTTATCATCAATCTTTTTCATCACACCATCTATCCAGCCAAAGCAAAGGGCTTCCTCCAATGCTTCACCGGCTTTTAATGTTTTCACTTCGTCTGTTTTCCCAAATTGCAGCCAAACACCTTCGCCGGACAGGCAGTTGCTCCACAACCACTCCCGGAATTCCTTACGAGTTCCAAAGCACAGTACATCTTTCTGCATGCATTCCCGCCTCCCTCACATTGCAGCTTATTTGTTTTATTGTATCACATTTCTGCGTTGTCCCCAACAAGGATCATTCCCGAGTCCCCCCTTTGGCCCCATCACATCGGGCCCCCGCACCTTTTCGGCGTAGGGGCCCTTCAAGTTAGACCACATTCATCCAATCAGAAAAACAAAATTATGCTCATAATACCTGGTGATTCCCGCCATCCACATTTACCTTCAAACGGGGCGCAGGCCCCCCTTCTTGACAAGTTCCGCCCCCGGTGTTATAGTGGGACTGCAACGTTAGCCCAGGCTAACCTTGCAGGAAAGACGAACATGGGAAAAGAGGCTGTTTTATGACCCTGGATCAACTGCCCGTCGGCAAAACCGCCATGATCCGGTCGGTGCGCGGCGCGGGTGCGCTGCGCCGCCATTTTCTGGACATGGGGCTGACCCCCCGCACCCGGGTCACCCTGCGCAAGGTGGCCCCCATGGGCGACCCCGTCGAGGTGGAGCTGCGGGGCTACGAGCTCACCCTGCGCCTGGCCGACGCCAAAAGCATCGAGATCGACGGCGTGCACGCCCCCACCGCCGAGGAGCAGGAGGCCGGGCGCCGCCGCTTGGAGGCGCAGGAGCTGCCCCCCATCCCCCACCCCGGCCACGGCGAGGACCGGCCCGAGGGGGGCCGCAAAAGCCCGGCCTTAGCGCCCGGAAGCCCGGTGGTGTTCGCACTGGCGGGCAACCAGAACTGCGGCAAGACCACCCTCTTCAACCAGCTCACCGGTGCCAACCAGCATGTGGGCAACTTCCCGGGGGTCACGGTGGACCGCAAGGACGGCCAGATCCGCAAGCACCCGGAAGCCACGGTGGTGGACCTGCCGGGCATTTATTCCCTCTCGCCCTATTCCAGCGAGGAGATCGTCACCCGCGACTTTTTGGTAAACGAAAAGCCGCAGGGCATCATCAACATTGTGGACGCCACCAACATCGAGCGCAACCTCTATCTCACCATGCAGCTCATCGAGCTGGGCATTCCCATGGTGCTGGCCCTCAACATGATGGACGAGATGCGCGCCAACGGCAACACCGTCCATGTGAACCATCTGGAGGCGGCGCTGGGCATCCCGGTGGTGCCCATCTCGGCCTCCCGCAACGAGGGCATCAACGAGCTGATCGAGCATGCCATGCGGGTGGCCGTGAACGGCGAACGCCCCCGGCGGCTGGATTTCTGCTCCGGCCCCATGCACCGCTGCATCCACGCCATCGCCCACATGGTCGAGGACCACGCCGCCCGGGCAGGGGTTCCCATGCGTTTTGCAGCCACCAAGCTGGTGGAGGGCGATCCCCTCATGCTGGACCGGCTGGCCCTCAACGAAAACGAGCGGGAGCTGATGGAGCACGCCATCACCGAGATGGAATTTGATCTCGGCACCGACCGCGAGGCCGCCCTTGCCGACATGCGCTACGATTTCATCGGCCGGGTGTGCAGCCGCACGGTGGTAAAAAAAGGCGAAAGCCGCGAGCACGCCCGCAGCGTGAAGCTCGACAACCTGCTCACCCACAAATATCTTGCGATCCCCATCTTTCTGGGCATTATGGGGCTGGTGTTCTGGCTCACTTTCGGCCTGATCGGCCAGGGGCTGAGCGACCTTTTGAGCCTGGGGCTTGGCTGGCTCACCGGCGTGTGCGACGCCGCGCTCACCTCCTACGGCATCAACCCGGTGGTGCACAGCCTGGTGATCGACGGCATTTTTGCCGGGGTGGGCAGCGTTCTGAGCTTTCTGCCCATTATCGTTACCTTGTTTTTCTTTCTCTCCATCCTGGAGGATTCAGGCTACATGGCCCGGGTGGCCTTTGTGATGGACAAGCTGCTGCGCAAGATCGGCCTTTCGGGCCGCAGCTTTGTGCCCATGCTCATCGGCTTCGGGTGCAGCGTGCCGGCCATCATGGCCACCCGCACCCTCTCCAGCGAGCGGGACCGCAAAATGACCATCCTTTTGACCCCTTTCATGAGCTGCTCGGCAAAGCTGCCCATCTACGCCATGTTCACCGCCGCCTTTTTTGCCCGGTACCAGGCGCTGGTCATGATCGGGCTGTATCTGTTCGGCATGGCGGTGGGGGTGCTGTTCGGGCTGGCGCTCAAGGGCACGGCCTTTAAAGGCGAACCGGTCCCCTTTGTAATGGAACTGCCCAACTACCGGCTGCCCAGCCCCAAAAGCGTCGGCCGCCTGATGTGGGACAAGGCAAAGGACTTTTTGACCCGGGCCTTCACGGTCATCTTTGTGGCCACCATCATCATCTGGTTTTTGCAGACCTTCGACGCCCGCCTCAATGTGGTAAGCGATTCCTCCCAGAGCCTGCTGGCGGCGCTGGGAGGGCTGCTCTCCCCCCTGTTTGCACCCCTCGGCTTTGCCGACTGGCGGGTTTCCACCGCGCTCATCACCGGCTTCACCGCCAAGGAGGCGGTGGTCAGCACGCTGGCCGTGCTCACCGGCTCCAGCCTCTCCACCCTGCCCCAGGCGCTGGCGGGGCTGTTCAGCCCCTTCACCGCCTTCGTGTTCCTCATTTTCACCCTGCTGTATACCCCCTGCGTGGCGGCCATTGCGGCAGTCAAGCGCGAGATGGGCGGCGCCAAAGCCGCCGCGGGCGTTGCATTGGCCCAATGCCTGATCGCCTGGCTGGCGGCCTTTGCCGTGCGCTGCATCGGCCTTGTGTTCGGCTTGGTCTAGCCCGTTTTCCTGTGGCGGCGCAGCCCGCCGCCCTTACCCGCCCCTTTGCGGGCGCCTGCTGAAAGGAGCGTTTTCCCATGGGCTTTGGCGATATTTTGATTTTAGGGTTGGTGCTGGCCGGCATCGCCGGCGCGGTGGCCTTTATCTGCAAAAACGGCGGCTTTTCCGGCAGCTGCGGCGGCGACTGCGCCCACTGCGCCTCCCGCTGCGGCAAAGAGCAGCAGCCCGGCCCCGGCCAAACACCGAAGCAGCGCTGACATTTTTGCGGCAAGCTGCCCATCCAGCGTCTGCCCTGTGGGCCCCTGCAAGCCGGCGGGCCTGTGCCGGCCAACCGCCCACACGGCCTTGCCGCCGCATCATTCCAGCGTGCACCGCAGCAAAAAACAGATGTACAAAATATCTTGTACGCCGCAGGCGTATAAAGCGATTTTGAACACCTGTTTTGAAGCAAGGGCACGCGGTCGGCAAGAGCGCTCTCCTCAAAAGCAAGGCCCTTTGTGAGCGCGTTTGCCTTAAAAAGAAACCGGCCGCGGCGGGGCGGGGAGGCCGCGGCTGAAACGTCCGGCGGGGCCCCATCGCAGATGGGGAGGGGCCGGTTTCGGCGGTGGCCTCCCCGGCATGCCGGGACCCAAGCCCGCCTTACAGCCGCATCGTGCCGGAATCAAAACCCGATCCGCCTCTAAAAAGCAAATCCTTTCCCAACACCCCACAAAAAACCGGCGCCGCGGCTTTTCAAAGCCAGGGCGCCGGTTTTGTATGTTTTGTGTGCTCTCTTCCGCTTACCGCCGGGTCTTTGCGCGCTTCACAGCACCCTCACCCGCACCACCGAGGGGATCGCCTCCAACCGCTGGGCCAGCTGGGAGCTCACCGGGCCGGTCACGTCCAGCAGGGTGTACGCCATGTCCTTTTTGCTTTTGTTCATCATGTTCTCGATGTTCAGCGCCGCCTCGGTGGTCACCGCCGTGATGGCGCTGATCAGGCCCGGCTCGTTTTTGTGCAGCACGCACACCCGCTTGCCCGCGGCGCGGGGCAGCACCACCTCGGGCAGGTTCACGCTGTTTTTGATGTTGCCGTTCAACAGGTAGTCGGCCAGCTGTTCGGCGGCCATCACAGCGCAGTTGTCCTCGCTTTCGGGGGTGGAAGCGCCCAGGTGCGGGATGCACACCACGCCCGGCACCCCCAGCAGCTCCTCCTTGGGGAAGTCGGTCACATAGGCCGCAAGCTGGCCGTTCGCCAGCGCGGCCAGCGCGGCGGCGTTGTCCACCAGCTCGCCCCGGGCAAAGTTCAGCAGCCGCAGGCCCGGCTTGCAGCCCCGGAATACCCCCTCGTTCATAAAGCCCCTGGTCTGGTCGTTCACCGGCAGGTGCAGGGTGATGTAGTCGCACTGGGCCAGCAATTCGGTCAGGCTCACGCTGTGGGTCACGCTGCGCGAGAGCATCCAGGCAGCATCCACCGAGATGTAGGGGTCATAGCCGTACACGTCCATGCCCAGGTGCGCGGCGGCGTTCGCCACCTTCACGCCGATGGCCCCAAGGCCCACCACGCCCAGCTTTTTGCCCGCAAGCTCAGGCCCCACAAACTGGCCCTTGCCCTTTTCCACCAGCTTTGCCACCGCGTCGCCCTCGCCCGCAAGGCCCTGCACCCACTGCATGGCGGGCCACAGGTTGCGGCTGGCCAGCACCAGGGCGCCGATGGTCAGCTCGGCCACGCCGCCCGCGTTTGCGCCGGGCGTGTTGAACACCACGATGCCCGCCTCGCTGCATTTTTCCACCGGGATGTTGTTCACGCCCGCCCCCGCCCGGCCAATGGCCAAAAGGGTATCCGGCAGCTCCATCTCGTGCATCTGGGCGCTGCGCACCAGAATGCCCTGGGCCGCCGCGCCCTCCTCGTCGATGCGGAACTGGCTGGGCCCCAGCTTTGCCAGGCCCGCGGGGGAGATATTGTTCAGGGTCTTTATATCAAACATGTCACAGGTTCCTTTCTGTAAAAGCGTCAACCGTTCTTTTTGGCGAAGTCCTCCATGAACTGCACCAGCTTTGCCACGCCCTCGGCGGGCATGGCGTTGTAAATGGAAGCCCGCATGCCGCCCACCAGCCGGTGGCCCTTCAGGTTCACAAAGCCCGCGGCCGCCGCCTCGGCGCAGAACTTTTTGTCGGTGTCCGCGTCCGGGCTGGTGAAGGTCACGTTCATAATGCTGCGGAACTCCTTCTTCACCGGGTTTTTAAAGAATGCCTGCCCGTCCAGATAGTCGTACAGCAGCGCGGCCTTGGCGTTGTTGCGCCTCTCCATCTCGGCAAGGCCGCCGATTTCCTGCTCGATGTATTTCAGGGTCAGGCCCATCATGTAAATGCACCAGCAGGGGGGCGTGTTGTACATGCTGTCCGCCTCCAGAATGGTCTGGTAATTCAGCATGCTGGGCACCGTTTCGGCCGCTTTGCCCACCAGGTCCTCCCGCACCACGGCCACCGCCATGCCCGCCGGCGCCACATTCTTCTGCACGCCAAAGTACAAAAGGCCGTACTTTGCAACGTCGGTGGGGCGCGACAGAATGCAGCTGCTCATGTCCGCCACCAGGGGCACGCCGGGCACCTGGGGCAGCTTGGTGTAGCGGGTGCCGAAAATGGTGTTGTTCTCACAGATGTGCACATAGCTTGCGCCGGGGGTGTAGGCGATCCTGTCCACATCCGGGATATAAGTAAAGTTCTCGTCCTTTGAGGAAGCCACCAGGTTCACCTTGCCGAACTTGGCCGCCTCCTTGGCCGCCCGGCCCGAAAAGTTGCCGGTCACAATGTAATCGGCCTGGCCGGTGGTCATCAGGTTCAGGGGCACCATGTCGAACTGGGTCGAAGCGCCCCCCTGGAAAAAGCCCACCTTATAATTTTCCGGGATGCCCAGCACCCGCCGCAGCGCGGCCTCGGTCTCTCGGATGATGCCCTCAAAGCTACTGCTGCGGTGACTCATCTCCATCACGGACTGGCCGGATGAACCGTAGTCCATCAGTTCCGATTGGGCGGTGCGCAGCACCTGCTCAAACAGCATGGACGGGCCCGCGCTGAAATTGTACACTCTTGCCATAGCTTTATCCCTCCGAAATCGTTTTGCCGCGCAAACGGTGCGGTAACTTTAGTATAGTATAAAGCAAAAGCAAAAGCCAGAACCAACTTGCCCAAAAAAACGGCCGTTTTTCCGCCACAGACGCACAAACGCCACAAATGTCCTTATGCTGCGCACAATTCATCCCCTGCTCACGGCGCAGAAAGGCCCTGCCTGGTTTGAAGCCGGGCAGGGCCTTTCCGCTATGAAGAAAAAGAAGGGGCTTTACTTGTCGTCCAGCACGATGGCCTGGGTCAGGTGGCGGGGGCTGTCGGCGTCGATGTTCTTTTTTTCGGCAATGTAGTAGCCCAAAAACTGGCCGATGAAGCCGATCAGGGCCGCATTCTGCTGGGCGTTGTAGCCGCAGCCCAGCTCCAGGGTGTAGTCCGCGTCCGGCATGGCCGCGGCTACCCCGTCGCCGATGGCCGCGGTCACCGCGCCGTAGCTCTTCATCTGGCGCAAAAGCTTTGCGTCGTCCTCCAGCGCGGCGGGGTGGGCCAGGGTCAGCACCAGGGTGTTTTCGTCCACCAGGCTCATGGGCCCATGGCGGTATTCCAGGCTGTAATAGGCCTCGGAGTTGGCAATGCCCATCTCCTTCATCTTGTTCATGCACTCGTTCGCCACGCCGTAATAAAGGCCCTGGCCCAGGGTGATGAACAGGTTGAGCTCGTGGTGGCGCCCAATGATGTCCCGTGCCAGATTGTCCATCTGCACCAGCAGCCGCCGGGCGTTGGCCGGGTAATCGGCCATGGCGTCGATCTCGTCCTGTTTGCCGCCCGCGTACATGCTCATAATCACCGCCAGGTACACCATGCTGGTAAAGCTGCGGGTCATGATCACGCTGTCCTCCGCCGTTTCGGGCGACAGGATATACGCGTCGTTGTACTGTTCGGAATCCTTGTCGCAGGTGATGGCCAGGCTCTTCACCCCGGGGAAGGTGCGCGCCTTGTCAATGGCCATGCGCACCTCGGTGGTGTAGCTCTTGCGGGTGATGGGCAGCACCAGGACCCTTTTCCCCTTCAGGTAAACCTCCGGGAAAAAGTACAGCTCCGAGCAGCACACCGCCTTGGCCGGGGTGGCGTTGTAGGCGCACCAGGCGTGGGCCGCGGTCTGGGCCAGGTACAGGCTGGTGCCGCAGCCGGTGAAGATTAGCTCGTCGTAGGGCTCGGCGAACACCTTGTCCAGGGTGGCAAAAATGGCGGGCAGCGCGGCGTTGATGGCCGCGAACGAGTCCGCCTGGCCGTAGATCTCACTGTAGGTGAGGGAACTGTTTTTCTTTTCCATGATAAAACTCCTTTGTTGATACAGGATGTGGTCTTTCGGTCCCTTGCCGCATCATTGGGCCGAGGAGTCAAAAATCCTTCGCTTCATGGCGGTTCCTTTCCGTTTCATGCTTTTGGGGCGGCGGCGCTCACAGCTCGATCACCGGAATGCCCAGCAGCTTTGCCAGCTGGGCCAGCTCGTCGGCCACATCCTGCCAGACCACGCTGTAGTGGTGGCTCATACCGTTCTCGGCAATCTTATGCACCAGCTCCATCACGGGGGTCTTCACCTTCACGTTCACCATGGCGCCGCGGGTGCAGCGGCTGGTGGGCAGGGCGGTGCCCCGCAGAAGGAACAATTTGTACTGTCCGTCAATGTTGGAAAACCGCGCCGCAGTCACCGGCCCTTCCTTCAGCGAACACCAGAACGCGGTTCCCTGGCCCGCCAGCGGGTGGTTGCACATGCTCACCCCGTCCGAGAGGTTGTGCACGCTGGGCGCCGCGTTGCCGCAGTGCCAGAAGGTCACGGTGTTTTCCTCTTCGTCCAGGTTGATCAGGTCGGTAATGAAGGGGGGCAGGCCGGTCAGCACGTTCTGCACCGCGCCCGCAAGGCCCGCGTCCATATCGCCCTCGCAGCTGATGAACAGCCCCTCATCGTTCAGGCGGCCCAGCACCGCGCAGGGGGTCATGTGCAGGTTGCCCATCTCGGGCCAGCACTTGATGGCCGCGCAGTCGTAGCCCTGGCGGGGCATTAGCTTTTTCAGCGTCAGGTACAGCCGGGCGTGGTTTTCCAGGTGGCCGTCCGGCAGGGCGGTGGTGTCCCAGGTCCCGGCGGTGCGCTTCATCTCGGCCTCCACCTCGGTAAAGGGCAGGGCGGCCATCTCGTCGCACACCACCTTCAGGTCGGTCTCCTCCACATTAACGCCAAAGGTTTTGCGAATGGCCACCTCGTCGAAGGCACAGTTGTAAAAGGCCGTGGGCCGGTAGCCGAACAGCCCGAAGGTGAGCCCCTGCAGGTTCTTGCGGGCGGCGTAGGCGTTCACCAGGTCGTGCAGCTCCTTTTCCACCCGCGCCTCTTCCTTGTTGCCGTACACGATGTGCCAGGGCGCGCCGATGCGCCGCAGCGAGGCGCCGTTCATGGTGGCGCTGCACAAGGCGTTCGCATACAGCCGGTCCTGCCGCACCCACTGCTCTTCGCGGGGGGCCCACAGCACCAGGGGCACCCGCAGCGCGTCCGCCAGCCCGCAGGCAATGTCGTCGCCGGTAAAAGCGCCGTACACCAGCAGGATCAGGTCAACCCCGCAGCGCTTGAAATCCCCGATGCAGGCCTGCAGGTCCTCCTTGGTGCACACCAGCCACTCAAAGCGGTGCACCCGGCTGTTGGGCAGGTGGCTTTCGGCCCAGTCGCCGTATTCCTTAAAGCGCTTTTCGGGCAGTTCCCGGGGCCACCTGCCGGACACGGTCACGATAAACCCCACGTTCAGTTGTTTTTTCATGTTGCGCTCTCTCGCTTTCTTTCAAACCTGCCGGCGCCCGCCGCAAACTCCTGCGGCGGGCAGCCGGGAAGGGCTTTTACACCGTGCCCGCAGAGCCGGACAGGCGGATGATGCCCTTGATGTCCTCGGCCAGCGCGTCGCTGGCCGCCTGGCTCAGCTTCCAGGAATGGCCCTGGTGGTCCATCTGCTCCAGCGCCTCCTGGTAATGCTGCACGTATTTGTAACGGATCTCGGTGCCGAAGTTGATCTTGGCCACCCCCAGCTGAATGGCGTCGCGCACCACGCTCTCCTCCATGCCAGTGCAGCCGTGCAGCACCAGCGGGATATCGGTGAATCGGCGCACCGCCTCCAGCACGTCCAGATGGATCTCCGGCTTGCCCCGGTAATAGCCGTGGGCGTTCCCGATGCCGATGGCCAGGGTGTCCGGCCGGCACAGCTCCAAAAAGTGCCGCACCTCGTCCGGGTCCACGATGTTCTTGTTTTCCATGGGCACGCCGTTGTCCAGCCGCAGCAGCTCGCCGATCTCGGCCTCCACCGGCACCCCAAAGCACTTTGCCACCCGCAGCACCTCGTTGGTCATGGCGGCGTTCTCCTCGATCGGGTGGGTGGAGCCGTCGATCATCAGGCTGGTAAAGCCGAGCTTCAGCATTTCCATGCAGGTCTCAAAGCTGTCGCCGTGATCCAAATGGATCGACACGGGCACATCCACCTTATTTGCGCACCACCTGGCCACCTGCACGAACCAGTCGTGCCCGGAATAGGCGCCGGTGGCCACATAGTGGGCCAGGATAATGGGGCTGCGCATCTCCTGCGCGGCCTTGCAGCAGGCCCAGATAATGTCGTAGTTGCCGCCCTGGGTGTTGATGGCGGGAATGGCAAAGCCCTCCCGCGAGGCGCGCTGCATCAGTTCCAGATTGTTGGTCAGCATAAAGCATCCTCCATTTTACAGTTTGGGGTGCCGCAGCACCGTCACAGGCGGCCGCCCGGCAATGAGCCGGGTCCCGTCCGAATAGCCCTCTTCTCTGCCCTCCAGCTCCCGGGCCAGCAGCCCGCGCAGCCGGGCCAGCGTCTGCGCGCAGGCGGCTTCGCCCGCCAGGTCGCGCAGCTCCCTCGGATCCGCCGCAAGGTTGAACAGCTGCTCACGCCCGGTGTGGGAATACCAGATGTACTTGTATTCCCCCTCCAGCAGGTAGTGGGCGGAGTGGGGCGGCCCGCTCTGGGCGGTGTGTTCGCCGTGCAGGCTCTGCCGCACCGGCACCCCCGCGCGGGCCGCGTCCAGCAGGGGCTTTCCGTCCACGCAGCCCGGAATGGGCACGCCCGCAATGGCAAGCAGGGTGGGCATCACGTCCCGCAGCTCCGCCAGCGCCGTGCACCGCCCGCCCCGGGGCAGGCCCAGGTGGCCGCCGGGGTCCCACAAAAGCAGGGGCACGTGGGCGCTGCCCTCGTAGGGCTGGCTCTTGCGCAGCATGCAGTGGTCGCCCAGCATCTCGCCGTGGTCGCTGGTAAACAGTACCACCGTGTCGTTTAAAACGCCCTCGTCCTTCAGCTCCCGGATCAGCCGCCCCACCTGGTGGTCCAGGTGGGTGATCAGCCCGAAGTACCCCGCCTGCATGGCGTGCACCTGCGGCCCGCTCAGCGCGGCGGTAAAGCCGTCGGCGGTGTTGGCCGCCGGGTCCGGCCGCACGGCCCAGTCCCCCATGGCGGGGGGCGCCAGCGCGCGCCGGTCATACAGCTCAAAATAGGGCGCCGGCGGGTCCAGGGGCGGGTGGGGCGCCACAAAGCTGGTCCAAAGGAAAAACGGCTTTGTGGGGTCGCGCCGGCGCAGAAAATCGGCCGAGCGCGTCACCGTCCAGTTGGTGGGGTGGGCCCGCTCCGGCCCGGCCCAAGGCCGCGCCGCCCAGGAATTGCAGCCCAGGCCCAGGTCGTTGATGGTGGCGTCCGCCCCCACCGCGCCCTGCAGATAGGGCAGGTAATCGTCGATGCGGCCCATCCACTGCCGCGCCGCCGTGCCGGTATTGCGGTAGGGCAAAAAGCCGTCGTGCAGGTCCACGCTGTGAAAGCCCAGCAGGCTGCGGGGCGGCCACACGTGCATCTTGCCCGCGCAGTGGGTGTGGTAACCCGCCCGGGCCAGCTCCCCCGGCAGGGTCACGGGGTAATCCCAATCCACCCCGTCCTGGTAGCCCACCCGGCCGTGCCGCTCCTGGCTCTGGCCGGTGAACAGCGCCGCCCGCGCCGGGATGCAGGTGGGGGTGGCGCTGTAGCAGCGGGTAAAGGCCACGCCCTCGTTTGCCAGGGTGTCCAGATGGGGGGTCTCCAGGTCCGGGTGGCCCAGCGCGCCGATGCAGTCGAACCGCATCTGGTCCGCGGTGATGAGCACCAGGTTCAGGCGTTTCATCTCATCATCCCTTCACGGCGCCGGCCACCAGGCCCTTGATCATGTATTTCTGGAAGAAGAAGAACAGTAGCAGCATGGGCACGGTGCCCACGATAGAGATGGTGTTGATAAGCGACCAGTCGTACGAAAGCTCGCCCAGGTACCGCAGGGCCACCCCGGCCGACATGGTGCGCAGGCTGTCGGTCTGGATCAGGGTGATGGCGTGCAGGTAGTCGTCCCAGGTCATCAAAAAGGCGTAAATGCCCACCGCCAGCATGCCGGGCTTCACCAGCGGCACCACAATCCTCCACAGCACCTTCAGGCGGCCCGCGCCATCCACATAGGCGGCCTCCTCCAGCGCCTTGGGCACCCCGTCAAAAAAGCTTGCCATCAGCATCACCGTAAAGGGCAGCATGGCGGCCGTCAGGGCGAATACCAGGCCGGTCAGGGTGTTGATCAGGTGCATCTTGTTCATCAGGCCGTACAGGCTGATCATCCGGCTCACCACCGGGAACATCTGGCTGGAAAGCAGCGCCGCCATCACCCAGCCGTTCCAGCGGAAGTGGAACCGGCTCAGCGCGTAGCCCGAAAGGATCGCCAGGCAGGTGGTGATCAGGGCCGTGGCGCCGGATACGATAAAGTTGTTTTTGTAATAGGTAAAGAAGTCGTTGTTCTTGGTGAACAGGTTCACATAGCTCTGGAAGGTGGGGCTTGCCGGGAAAAAGGTCGGCGTTGCCATATACGCTTCCATGTTGGTCTTAAAGCTGGTCACCAGCACCCAGTACAGCGGGAACAGCAAAAAGAACAAAATCAGGATCAGGATGGCGTACTTGAGAACATTTACCGGCAGATCGCGTTTTTTCATGTCGCTCTTTCCCCCTTCCTCAGTCCATCTCTTCCTTGCGGAAGAGGCGGTTGTACACAAAGATCACCACGATCATCAGCAGCATCCACACGGTGGTCACCGCCGCGCCGCTGCCCAGGTTGTTCGAAACGAACGCCTCGCGGTAGCTCAGGATCGCCAGGGTGGTGGTGGCCCCGTTCGGCCCGCCGCCGGTCATGGTCCAGAACAGCGGGAACTGCTTGAAGTTCTCAATAATGGCCATGCTCACCACAATGCTGATCACGCTCTTCATATAGGGCACCACAATGGCAAAGAACTTTTTGACCCGGCCCGCCCCGTCAATGGTGGCGGCCTCCAGGATATCGTCGGGCACGTTCTGCAGCCCCGAGAGCAGCAGCAGGGTGGTCAGCGGGATCTGCTTCCACAGCGCCGCAATGGCCACGCCCAGCATGGCGGTGGAGGGGTTGTTCAAAATGGCAAAGTCGGTCACCGCGCCGCCGGTGAACATGCCCACCACGTATTTCAGCAGGCCGTACTGCGGCTGGAAGATCCACATCCAGATCAGCGCCGAAATGATGGTGGGCACCACCCAGGGCATCATCATGGCGCTGCGGATGAACCGCGCAAATTTCACGTTGGAGTTCAGGATCAGCGCCAGCGCCATGCCCAGAATGAACTGGGCCAGCACCACGCCGATCACGAACGCGAAGGTGTTCAGCACAGCGGGCAGCATTTTGCCGCCGGTGAACAGCTTGAGGTAGTTGGCGAAATTATTCCACACGCCGGGCTTGCCCGAAATGATATTTTTAATCTTGTAATCCATGAAGCTCTTGATCACCGAGTCCACCACCGGCACCAGGATGAACATGATGGTCACGATCAGGGTGGGCGCGATCAGCGCGGCGGAGAACAGCTGGTCCCCCAGGCGCTTGCGGTTCAGGCGCAGCTGGGCGCGGCCGCCCGCCGTGACCGCTTTATTCTTTGTTCCGGTCATTCTTGACTCCCACTTTCTTTTCTTCATAAAAAGGTGGCGAACGCATGCCCGCGGCGCGGCGCCGCCGGGCAAAAAAGGCTCAACGCGCGGGGCCCGCAGGCCCTAAAAAATCCCGATAAAATGGGCGGGATAGACTCACTGCTCTATCCCGCCCGGGGGGCTATTGATCCCTGTGCGGCCCAAAGCAAGCCGCGCAGTATATTTTATCAGCCGATGATGTTGCTCGCTGCGGTGCGGAAGCTCTCGATGGCCTTATCCACGTCGGTGCCGCCCACGGTCACATCCTGCGCCAGGGTGCACAGCTCCAGGTTCAGATCGCCCAGGGTGGGGATGAACGGGGTGGTGGTCAGGTTCTCGATCGCGCCGGCGGCACCCTCCAGCACCGGGTTCAGCGCCATGGATTCCATGCTCTTGGTGGCGGGGTAGGCCGGGGTGATGTTGGTCATGTAATCCTGCAGCTGGTCGGCGGTCACCAGATATTCGGTGAACAGCCGGGCCGCGGTCTTCTGGTTCTCGCCGTTGTCCATGTAGGCCAGGATGTGGGCCTGCAGCATGGAGGCGCCGTTGCCGCTGCCGCCCTTCAGGGGCTTGGCGGTGGCGGCGAAATTCTTCGCCTCGGGGTTGATGCTCTGCACGCCGTTGAAGCCCCAGCTCTGGTCATAATACATTGCCAGCTGGCCGGTGGCGAACAGCTGCCGCAGATCCTTCAGCTTGGAGTTCTGGGGGTTATAGCCCTTCTTGTCCAGCTCCTGCAGCATGGTGATGGCGTCCTTGAAGCCCTGGTTGTCGATGCTCAGGGTGCCGTCCGGCGCCAACACAGTGCCGCCGAAGTTGTAAACCATCGCGTTGATGGACGAACCGGACACCGCCACCGAAGCGGTGGTCTGGCCAAAGGGATACACCTTGTTGCCGTCGGCGGTCTTCAGCTCCGCCAGCTTGCCGGCCATCTCCAGCATCTCGTCGTAGGTGGTGGGGGGAGCGTTCGGATCCAGGCCGGCCTGGGTGAACAGGTCCTTGTTGTAGTACAGCACGTAGGGCGAGGTGTACATGGGCAGGCCGTAAATTTCGCCGCCGATCTTGCAGCCGTCCAGCACGCTGTCATAAAAGTCCGCCAGGTAATCGGCGGTCAGCACGTCGGTCACAGGCACGGTCAGGCCCGCGTCCTCCAGGGTGGGGATCCAGCCGATCTCGCCAAAGATCATGTCCACCTTGTCGCCGCCGCCCGCCATGTTGATGACCTGGTTCACGATCTCGCCGTAGGGCGCGGTGACCCACTCGATGGTAATGTTGGGGTACTTGGCCTCAAAGCCGGTCTTCACACCCTCCCAGAAGTCGGTGTAGCCCTCTTCCAGCAAAGCGTAGTTTGCGATCTTCAGGGTCACGGTCTCGGTGAACGCCTCGCTGTTTGCCGGGGTCGAGGCAGGCTCGCCGCCGGTCGAGGCCGGGGTGGAAGCGGGGGTGCTGCTGGTGGTGCCGCCGCAGCCTGCCAGGCTGAGTGCCATGCACAGCGCCAGCGCGAGCGCTAACAGTTTTTTCATGTTCGTTTCCTCCTAAATTTATGGCTTGCGTTCTATCATCAGCGCCTCGCGGCGCCAGGGGTACCCAACCATGCGGCCAAGTCTGTAAACACGTATGTACACTCTAGAAAAAGAAATACAGACTTCCCGCCTGTGTGCCGCAGCGATGTTGTACACGGTTTTGTAAACTCGTATGTACATCTTCTGGATTTTATTATAAACACGAATGGATACACTGTCAATGCGCCCAGGGCAATTTCAGCGTTTGGCCAGTTTTTAAAGTTTTTCTCTGTGCAAGCTGCCCATTCATTTTTGCACGATCGCCGCGTTTTTTAACCGTTTTGTTGCTTTTTTTGCGGTTCTTCTCCCTCGGGGCCGCCTTTTTTGCCGCCTGCAGGCCCCGCCCGGGCTCCCGCGCCCGCCTTGCGCGGCGGCGCGCTGTATGGTATCGTATGGAAAACAGATCATAGAAAGAAGGCTTTGCCTGTGCCGCTCCTCATCCTTCTCGCCGTTCCCGCGGTCTTTGTGCTGCAGCGCCGTCTCGCAAAGCGGCCGCAGCGCTGGCCGGGCCTTGTGCTGCCGCTGCTGTGCTTTGTGTTCTCGCTGGGGTTCTGCGCCTGGCTGGGCTTTTTCTCCCACCCGTCCGGCGGGTATGTCCTGCGCACGGCTGATGGGCTGTATCACCACTTCGACACCCTTGAGGACGCAAACCGCTTTGCGGAAAAGCAGACCGACGAGCTGCTCCAGTTCTCCCACCCCACCAGCGCCGTGCCCGCGGGCGCCCTTGCGGTCCGCCTTGGCGTGGCCTTTGCGGCGGTGAACGCGGTCACGGCGGTGCTGCTGCTCCTCTATTGGCGCGCCCGGCGCGGCCCCCGGCTCTATGTCGCAAAAAACAAGCGCCCCGGCTGAACTGAACAGCCCCAGATTATGCAGACAGCACAAAAAAGCGGGGCCCTAAGTAGGAAAACGAAATTTTAAGAGGAGAGGCGGCGCGCAAGCGGCGCCTCTCCGGTCTTTGTCTGGATGCGCTCGTGATTGTAGAAATAGATAAAACGATCAATCATATCATTGGCTTCGGCGAATGTATTTGGTTTATAGCGGTAGATACACTCCACCTTGAGGATAGAAAAGAAGTTCTCCGCCATAGCATTGTCGTAGCAGTTTCCACGCCTTGACATAGAGGGCGTTATGCCGTATTCTTGAGTCAGGTTGAAGTATGCTTGCGAGGTGTACTGAAATCCCTGGTCGCTGTGGAGCTGTAACTCTGCAGCGGCTCTTTTTCGCTTCATAGCAAGGTGAATTGTATCTAAGACAAGGTTTACCGTCTGCTGGGTGCCAGTCTTGTATGCCACAATACTGTTGTCATAGAGATCGCGGATCATAGACAGATAGAGCACCCCTTGTTTTGTAAAAATATAAGAGATATCCGTCACCCATTTCTGCTTGGGATGTTCTGCGCGAAACTCCCGATTGAGCAGATTTTCATATTTGTGAACCTGCTGGCCCATCTGAACCCACTTTCTGCGCCGGCGAATTTCAGACAGCAGATCATACTTCTTCATGATTCTCAAGACTGTCTTGGGATTACGATGAATGTTTTGCCTTTCCAGCCATAACCACATCCTGCGATAGCCATAGGTTCGGAAACATTGCTCACGCTGCTTGGCGATCATCTCGGCAAGCTCAGCATCCTTTTCTGTGCTGTCAAGACGATGAACAAAATCGTAATAGCCACTTCTGGACACAGAAAAGAACTGACACATAACGAATACTGGATATTCCTTTCTGTGGCGATAAATTATATGATACTTTACCCTTACTCTCACTTCCTCCCTGTCAATTGCAGAAAATCCCGCAGTAGCTTGTTTTCCATCCGCAGACGGTTGATCTCGTAGGCCTGCTCTGCCTCCACATTTCTTGGTGTGGCATCACTCCTCGGCCTTCCCTTAGGACGAGGTATGATTCCCGCCGCCAGCTTTGCCTGTTTTCGGTTATACCGTGTAATCCATGTTTCAACCTGTTTGAGTGTTAACCCTAACCGCTCGCCTATCTCGCGCCGTGTCTTTCCCGCCCCCCGCATCTCCATAATTTCCGCTTCCATTGTTTCCACTTTTGTGTACTTCCGTTTTTTCATAAAATTGCCCCCTCATGTAGTCTTATTTTCCTACATCAGGGGGCCGTTTGTCTATTGTCCGTTTTTACTGGGGCTGTTCAAACCGGGGCGCTCCTTTTTTATACCGTGGGCTTAAAGGTCACGAACTCGCGCAGCGGCCCGCCGATCAGCGGCCGGCACCAGTCCAAAAACTCCGGCGTCACATCGCGGCCGTCGGCGCTGATGTATTCGTCCGGCATCTTGCGCTCGTGCAGCATCACCTGCTCCACCGGGATCAGGAAGGTCTCGGCCCTATACTCCGGGCCCGGCGCCCGCCGGAAGCCCACCATCACGCCGTTCTCGCCCGCCAGGGCGGCGCGGGCCGCCTCGGCGCCCGCCGCCGCCGCCTCGTCCCGGTCCACGGGGGACTGGAACGCGATCGACGACCGGTTGCAGATGCCCGGCTTTTCGCTGCGGGCCTTGATCCCCAGCTTGCGGATCACCAGGTTTGCCAGGTGCGAGCTGATGTCGCCGTAATACACCGAGCGGCCCACCTGGAAGATGGGCGGCACAATGGACGAGCCGTCCGGGTTGCACAGCCCCTCGCTGGCAACGATCACCACCCCGCCCTTTTTGCGGTGCAGGTCCCCCACTTTTTCCAGGAACTCCTCCTCGTCAAAGGGGCGCTCGGGCAGGTAGATCAGGTCCGGCCCGTCGCCGTTCCCGCTGCGGGCCAGGGCGCTGGCCGCCGTCACCCAGCCGGCATTGCGGCCCATGGCCTCGATCACACACACGTGGATGGGCAGCGAGCGCACATCCTGGCTGATCTCGCTGGTCACCGCCGCAATGTACCGGGCGGCCGAGCCAAAGCCGGGCGCGTGGTCGGTCACAGCAATGTCGTTGTCCACCGTTTTGGGAATGCCCACCACCCGCACGTCCGCACCGGCGGCCGCGCAGGCCTTATACAGCTTGCCGCAGGCGTCCATACTGCCGTTGCCGCCGTTGAACAGCACCCAGCGGATGCCGCGCTTTTTGCAGATGGCCGCCATGTCGGCGTAGTCCTCGGGGCTTAAGGGGTCGCGGCTGGTGCCGATGGCCGAGGCCGGGGTCTGCAGCAGCAGGCGCAGGGTCTGTTCCGGCACGCTTTGCAGCTCACAGAAATCTTCCCGCAGAACGCCGCCCGAACCGCCGATGGCGCCCAGCACCTTGTCCACCTCCGGGTGCTTTTTTGCCTCGGTCACCGCCCCGTACAGCGAGGCGTTGATTACGGCGGTGGGTGCGCCGCCGTGCACGATCAGCAGGTTGCCTTTGCTCATAATCTCTCTTCTCCTTTATGCAGCCCGGGTTCCGGGCAAAAATCCAGTCAGTCCGCGGGGGTGCTCTCCCGCTCGATCAGCCGGGTGGAAAAGCCCACCGGCGCGGGCACCCTGCCCTCTCCGATCATCTGCTGCAGCATTTCCACGGCTGCTTTGGCGATCTCCTCCCGGCGGATTTCCATGCTGGTGATCCGCGGGGTCACATACTGCCCCAGGGTAGAATTGTCGAACCCCACCACCGCAATTTCCTGCGGCACCTGGTATCCCAAATCCTTGGCGGCCTGCATCGCAATGCAGGCCAGCTTGTCGTTTCGGCCAAAAATGGCGTCCGCCCTGCCGCCGGCCTGCAGGTATGCCTTCACCTTCTGGGCAACCTCCCGGTCGCTGGCGCAGCCGGTGATCACCCGGCTCTCCGGCTGGGCCGAAAGGCCGCTTTGGCGCATCTGCTCCACAAATCCCCGGTAACGCAGGTCGTTCAGGTCGCTGAAGTGCCCCCTCGCGCTGAACCGGTCGATGTACAAAATGTTTTTTCGGCCCTTGCCCTGCAAAAAGCGCACGCACTCCTTCGCGCCCTCGTAAAGCCCGTTGTCGATCACGCCCGCGCCGTGCACGGCCGAATAATCGCGGTTTTGCAGCAGCACCACCGGAATCGAAGCGTCGATGAACTGCTGAATGAACTCCAGCGGGAAGCTGATGGAGCTGATGATCACCCCGTCGTACCTGCGGCTGATGATCTCGCCCACAAACTGCTCGGTGTTACGGTTGGAGCACAGCGAGATCATGTAGCCCAGATCATAGGCGCGCTTGTCCAGTTCGCTCACCAGCAGGCTGAAATGTTCGGTAATGATCTGATCCGCAATGAACACGATGTGATTGGAGTTTTTCCCCTTCAGCGCCCGGGCAATGGTGTTGGGGCGGTAGTGCAGCTGGCGCACCGCCTCCTCCACCCTGCGGCGTTTTTCCTTGTCCACATAGCGGTTGTTGTTGATCACATACGAAACCACGGTCTCGCTCACGCCCGCCAGCTCCGCCACATCCTTGCGGGTGACCTGTTTAAACCCCTGTCCCATTCTGCACCTGCCCATCAACACGAGTGTATCTTCCGTTTCCTATTATAATGGAACACTCCCCGGAAGTCAAACGCGAAACAGGAGAAGTTTTCCGCCTTTTTTGTTGCAGTTTGCCCACCCGGTTTGGTATAATACCAGCTATGCGGGCAAGCCCCGCACAGAGCAACTTAGGATTTTAGGCTCGCCGCGCCCCGGGCGCGGACCCACCCTTCCGGACCTGGCAGTACCGGCAGGGTAAAATCTCACTGCCGGAGAATTTTGTCATGCAAACAAATAAACCCTTCCTCAGCGCCAGGCAGCTGGCGCGCTGCGCCATGATCGCCGCCGTGTACACCGTGCTGTGCCTCTCCTTCGCGCCTCTGGCGTTCGGGCCGGTGCAGCTGCGCTTTGCCGAAGCGCTGGTGCTGCTGCCGGTGTTCGGCCCGGAATATATCCTGGCCGGCACGCTGGGGTGCTTTTTGTCCAACCTTTTGGGCTCCACCCTGCCGGATGTAGCCTTCGGCACCCTGGCCACCCTGCTGGCCTGCCTGGGCACCTACGCCCTGCGCGGCAGGCGGGTGCGGGGCCTGGCCCTGCCCGCGGCCCTGCCCCCCATCCTGGCAAACGCCCTGATCGTGGGGCCGGAGCTTGCCTTTTTCTTTTCCGACAGCCCGGCCACCCTGCCCCTGATCCTGTGGAACGGCCTCACGGTGGCCCTGGGCGAGGCGGTGGCCTGCGGCGTGCTGGGGGTGGCGCTCATCAAGCTCATCGAAACAAGCGCCGGCCTGCGGCGCGTCTTCACCGAGTGATCCCTTTCTGATAAGGAGGAAGCCCATGCGCACCGAATGCCTGATCTGGGACTGGAACGGCACCCTGCTGGACGATGTGGCCCTGTGCAACGACTGCCTGAACCAGCTGCTGGAGGCCCACGGCTACCCCCAGCGCTACGACCGGGCCGGCTACCGGGCGGTGTTCGGCTTCCCCATCATCGACTACTACCGCCGCGCCGGGTTCGATTTCTCCCGCCACCCCTTCCCGGATCTGGCCGCCGAATACATCAGGCTGTACGATCCCGCCAGCCTTGCCTGCCCCCTTGCCTCCGGCGCCCCCGAGGCCCTTGCGGCGGCGGGGGCCGCCGGCCTGCGGCAGGTGATCCTCTCGGCCAGCGAGCAGGGCGCGCTGGAGCGGCAGGTGCGGCATTTCGGCCTTCCTGGCTTTTTCGACGAGTTGCTCGGCCAGGGAGACTTTTATGCCCACGGCAAGCTGGAAGCAGGCCGTGCCTGGCTGGCGCGGCGGCGGCTCGACCCCGCCGCCGCAGTGCTGGTGGGCGACAGCCTGCACGACGCCGAGGTGGCCGCCGCCCTGGGCGTGCGGTGCGTGCTCTGCTCCGCCGGGCATCAGCCCCCCGAAGCTCTGCGCACGGCGGGGGTTCCGGTGATCGGTACCCTGTGGGAACTTCCGGCCCTGCTGGGCTTTTCCTGAACACGGCAAAGGGCGCTCTGCTGGCAGCAGCAGAGCGCCCTTTGCCGTTTCTTTTTGCCGCTGCGCCGCGGCTCTTTTATCTCACAGGTTCAGCAGCGGCTGGATCTGGCGGCCGCGCAGCGCGCATTCCAGCGTATCCCCGATCAGCTCAAAATCGCTCTGCAGGCTGCACGGCTTTTTCAGGTAATCGTCCTGTGCAAAGGGCACAAGGTAATAATTTTTGCGGTTCAGCAAAATGGCCAGGTTCTCAAAGCTCGCGGCCAGGCCGTCGTTGGTGCTCACCGCCAGGATCACGGGTTTTCCCGCCCGCAGCATGCTCTTTGCCCCCAGGGTTACCGGCGTGTCGCTGATGCCGTGGGCCAGCTTTGCCAGGGTGGCCCCTGTGCATGGCGCAATGATCATCGCCCCCGCCATGTTTTGGGGCCCCAGGGGCTCCGCGCCCTGCAGCGTTTCAATGGGCTGGCTGCCCGTGGCGGCGTACAGGCGCATTTTCCAGTCCGCCGCGCGGCCAAAGCGGGTGTCCAGCCCGGCCGCATTAAAGCTCATCAGCGGCAGGATCTTCGTCCCTCCCGCCGCCATGCGGCCGATGAGCGGCAGGACCTTTTCAAAGGTGCAGAAGCTGCCGCACAGCGCCCACACCACGGTTCTCTCTTCCATTAAAACACCTCTCCCCTCTCTTGCAGCATGGCCAGAACGGCCCGCGCCACAAACTCGCCCGCCGTCACCGGCGCGCACCGTGCGGGCAGGCTCAGCGCATGGATGGCGTTGACTCCCAGTTCCCGCGCCGCCTCAAAATCCGTGCCGCCGGGCAGGCTGGCCAGATCCACCACCAGGCTGCCGCCCGGCATGGCCGCCAGCTCCCGTTCCCCCAGCACCGGCGCCGGGATGGTGTTCACCACCACGTCGAACCCGGGCAGCACGGCCAGCAGCTCCCCCAGCGGCACGGCCGCAAGCCCATGGCTCATGGCCATTGCCTGCTGGCCGTGCTTGCGGGCCGCCACCGTCACCTGGGCGTCCAGCGCCGCCAAACGCCGCGCCACCGATTGGGCGCACCGGCCGTACCCCAGCACCAGCACCGGGCTGCGCCAGATGGTGCGCCTGCGGTTTTGCAGGATCAAGGCGATACATCCCTCTGCGGTGGGAATGGCGTTCAGCTGGGCCAGCTCCTCCCGCTCCAAATAGTCCTCCAGGCCGATGTGCGCCGCGTCCGCCGCGGCCTTTGCCTGGGCGCTCACTTTGCCGCCAAAGGCCAATGCCCCGGGCTTTGCCGCCCTCAAAAGGCGGGCAAACCCCGCCCTGTCTGCCGACATGGGCATGGGCAGCAGCACATAATCCGCCTTATAAACGTCCTCGGCGCCCAAGGCCTCAAAGCCCTGCGCGCGCAGATAGTCCGCCGCTGCAAGCTGGCGGGCGTCGTCGCCGATCACGGCGAACACTTTTTTTGTGTTCTCCCCCATTGCGGTCCCCCCTCGTATGCGGTCCCTTGCCATGTGCCTTTTCACCGCTGGGCCGCTGCGCGGTGCTTTGACCCCATGGTATGCGGTCCTTTTATGAAAAGTGAAAGGGGTTTTCCAAAAAAAGGGGGGTGCCCGTCCCCTTGGCAAAATGGATAGAAAGGCCCTTGTCTTTTTGCCGGAATGGTACAATTTATAAATCCGGCAGCAATTTTTGCATCATAAGTGTTTATTTCGAGTCAAAAAAAATATATAATGATAACCAGACGAACCGAATAAACGAAGGCTGCCTTTCCAGGCGGAGGGGCGGCCCTGTCGTGATTTTTGAGGTGAAGCGCATGGATTTCTTCGGCGGGTTCAACCCGAAACTGTTAGACGGCGTAAAGCGCCTGCATTTTATCGGCATCGGCGGCAGCGGCATGTATCCCCTGGTGCAGATTCTGCACTCCAAAGGCTACCAGATCACCGGCAGCGATGTGAACGAGGGCACCATCATCGACGCGGAGCGCGCCCTTGGCATCGCCGTGCACATGAGCCACCAGGCTGAAAACGTGCTGGGGGCCGACATGGTCATCTACTCTGCCGCCATTCACAGCGATAACCCTGAGCTGCAGGAGGCCGACGCCCGCGGCATCCCCACACTGGAGCGCAGCGTGCTTTTGGGCTACGTCAGCCGGCTGTATCCCCGCAGCGTGTGTGTGGCGGGCACCCACGGCAAGACCACCACCACCTCCATGATCACCAGCATGCTGGAGCTGGCCGGCCGCGATCCGGCCGCGGTGATCGGCGGCAAGCTGCCCCTCATCGGCGGCTACGGCAAGGCGGGCAAGGGCAACTGCATCGTAATCGAGGCCTGCGAATACGCCGAAACCTTTCTGAAGCTCACGCCGGACATTGCCGTGCTTCTGAACATCGACAACGACCACCTGGACTATTACGGCACCATGGGCCAGTTGAAATTCGCCTTTAAAAAGTTTGCGCTCATGGCCACCCACACCATCGTGGCCAATGCCGACGACGAGGGCGTCATCCAGATCATCAACAGCATCGACCGGAACGTGCGCACCTTCGGCATCCAAAAGGGCGCCGACTACCAGGCGGTGAACATCCGGGAATACAAGCCCGGCTTTTATGAGTTCGACGTGACCGAATGGGAAATGCCCTATGCCCACCTGCGCCTGGGCGCGCCGGGCTACCACAACATTTACAACGCCCTCGCCATGGTGAGCTGCTCGCGCCTCCTGGGCCTCACCCCCGGCGACGCCGAGGCTGCCGCCCAGGATTTCAAGGGCGCGGGCCGCCGGTTCGAGATCCTGGGCGAAATCAGCGGCGTCACCATTGCCGACGATTACGCCCACCACCCCACCGAGGTGGCCGCCACCCTGAGCACCGCCAAAAAGCTCGGCTTCAAGCGGGTCTGGGCGGTGCATCAGCCCTTCACCTACAGCCGCACCAAGGCCCTTTTGGATGAATTCGCCCTGGTCCTGCGCGCGGCCGACAAGGTTGTCCTCACCCCCATCATGGGCAGCCGCGAGGTGGACGACGGCAGCGTAAAGACCGCGGATCTGGCCGCCAAGGTGCCGGGCAGCGTTGAGGTGGCGGGCCTCAGGGAGGCGGCGGAATATATCAAGGCCCACGCCGAACCCGGCGATTTTGTGATTACCCTCGGCTGCGGCGACGTTTACAAGGCCGCCCGCATGATGCTGGAATAACTTCTGCCCTGCGCGGCAGCAGGCAAAACCCCCATGGGCCGCCTTCACAGGCGGCCCGTTTTTTTAAGCCGCCCCCTGCGGCGGGCGGCGCTGCAGAAAAGAAGGTGCATGAATAAATGGCGCACAGATTATTTTGCGAGCGTGGGCCGGTCTGTTACCATATCTCGTTGTTCAAGGAATATCTTCTGCGGGATCTGAAGACCCTGCTGGGGGGCGGGCGTTATGCCCATCTCCGCAGCTTCGAGCCCCTGCCCTGCCTGGTCAAGGGGCACGTGTCGGTGCTCCTGCGCCGGCTCGAGGGGGTCCCCATGGAACTGCAGCAGGGCAAGGTGATCAACCTGCGCCTGGCCTCTGCGCGCCTGAACGGCATCGTGATCCGGCCCGGCGAGACCTTTTCCTTTTGGCGCCTGGTCGGCCGCCCCACCCGGCGGGCCGGGTATACAGACGGCCTTGTGATCTCCGGCAGCCGGTTTGCCGCGGGGCTTGGGGGCGGGCTGTGCCAGCTTGCCAACATGGCCCACTGGCTGGTGTTGAACAGCCCCCTCACCGTCACCGAGCTGCATCACCATTCCGACGCCCTTTTCCCGGACGAGCGCCGCACAGTGCCCTTCGGCACCGGAACCTCCGTCTTTTATAAAAATGTGGACTACCAGTTCAAAAACACCACCGGCCAGCCGGTGCAGCTCCTGTTTTGGCTCACCGATCAGGAGCTGTGCGGCGAGCTGCGCAGCCTGCACCCCTTTCCTATGCGCTACCGTCTCACCGAAGAGGGCCATCACTTTGTGCAGGAGGGCGGGGCCTACTACCGGGTCAGCCGGGTGTACCGGCTGGTGATCGACCGCGCCACGGGCAGGCAGATGGGAAAGGAGCTCCTTCTCAACAACCATTCCCGGGTTATGTACGACCCGTCCCTTATCCCCCCGCAGCAGCTTATTTCAAAGGAGGCCGCTGAAGATGCTTCTGGAAGCGATCCGGCGCAGCGCGCTGCGCCAGGGCGATAAGCCCGCCTACCGCTGCGGCACAGCCAGGCTGAGCTACCGGCAGCTCTGGAGCGGGGCGCTCCGTTTGGCCGCCGCCCTGAAAGCCCAGGGCGCGGGGCCGGTGCTGGTCTGGGGGCACAAGGAGCCTGCGGTGCCCCTCTCCTTCCTGGCCTGCCTGCTGGCGGGCCGCCCCTACGTGCCCTGCGATGTTTCCTGCCCGCCTGCCAGGGCGCAAAGCATCTGCCGCGAGTCGGGTGCCTCCCTTGTGCTCGCCTGCGCGCCGCTGCCGCCTTTCGGGGATACGCCGGTGATCACGCCCCCCGCGCCGGCCGTTCTCTGTGCCCCTGGGCCGCTGCCCGCGTGGGAGCCGCCCTCTTCGGGGGACGCGTACATTTTGTTCACCTCCGGCAGTTCCGGGCAGCCCAAAGGGGTGCGGGTAACACTGGCGAATCTCGAGCACTTCACCGCCTGGTTTTTGTCCCTGCCTGCCATGGCCGAAACTGCAGGCGGCGTCTGCGTGAACCAGGCGCTCTATTCCTTTGATCTCTCGGTGGCCGACCTCTACCCCACCTGGGTGGCCGGCGGCACGCTCTTCGCCCTGGACACAGCCTGCCAGCAGGATCTCACTGCCCTCTACTCAGCGCTGGCCGAAAGCGGCGGCACACGGCGCACCTGCACCCCCTCTTTTATCCGGCTGTGCCTGCGGGACCCCCGTTTCTGCCCGCAGCTGATGCCCCGGCTGCGCGCTGTCTTTTTTTGCGGGGACGTTCTGCCGCCCCGGGCGGCGGCGGCCCTGCACCAGCGCTTTCCCGGCGCCCGGCTGGTGAACGCTTACGGCCCCACCGAGGCCACCTGTGCCGTGTGCGCGGTGGAACTGGCTTTCCCCCTGCCCCCTGGCCCCTGCCCGGTGGGCCGGGCGGCCGGCGCTGCGGTGCGGCTTTGCATTCTGGATGAGGCCGGCCGCCCCCTGCCCGCGGGCCGGCCCGGCGAGATCTGCCTTGTGGGGCCCAGTGTGGCGGCGGGATACCTGGGCGGCGCGCCGGGCGGGTTTTGCACGCTGCAGGGCAGCGCCGCCTACCGCACCGGGGATCAAGGCTTTTTAAAAGACGGCCTTTTGTGGTTTTCAGGCCGCAGAGACCGCCAGGTGAAATACAAGGGCTACCGGGTGGAGCCCGCCGAGCTGGAAGCCGCCCTGCTGGCGCTTTCGGGCGTGCGCCACGCGGCGGTTCTGGCGCTGCCGGGGCCGGGCGCCTCGGTGGCCGGGCTCGCGGCATTTGTCGAGTGGGCGGGCCGCCCCCTCGCCCCCGCCGCGCTTCGGGAGCAGCTGGCCCGCACCCTGCCCGCCTACCTTTTACCGCGCCGGTGCGTTTCCCTGGCCGCCATGCCCTTTACCCCCGCCGGAAAACCCGACCTGCGCGCTTTAAAGGAGTTTTTATAATATGGAACAGCTCATTTTAACCCTGTTGGCCGAGGCCTGCGGCTCCGCCGCCGCGGCCCGGCCGGGCACAGACCTGTTTGAAACCGGCCTGCTGGACAGCCTGGCCTTCATCACCCTGCTGGAGGGCCTGGAAGATCTGGGCATCACACTGCAGCCAACACAGATCGACCGGGCTTGTTTTCGCACGCCGGAGGGCATTCTCGCCCTGGCCCGCGGCGCCGCAGGCAGTCGGTGGTATTGAACCTTCTCCCCGGCAGCCGCTCTGCCCGGCCCCCATCCGCCGGCCTTTTGTTCTAAAAACACATTTTTCTCAAAACAAAAGAGGGCGGGCAAGCCGTACAAAGGCTTGCCCGCCCTCTTTTGTTGCAGGCGCCGCTTCATGGGTGTTTCTCTGCAGGGTTTACATGAACCATACAATGCTTGACCTTGGCAAAATCCCGTTCCACCGCATCATGCACCTGCTCGGCGATCTCGTGGGCCCGCAGCAGCGGCAGATCCGGATCGGTCGCAATTTCCAGCTCCACGTAAAATTTGTCCCCAAACAGGCGGGTGGTCAGGCGGTCCACCCCCAGCACCTGTTCGTTGGCAAGCACGGTCTCGCGCAGGGCCTGCAAGGTCGCGTCGTCGCAGGAGCGATCGGTCATCTTGGAAACGGCGTCCCGAAAAATGTCCACCGCCGCCTTCACAACAAAAACACAGATCACCACGCTGGCGATGGGGTCCAGAATGGGCAGCCCCATCCGGGCGCCCAATATTCCAATAAAGCTGCCCACGGAAGAAAGGGCGTCCGAGCGGTGGTGCCATGCATCGGCCATCAGCGCGCCGGAGCCTGTTTTCTTGGCGGCGGCGCGGGTATACCAATACATGGCCTCCTTCACAAGGATGGAAACAAGGGCGGCCGCAAGCGCCAGCCCGCCGGGCGCCGCAAGCCCGGCGCCGCCGGTGCTGATCTTTTCGACCCCCGCCCAGCCAATGCCCAGGCCGGTAAGCCCCAACATAACCGCCAGAAGGATCGCCGCCACACACTCCAGCCGTTCATGCCCGTAGGGGTGTTCCTTGTCGGACGCCTTGTTGGCAAGCTTCACGCCCACCATCACAACAAGGGTGGTCATCACATCGGATGCCGAGTGAACGGCGTCCGAAACCATGGCCCCGGAGTGGGCAAGCAGCCCCGCCGCCAGTTTAAAGGCGCTCAGCCCAATGTTTTCCACAATGGTGAGCGCGGATACCCGCATTGCCACTTGTTCGTTGGTACGCTGTTCCATAATCGTTACCTCCTCTGGTTTGAGATAGCTCTATGTCACTCCATGCCAGCGCGTGTGCCCCAGGCAAACGCAAAAAGCCTCCTCCGCTCCGCCGCAGCTGCTCCGGGGAGCCGGGCGCTTTGCGTGCAAAGCAATAAAAAGCGCACCTGCAGGACACATACTGTCCCGCAGATGCGCACATCCGCTGCCAAAACGGCCCGGCCCCACAGGCCTCAAACACAAGGCCCATCGCCTGCTCAGTTTGTACCGCCATGATCTGCCCCCTCAAGGGGTGCAATGCAGTGCAAAGAGATATCCATATAGTAGCATATGCGGTGCAGGCCGTCAAGGTTCCCTTTCGCAGCGCGATGGCGCCCGGCACCGCCACCCAAAACAAATAGATCATGCGCGCTCCCCCTGCCGTTCTTTTTGCACCAGTGTACCACAATTCAGCAAAAGGCACGGGAAAGCGCCTGCTTTCCCGTGCCTTTTCTTTTGATTGGTTCCGCGCGGTTTTCTTTCTGCCCCCGCACGTTTTTTCTTTTTCGTTCTTTTACATGCTGGTAAGGCCCACGCTGATCTCCAGCGCCTGGTCCACCCGGTGCTGGTCCTCGCGGGAAAGCTGCCCTGCCTTTTCCCGCAGGCGGCGCTTGTCCAGGGTGCGGATCTGTTCCAGCAGCACGATGCTGTCCCGCGTCAGGCCGCAGGTCTGGGCCGGCAGCCCAATGTGGGTGGGCAGGTGGGTCTTGTCCTGCTTCGAGGTAATGGCCGCCGCGATCACCGTGGGGCTGTGCCGGTTGCCCACGTCGTTCTGCAAAATCAGCACCGGCCGCACCCCGCCCTGCTCCGAGCCCACCACCGGGCTCAAATCCGCGTAAAACACTTCGCCTCTATGAACTTCCATGTAACTCTACCCTCCAGAGCTTGCGCCTCACAAAGGCGCAGGTTTTTGCTTGCAAGGGTAGTATGTGCGAAGTTCAGCCCGCTTAAACGCGGGCGCGGGGATGTGCCGTGTTTCGATGCTTTTTGCTCCCGCTCACAGTCGGCGCCCTTGGGGTGCCGCAAAAAAGCTCCGGCCCCGCCAGCCGGCGCGCAGCGCAGGTTATGTTTGGCTGCCTGCCGAAGTCTCGGCCACCGCAAAGGCCAGGGCAAGGCCCCCCTCGTGGGCAAGCGAAAGCCGCACCTCGGCGCCGCGCTCCGCCGCCCAGGCCGCGGCGCCTCCCGAAAGCAGGTAGTAGGGCGCGCCCCCCTCCCCGCGCAAGATCTGGATCTCGGCCAGGGCAAAGCCCCCCAGGCCCTTGCCCGCCGCCTTTAAAAAGGCCTCCTTCGCGGCAAAATTCGCCGCCGCGCTGGCGGCGCGCCGCGCCTTGGGCCGGGCCTCCAAAAAAGCCCGTTCGGCGTGGCCGAACACCCGCCGCCAAAACGCCTGGCTTTCCAGGCTTTTTTCCATCCGCCTGATCTCCACCAGGTCCGTCCCCACGCCGATCACCAATTCCGCCGCCCCCTTTTAAAATCACGTCTTCTATATGTTACAACATTTTTTCCCCGCTTGCAAACCGCAAAAAAGTGTGCTATCATGACCTTATTCAAAACGCTTTGACGAAGGAAAGTAACCGCGCATCCTCCGGCGCAGAGAGGGGCCCCCCGGCTGCAAGGGCCCCGCGGCAGGCGCGCGTGCGAAGTTCCCTTCCGAGCGGCCCCGCTGAACGCTCCAGTAGGCGGGGACGGCTTTCCCCCGTTAGCGGGAGCTTGAGTGTTTGCTCAAAGAGCAAAAATCTGGGTGGTACCGCGGAGTTTTAACAGCTTCGTCCCTGTGAATACACGGGGGCGGGGCTTTTTTGTTTGCTCCCGGCAAAAAAAGGAGAGGAAAACATGAAAGAGGCATTGGAACAGATCCGCCGCACGGCGGACGAGCTCATCGCCGCCGCGGCCGACGAAAAGGCCGTGGACGAATTGCGGGTGCGCTTTCTTGGCAAAAAAGGCGAGCTCACTGGCATTTTAAAGCAGATGGGCAGGCTTTCCGCCGAGGAGCGTCCGGTCATCGGCGCTCTGGCGAACGAGGTGCGCGAGGGCATCGACGCCCACATCCGCGCCCGCATGAAAGAGCTGGCCGAGGCCGCGCTCACCGCGCGCCTTGCCGCCGAGACCATCGACGTTACCCTGCCCGGCACCCAGCCCGTGCAGGGGGGCCTGCACCCGTTCCATCTGGTGCTGAGCGAACTCAAGGATATCTTCCTGGGCATGGGCTTCGATGTGGTCGAAGGCCCCGAGGTCGAGCTGGACCACTACAACTTCGAGATGCTCAACATGCCCAAAAGCCACCCGGCGCGCGACACGCAGGATACCTTCTACATCACTGAAAACATCCTGCTTCGCACCCAGACCAGCCCCATGCAGATCCGCACCATGGAGCAGAAAAAGGCCCCCATCCGCATCATCGCGCCGGGCCGGGTCTACCGCTCCGACGCCGTCGACGCCACCCATTCGCCCCTGTTCCACCAGATCGAGGGCCTGGTGGTGGACGAGGGCATCACCTTCACCGACCTGAAGGGCACCCTGGAGGTGTTCATCCAAAAGCTGTACGGGCCTGAGACCCGGGTGCGCTTCCGGCCCCATCACTTCCCTTATACTGAGCCCAGCGCCGAGATGGACATGAGCTGCTTTAAGTGCGGCGGCAAGGGCTGCCCGCTGTGCAAAGGCGAGGGCTGGATCGAGATCCTGGGCTGCGGCATGGTGCACCCCAAGGTGCTGGAAAACTGCGGCATCGACCCCGAGAGATACAGCGGCTACGCCTTCGGCGTGGGGCTCGAGCGCATCACCATGATGCGCTACGGCATCGACGACATGCGCCTTCTGTACGAAAACGACCTGCGCTTTTTGAAGCAGTTCAACTGAACAAGGGAGGGACAAAACAATGAAAATGCCATTGGGGTGGGCGAAGGAATTCGCCGATATTACCTGTACCCCCCAGGAATACGCCGACCGCATGACCATGAGCGGCAGCAAGGTGGAATGCTTTGAAAGCGAGGCCGACTCCATCAGCAACGTGGTGGTGGGCCGGATCCTGGAGATCGTGCCCCACCCGGATTCCGACCACATGGTGGTCTGCCAGGTGGAGGTGGGCGCCGAACGCCCGGTGCAGATCGTCACCGGCGCGAACAATCTTAAGGTGGGCGACCTTGTGCCCGCTGCCCTGCACAAATCCTGCCTGCCCGGCGGGGTCAAAATCACCAAAGGCAAGCTGCGCGGCGTCGAGAGCTGCGGCATGCTGTGCAGCCTGTCCGAGCTGGGCCTCACCACCCACGATTTCCCCCACGCCGTAGAAGACGGCATCCTGGTGCTGGACGAGGAGTGGGCGCCCGGTACCCCGGCTGTCCAGGCCCTGGGCCTGGACGACGTGACCGTTGAGTTCGAGATCACCCCCAACCGCCCGGACTGCCTGGCCGTGCGCGGCCTGGGCCGCGAAACAGCCGCCACCTTCGGCGTGCCGTTCAAGGATCACACCCCCGTGGTCCAGCCCGGCCACGGCGACGTGAACCGCCTTTTAACCGTGGATGTGGAAAACACCGACCTGTGCTACCGCTACTGCGGCGCCGTGGTGGAAAACGTGCGGGTGGGGCCCAGCCCCCGGTGGATGCGCCAGCGCCTTCGCAACTGCGGCGTGCGCCCCATCAACAACCTGGTCGACATCACCAACTACGTCATGCTGGAATACGGCCAGCCCATGCATTGCTTCGATTATCAGTACGTGAACGGCGGCCACATCCGGGTGCGCAGCGCCCGCGAGGGCGAGCGCATCGTCACGCTGGACGGTGCCGACCGCGCCCTCAGCCCTGAAATGCTCATCATTGCCGACGACGCGGGCCCCATCGGCGTGGCCGGCGTCATGGGCGGCGAGTACAGCGGCACCTACGGGCACACCACCTCGGTGGTGTTCGAGAGCGCCATGTTCAACGGCCCCAGCGTGCGCACCACCGCCAAAAAGCTGGGCCTGCGCACCGAGGCCAGCTCCCGCTATGAAAAGGGCCTGGACCCCAACACCTGCAGCAGGGCCCTGGCCCGCGCGCTGGAGCTGGTGCAGCTGCTGGACGCGGGCGACGTGGTGAACGGCATTGTGGACGTATACCCCTCCCCCCGCGAAAAGCGCCGCATCCCCCTGCGCCCCGAGGCCGTCAACCGCCTGCTGGGCATCCGGCTCAGCCGCAGCGAGATGGCCGGCATCCTGCTGCCTCTGGGCTTTGAGCTGGAGGGCGACATGCTCGTCTGCCCCACCGACCGCTGGGACATGGAGCGCGACTGCGACATCGCCGAGGAGATCGCCCGCTATGTGGGCTACAACAAGATCCCCAGCACCGTCATGCGGGGCGTGGCCCAGGCCCGCCCCACCCCCCGGCAGGATTTCGACGAAAAGCTCACCGCCGCCCTGGCGGGCTACGGCCTGTGGGAGTGCGAGACCTTCAGCTTCTGCAGCCCCAAATGCTTCGACGCGATCCATCTGCCGGAAAACGATCCCCTGCGCAGCGCCGTGGTGCTTTCCAACCCCCTGGGCGAGGATACCTCCATCATGCGCACCACCGCCCTGCCCAGCGTTCTGGAAGTGGTGAGCCGCAACTGGGGCGCCCGCGCGGCCGAGTGCGCGGTGTTCGAGCAGGCCACCGAATACACCCCCAGCCCCCTCGGCCACGAGGTGGCCGACAACGACTTCAACGATTACCCGGCCCTGTGCGAAAAGCTCGCCGCCGAGGGAAAAACCCCCTCGGACCTGCTGCCTACGGAAACACAAAAGCTCATCCTGGCCGCCTACGGCGCCAAGTGGGATTATCTGGCCATCAAGGGCGTGGTGGAAAAGCTGCTTGCCACCGCCGGCGTAACCGGGTATACTGTGCGCCGCAACGCGCAGGGCGCCGCCTATCATCCCGGCCGCGCCGCCGATCTGTACCTGGGCGAAACCAAGCTGGCCACCCTGGGCGAGGTGCACCCGGCGGTGTGCGCCAATTACGGCGTAAAGGCGCGCATCGTGGCCGCCGACGTGAACCTGGACGCGGTGTTTGCGGCCCGCGCGGCAGGTGTGCAGTACCAGCCGCTGCCCAAGCACCCCTCCACCAGCCGCGATCTGGCCCTGGTGGCCGAAGACGCCCTTCCCGCGGCCGAGCTGGCCGCCTGCATCCGCAAGGGCGCGGGCAAAATTCTCGAAAGCCTCTCCCTGTTCGATGTGTACACCGGCGACAAGATCGGCCCCGGCAAAAAGAGCCTGGCCTACAACCTGGTGTTCCGCGCCGCCGACCGTACCCTCACCGACGAGGAAGTCGACGCCGCCGTGCAGAAGGTGCTCAAAAACCTGGCTGAGCTGGGCGTGCAGCTTCGCAGCTGAGCCTCCGGCGCCTTTCATCCGCGCAAACAGGCCCCCGTTCCCGGCTTTGGGAACGGGGGCCTGTTCTCCTTTTGGCAAACCCTGCATTTTTCACACAATCGACTCCGGCCGCGCCGCGGTCACATCCATGCGAAGGGTGCGGGGCGGGCGCGCCTTGCGGTACGCCTCCCGCAGCCGGTTCTGCACAACGCCGCTGTCCTCAATGCTGCGCACCGACAGCATCAGCACATACTGGTTGCGGCTGTAGCGGCTGAACACGTCGCCCTTGCGCAGCACCTTCTGGATCTCCTCTTTCATGGCCAGCATCAGCCGGGTCAGTTCCTCCTTGGGCACGGTCTGGCCGCGCACCGGCAGAAAGGTCATCAGGAACAGGGCCACGCACCCGCCGCTGCGGGCAGCGCTGCGCACCACCATGTGGTACATATGCTTAAAAACCTCATACTGGCAGAAGTACGCGCCCCGGATGGGCCGCGAATCCCGGGTCGCCTCGTCCAGGTCCTTCTGGATGTGAAGGATATCGTCCACCGCCGGGTTCGAGCTCTCCGAGGCCCACTGGTAGATCGTGCGCAAAGGCGCCGGCAGCGGTTCGCCCAGCTCGTCAAAAAACAGGTTCGCCACCACCGGGTAGTACTTCAGCACGGCGTTTTTCATTCCCAGCTGCTGCATGGCCGTGAACTGCCTGAGATACAGATCCTCGTCCAGCGGTTCGGTCAGCACGGCCCGGTTGCACAGCGCCAGCGCTTCCTCCGCCGCCGCTTTGGTGTGCCGCGCCAGCAGCAGGCCGGCGGCGGTGATGGTCAGGTCCAGGTACTGCTGGCGCAGTGCGCTCGCCCGGGGGATCACCCAGTGCCGGTCGCCGAGGCCGGGCAAAAAGTCCCCGGTATAAAGCGCCAGGGCCGCGCGGCACAATTCCAGCCGCTCGTCCTCCTGCCCGTCCTTGGCGGCCTGGTAGTAAAGCTTGGCAAAGCGCTCCACATCCAGCTCCATGGGCGCCTCGGTGTTCCAGCAATACTGCCGCTCCCGGGTCACCACAAGGGCGGCTCCCGGGCAGAGCCCCTGCAGGCTTTTGCGCAGCGAATAGGCCGCGTTTTTCAGCGCCCCGGCGGGGTTTTCCAACTCGTCCGGCTCCCACAGCGCCTCCATCAGCTGCTCGTTGCTGATCTTATTGCCCCGGTTCAGCACCAAAAGCACCAATAACTCCAGCGGCTTGCTGATCCGCTGATCTCCCTCGGTCAGGGCTCTTTCCCCACAGCTCACCCGCAGCCCGCCGAACATATCGATTCTCAAAGTATCGTGCTCTATTTCAAACGCCTCCTTTTACAGGAAAACCATTCAGCAAAGCCCCAGTGCCGCCAAACGTTTTTCCAGCGTTTCATAATGGGCCGAGTAGGTAAGCGCCGTGTCGGCGGTGATGCGTCCCGCCCGGCACAGCGCCAGCAGGCTGGAATCCATGGTGCACATGCCCTCCGCCGCGCCCGCCTGGATGGCCGAGTCGATCTGGTGGGTCTTGGCCTCCCGGATCAGGTTGCGGATGGCCGGGTTTGCGATCATCACCTCAAACGCGGCGGCCTGCCCCCCGTCCACCGCGGGCACCAGCTGCTGGCTGACGACCGCCCGCAGCACCATGGAAAGCTGGATTCTCACCTGCTGCTGCTGTGCGGCGGGGAACACGTCCACAATGCGGTCCACCGTGTTCGCCGCCCCCACGGTGTGCAGGGTGCTGAACAAAAGCTGCCCGGTCTCGGCCGCGGTCATTGCCACCTCAATGGTCTCAGCGTCCCGCATCTCCCCCAGAAGGATCACATCCGGGCTCTCCCGCAGCGCGCTGCGCAGGGCGGCCACATAGCTCCCGCAGTCGGTGCCGATCTCCCGCTGGGTCACGATGCTTTTGTCGTGGCTGTGAATGAATTCGATGGGGTCCTCCATGGTGATGATATGGCCCTCGCGGCTGTGGTTGATGGCGTCGATCAGGCAGGCCAGGGTGGTGGACTTCCCGTTGCCCGCCGCCCCGGTCACCAGCACCAGCCCCTTCAGCAGCCGGGCGGTGGCCAGCACCGGGTCGGGGATCTCCAGCTCCCGCGGGTCCGGCAGCCCAAAGCGGATCACCCGCAGCACCGCCGCCAGGGTGCCCCGCTGGTGCAGCACGCTTGCCCGGAACCGCCCAAACCCCGGCATCGCAAAGGAAAAGTCGTCGTCGCCGGCCTCCACACTGTGGGCCCTGCGGCCGCACAGCGCATACAGCGCCGCCACGGCTCCCTGGGTGTCGTCCGGTTTCAGGGCTTCGCCCTCCCGGCGCTGCCGCCCATTCACCTTATATGTCACAGGCAGCCCCGCAATGATAAAAATATCCGAGGCCTCCAGCTCCAGCGCGCGCTTTAAGATCACAGTGATATCCACGTTTTCTTCCTCCTCATTCCCCGGGGCCTTCCCACACATCCAGCCGTTCCTCCGGCTGCCAGGGGCGTTCCAGCTGCCAGCGGGTCACCCGCCAGCCTCCATCCTCCAGCGCCACCGCCGCGTGCAGCACACCCGCCTCGCCGCAGTCAAGGTCGGCGCGGATCGTGCTCCCCTCGCGCCGGGCATCGCCGGGCAACCCCTGCTCCCGGGCCGGGTCGGCCAGCAGGGCGGCGTCCAGGGCCGCCAGCCACTGTTGGCCCGCATTGTCCGCCGCGGCGGTCCGGGTCAGCTGCGCCGCGCCCCGGCGCGCCAGCACCAGGTCGGCCCGGGCCGTAACCAGCGCAAGCACGGCCAGCACCGCCAGGCACAAGGCGGTCACGGTAAGCAGCAGCGTCAGCGCGCCGGTGCGCAGCGGCGCGCGTTCTGTGCGCTCCATGGCCGGCCCCCTTTCGTTTTTCATCCCGCCTGGGCGGCGGGCAGATATTTCTGCACGGTCAGCGTGTAAACGGGCTCTTTGCCCTCCTGTGTGCACACCTCAATGGTCAGTTCGGCAAGCCGCCCCGCCCCGGCGGGCGTTTCGCCCCGCCGCAGCGCCAGGGCATAGGCTCCGCCCTGCCGCGCGCCGCCGTTTTCGTCCACCGGCAGCACAGCCTGGTCCTCCTGCCAGCAAAGGCCGTCCCCGCCCGCGATCAGCGCGCCAAATTCCTGCCAGCCCCCGCTGGCCGCAAAGGCTTCCGACACATTGCGGGCGATCTGCGTGGCCTGGGTCAGCCGCTGCGCCGCCAGGCTCTGGCGCCGCGCCCCCGCAAACAGCTGGGCCAGCACGGCCAGCACCCCCAGCAAAAACAGCACCAGCAAAAGGGTTTCCAGGTAAAACGCCCGGCTCTTGCTCCGCCTCATGCCGCGCGCCTCCCTTCCCCGCTGCGCAGCGCGATCAGGGCATCGCCCTGCCCGGTCTCAATGCGCAGCAGCCCCGGGGCCGCAAATTCCGGCTCAAAACGGCTGCTCTGCGCCACCAGCTGCGCCTGTTCCGGCGCAAAAGCGCTGCCTGCAGGGGCGTAATCCTCCACGAGCCACCCCTCGTAAAGATAGATGCGCAGCTCGTAGCCCCCCTCTTCCGGGGCCTCTGCCAGCATCAGCACCGGGCCCTGCGGCCCCTCCTCCAGGCGCACCGCGCCCTCCCGGTCGGCCGCCCGCACCCGGGTAGTCAGGTATCCGGCGGCCGTGCGGGCCGCCCCGTTTTCCTGCTGGCTGCGGGCAAGCCTCTCATACAGCCCGCCCCCCAGCACCACCAGCGCCAAAATGCAGCCCAGCAGCAGCGCAAAAAGCGCCAGGGCAAACCCGGCCCCCGGCCCTTCTTTCTGTTTTTTCAAGCGCTTTCCCCCCTGCCGCACAAATTCAGCCGCCCTTTTGCAGCACCGTCACGTCCGGCAAAAGGTTCGGCGCGAACGCCTCGTAGGTAACAATGTAGCGGCTGCGGTCCACCTGCAGCCCATAATTCTCTTCCAGGTAGGCAAGGCTGGGCGGATACGCCCCTTCCAGCGCATAGCACTGCACCGCCCGCTCCAGCACGGTCGCCCGCAGCGCCCCGGCCCCCTTGGCCGCCAGGTCCTTTTCCAGCCGCCCGGCCCCCCATGCGCCCGCCGCGGCCAGCGCCGCCGCCAGCAGCAGGCCGGCCGCGGCCAGGGCGAACCTGCGCCTCAGCGTCCGGGGCGTTTTCCCGTGATACATCTGAAAAACCGCCCCCTATCCAATGCCTCCCAAAATCCCGATGAGCGGCAGCATGGCCGCCAGCAGGGTCACCCCCACCGCCACGGTCAAAAAGCCGGCCAGCGCCGGTTCAATGCAGTCGATCAGCCGGTCCACCTGTTCGTCCGCATCCCGGCTGAACAGCTCCGCCAGCCGGCCCAGCGTTTTTTCCAGGCTGCCGGCGCGGGCGCCGCCCAGCAGCATGCGGGCGTACAGGGGCTCAAACAGCTTTTCCGCGCCCACCGCGCCCGCCAGGCCCTCGCCCTGCTCCATGCGGGCCGCACAGGCCCGTATTCCGTCCGAGAGGCCCTTGTGCCCGGTCATGCCCGCCGCCCCGGCAAGGGCTGTGTCCGCGTCCAGGCCGCTGGCGGTAAAAATGTACAGGCCGGTGGTAAAGCGTGCCACCGCAAGCTGCCGCGCCGCCCGCGCGGTCAGGGGGCAGCGCTCAAAGGCCGCCGCCAAAACCGCCCGCCCGCGCCCTCCGCGCGCCGCAAGGGCCGTCAGCGCCACCAGCGCCGCCAGCAAAAGGGTCAGGGCCAGGGCCGCCCAGCCCACCCCATAGGCCAGCCGCAGGTAGGCGTAGGCCGAGGCGCTCACCTCGCCTGCAAAGCTCTGGTAAACCCCGTTGAACACGGGCAGCACCTTTGCCACCAGCACCGCCAGAATCGCCGCCGTCAGCCCCAGCAGGATCACCGGGTACACCACGGCGCTGCGCAGCTTTTGCCGCAGGCGGTACTGGTTGTCATAGTGGCGGGCAAGGCCCTCCAGCACCTGCTCGGTGCGGCCTGCCGCCTCGCCTGCCGCCACCATGCGCGCCGCGTAGGCGGGGAACGCCCCGCTGGCCTGCACGGCCCCGGCCAGGCCCTCGCCTGCTAAAAGCCGCTGCTGCACTGCCTGGGCCGCAGCCTGCACCGGGCCCGCGGTCTCGCCTTCGCCCAGCAGCCCCACCGCCTCGTCGGCCGGGGTGCCCGCAGCCAGCAGCATGGCAAGGCTCTCGCAGAACGCGCTCACTTCCAGGCTGCCCAGCTCTTTTTTTGCCATCAGGCCATCCCCTCTCGTTTGCAATTCAATAGGTGTACCGGTCGGTGTAGGCGGTCCCATCGCCCACCAGCCCGCTGTCTGCGCCGCCCGCCGCAAAGGTGATGTCGATGCGGTCCCACTGGCCGGCCGCCAGCTCAATGGCAACGGTCACCCAGCCGGTGTTCTGCAGATACACCATGTTCCAGGCGTGATACGCGCCCGTGGGCGAAACATAGCCCGTGATCTCCTTTGTCGGGATTCCCTGGCTGCGCAGCATGGCGGCAGCCAGGGCCGCATAGTCAAAACAGATGCCTTCCCCCCCCGCCAGGGTTTCGTCCGGGTCGGGCAGGTAGCCGCTCTCCACCACCGCCGCCTTTTCCTTGTCGTAACGGATGGCGTCCTTCAGGTAGTTGTAAATGCGGCTCACGACCTCCACATCGCTGGCCGCGCCCCCGGCCAGCTCCGCCGCCTTTTTCACACAGGCCGAATCCGGGCCGTAGTTTACCAGCTGGCTGGGGCGCACAAAGGGCTCGAACTCGCTGGCCAGCGCCACGGTTTCGGTGCGGCCGTACAGCCGGGCATATTTGCCGTTGGGGTTCTGCCGCCACACCTCAAAGGTGTATTCCCCGCCGCCCAGCTGCAGCGGGTAGACCGCCGGGGTCCCGTCGGCGGGCAGGTCGTAGTTGTATTTGCTCTCCCCCAGGCTCACCCGGAATTTGAGCCTTGCGTCGCTTGTGGCCGCCGCCGCCACATACCCCTGCGCCGTGTGCGAGGTATCCAGCAGCACGCCGCTCTCGCCAAAGGCCGCCGCCTCGTCAAATTCCGCCAGCGCCAGGGGCGGCGCCTGGTAACTCTCTTCCGCCGCGGGCGCCGCACTGGGCGCCTCTTTGCCGGGGCTGGGCGCAGGGGTTCCGCAGCCCGTCAGCAAAAACGCCAGCGCCAGCAGCGCGGCGCAGCCGCGCCTTTTGCCCTTCATGCCTCCACCCCCCTGCGCATCCCGCCGCGCCGGGCGGCCATCCTTGCAATTCGTGCTCTAATTATACGCGCTCAGGGGCGGATTGTACAGTCCCGCCCCTTCTGCGGAACACAAAAAAGGCAGAGCCCGCTCCGGTGTATGGCCGGGAAGCGGGCTCGCCTTGCTTATAGGGTCACTGGAAAATAAAGCTCAGTCAGGCGTTCGCCGGGGCCGCGCCCTGGCCGTTATCGTCGCCCTGATCCTCCCAGTTTTTGCGGGCCAGGAACATCACGGCCAGCTGCGCCGCGGCAAGAATCGCCATCAGGATGGTCCACCTGTCGGCAAACACCATGGGCAGCCGCATGTTCTCGGTCAGCAGGAACGCGGCCACAGAGGCCACGGCGGGCACCAGGCTCACCAGGCGCATCAGGCCGTGCCTTCTGCGCTGCTGCTCGGTTTCGCTCTCCAGCTCACGGCGCTTTTTGCCTGTTGCCCAGGTGATCAGCAGCAGTGCGCTGCCCAGCACGGTGAACACGGCCAGAAGCAGGTTCAGCAGGGCCCATGCCCCGCCGGCGCCGGCGGCCAGGGGAACCTCGTCGTCCGCAATTTCTTCCTCAGCGGGCGCGGCGCTGGGCTCCGGCTCAGCTTCCGGCGTTTGGGCCAGCGGCACTTCCTCCTCCGGGATCTCCTCCTCCGGCGGTGCCACGGCCGCCGGGCCTGCGGCAGGCACCAGGGGCGCCGGGATCACCGCCGCAGGGGGTGCCGGCGTCGCGCCCGGCTCGGTCGTCGTGCCGGTGGCCGGGGGCGTGGTGGGCGCGGGGTTGATGGTCAAAACGCCCGGCCTCACCTCAAAGCGGTAGTTTCCGGTGCGGTCCATCCCATTCGCCGACACCTTGAAGCTCTTCGCAAGCTCCTCGGCATTGCTGGGGTAAATGTCATACCTGCCCACAGCTTCGCCCGCATCGCGGGTCAGGCCGTTCTGCAGCACCTCCAGGGTTTCACCCGGCACCAGGTCGTCCGAGCGGGCGGTAAAGGCCGGGTCTGCCTCGCCCTCCGTCTTGGACGCATTGCCCACAACGATCAGCGCCGTGCGCGGGTCGATGGTAAAAGCGCCGTTTTTCACAGTGATGCTGTAATTGGAGGTAACGTCCTGATTGTTCTTGTCCAGCACCCGGAACTGGCCCGGGGTGCCGCTGATGGCATAACCGCCGGTCTTTACGTCCTCGCCGCTCTCGCGGGTCAGCGCTTCGCCCGGGGCGAGTGTCACGGTGTGGCCGGGCACCAGTTTGTCGCGGTCATAGAACTGGCCGTTGTACACGGTCGCAACCTCGGTCGTATAGGCAAATTCTGCCGGGTCGCTTTCTCCATATGTTTTTTGCGCGTCGCTCAGCACGATCTCCAGCTCCCGGGCAAGGATCTCCAGCGTAATGGAAACATTTTGATTTTTCGCCATCAGCTTGTAGTCCTTGCTCACCTGGCCGGTGGTCCGGTCGTACACCTGGAAGTCGCTGAGCCTATATTTGTATTCGGTCACCGGGCGCACACTCGTGGATTCCGGCAGCTCCTTGCCGTTCACCAGCGCCAGGCGGTCCTTTTCGGTGATCAGGCCGCGCTCGCCGGTGTTGCTCAGGGTCGAGCTGATGATATAGCGCAGGTCGTCCTTTGTATCCCTGTCCAGGATGCGGGGCATACCGTTGTAAATGTAATCCCTCACATAGGTGCCCACCAGCCAGATGGGCCGGGCTGTTACGGTCAGGGTGATATCGCCGCTTTGGGCCGCCTTCTCGCCGCCCACCATGGCGGTGACCCGGATGGTGCAGCTGTCGCCCACATGGGTCACCTCGGGCTTGCCGGCCAGGGGCTCGTAGCTCCCCTTCACCTTTTTCTCGTACTTCCATTCCACCGCGCCCACCGGCTTGTCGCCGTAGCTCAGTGTGGGGTTAAAGGCGATGGGGTATCCGTTGTACACCTGTTTCAGGGTGCCGTTCCCGGGCAGGCCCTCAATATTGTACTCCGGCTTGCTCTCGCTCCACAGGGCGGTCAGCGTGTAGGTAACGGCGGTATCCCTGGTGTTCACCCACATCTCATCCACGCTGGCGCTGGCGCCGGTGAATACCTGGTCGTTGCTGCTGCTGCACTGCCAGCCCACAAAATTAAAGCCGTCCTTTTTGGGCGCCTCGGGGAAGGTGACCACGCTGTCGCCCCGGCCCAGGTTGCTGTGGTGGTGCAGGGTCGACTGCTTTTCCACCCCGTTCACCATGAATTTCACGGTGATGTCCACCGGCTCGGCGGTGATCTCGAACTCACGGAAACGGTAGTCCGCGCCGTACTCGAACCAGTTGTATTCAAACATCATGCTGGCGCCCTGGGCAGCGGCGGCGGCGCCGGCGGCGCTGCCCGAATCCAGCACGTCATAAACGCCCGGGCCGTATTTGCCCAGCTCTCCCGCATTGGCTCCCCTGCGGTGCTCAAAGCTGCTGGTGCCGGTATAGCCCGCGGGCACGCTCACATAAAAGTGCGCGCCGTTCTTCTTGTAAGCGCGGTCATACGCGTGCAGGGCTTCGCCCGGCGTGAGGGCCTGCAGCGCGCTGCTGCCGGTGCCGTCGGCGGCGTAATACACCGTCACATTGGAACTGGAATCCGCGCTCAGGCGGAAATCATAGCTGCTCTCGGTAACGGTGATGGGGTAATAGGTCACATACGTTTTTCCCCTGTTCACACCAAACCCCTCGCCGGTGTGCGTGATCACGGCGCTGCCCGGGTTCACTGCCACAAACGTGGCATATAGGCCGGTCTTTGCGCCGAAGCTCACCACCGTTTCGTCCGAACTGGACCATTTGCCGGTCCAGTCGGCCACCACAAACCCGTCAAACCGGCCGCGGCCCACCGAATCTTCATAGTGTGTGAGGCCCAGTTCGTCCACCCAGATGTTCAGTTCCGTAAGGTTGGCGGTTTCTTCAATCACAGTCTTCTTTTGTGCCATCATCCGCGGCTGCGCCAAAAGCAGTTCGTTCTCCGGCGCGGCCTCAGGGGCCGGCGTGCCCTCCGGTTCGAGGCTGGGCCCGGCGGTGGCCTCCGGCTCCTCGGTCGCCTGGGGCGCGGGGGTGCCCTCCGGCTCCTCCGTCACCTTTGGTTCCTCGGTTTCTTTCGGTTCCTCCGTGGCCTTCGGCTCTTCAAAGCCCTCCGGCATGGCGGTGGCCTCCGGCGCGGCCGTGGCGGCCGGCGGGGTAAGGCCCGGGCCTTCCGTTGCGAAGGCCGCGGCGGGCAGGGTGCCCAGAAGCAGAGCGCAGGCCAGCGCGGCGCTCAGCGCACATTTCCAGGTGCGGTTCCGTTTCTTCATGATACTTTCTCCTTTGGTTTGTCGCTGTAGTCTTCGGCTTCCGTTTTACGTTCCATTGTCTACAGTATAAAAGCCTCCGGTCACAGCCCGGTCACAAACGCCCCAAAAGGAGAAAACTTTTTCACGGCCCCGGTCTGAAGCCGCAAAGCCGGAAGGCAAGCGGCTCCGCTCACCTTCCGGCTTCGATTATTTTTTGTGTTCGGCCGCCCAGGCCAGCAGCGCGGTTTTCTCGTTGGGCAGCGCGCCCTCCAGCACCTGCTCCAGCAGCTCCTTTAAAGCGCGCCCCATCTCCGGCCCCGGGCGGTAAAGCCCCGCTTCCAGCAGTTCCTTTCCCTTCACCGCCAAATCGGCCGGCCCCAGGCACGCGCCCGCGGCAAGCTGCTCCTTCACCAGCTCTTCAAACCGCTCCAGCCCCTGCCGCCGGCAGCGCGCCCCCGGTCCCCCCGCAAGCGCCGCAAGCCGGGCCCGCTCTGCTTCCATCCGCCAAAGGGCGGTCGCAAGGCCCCAATGGGCCAAAAAGCGGCGCACGCCTGTTTCGTCTGTGGGCAGCGGCATGCAGCAGCACCGCACCAGCGCCGCCGCCTGTGTGCCGAAGCTCCGCTTTACCTTCAGCCGGCGCAGCGCCTGTTCCGCCCCCGCCCCGGCGCGCTCCGCCCTGCTTTCGCCTTCCGGCGCCGGGCCCTGTTCTCCGGCGGCTCCCTCCTTCTTTCTGCCCAGGCCTCCCAGCAGCAGCGCCCAGCGCACCTGGGGCACCGGGGCCGCCGCCCCTATCGTTTCAGCCACAAACTCCCAGGGGGTTCGGCCGGCAAGCGCAGGGCAGGGCGGCCCGCACAGCACATCTGCGATCTCGGGCAGGGCCACGGCCAGAATGTCGCCGCACCCGGCCAGCACCCGCCCCGCACCCGGCCCGGTGAGCAGCCGGTCCAACTCTGCGGCCACCCGTTCGGCAGCCACAAACCGCAGCGCTCCCTTTTGTGCCCGCGCCGCGGCCAGCGTGGCCGGTTCCATGGCAAAGTCCAGCGCGGCGGCAAACCGCAGCGCCCGCAAAATGCGCAGCGCGTCCTCGGCAAAGCGGTCCTCCGGGTTTCCCACACAGCGCACCAGCCCCGCGCTCAGATCCCGCCTGCCGCCGAAAAGGTCGATCACCGCCCCTTCCGGGCCCAGGGCCATGGCGTTGATGGTAAAGTCCCGCCGGGCAAGATCCTCGGCCAGGCTGGCGCCCAGCCTCACCGAGGCCGGGCGCCGGTGGTCCGTGTAGGGCCCGTCCGCGCGGAAAGTGGTCACCTCCACCGGCAGCCCCTCCGCGGCCAGGGTAAGCGTGCCGTGGGCGGCGCCGGTGTGCGCCGCTGCAAACCGCCCCAAAAACAGCCGCTCCACCTCCCCCGGCAGGGCCGAGGTGCACAGGTCCCAGTCGTGGGGGGCGGCGCCACGCAGCATATCCCGCACACAGCCGCCCACAGCGTACGCCTGGTACCCCGCGGCCCGCAGGCTCCCCAATATCTCCCCGATCTGCCAGGGCAGCTCCACGCCGCGCCCCCCTCTCCGTTTTCTGTTTTTACAGCGGCGCGTTTGTGCCCGGCAGCGCATAAACGCCCGGCAAAACCGCCGGGCGTCTGCCCCCTGCTTCCCGCGCCCGGCGGTTTCTTGCTCCCCATCCTATTTTGCGGCATCCGCCCGGCGCAGCCGCCGCTTTCTCACAGCCCGTATTCCCGCAGGCAGCGCGCAAAACCATCCACCGTGTTCCCCAGCTCTATGCCAAAAGCCCGCAGCTTCGCCGTATCCATCGCCAGGTTTCGCGGCCGGGGGTCCCGCACCGCGCACACCGTGTTTTCCGGCAGGCCCAGCCGGGCAGCCATGGCCCGGCCCGTTTCCAGGCTGTTCAGGGCATTTTCAGCCCCGGCGTTGTACACCCCGCCGGGCAGCCGCAAAATCGCCTCAAACCGCTCTGTCAGGCCGCACACCCAGCTCACACCCCGCCATTCCAGCGGGTTCAGCGCCAGCGGCCGGCCGCCCAGCGCCGCGCCATACAGCCTGCCCGGCAGGCCTGTGCTGTTTTTCAGCCCCTGCACGGGCAGGTCATACATCCAGCTGGCCCGCAGGCACACCGCCCCGGGGCAGGCGGCCAGCACCCGGCGTTCCGCCTCCAGCTTGTGGCGGCCATACACGTTCACCGGCGCAAGGGGCGCGCTCTCTGGCAGCGGGCCCGCCAGCTCCGTGCCGTTATACACCTGGTCCGAGCTGAATGCCACCAGCTTTGCGCCCACCCCGGCGCAGGCCGCGGCCAGCGCCTCAGGCGCGCGCAGGTTCACCGCCTCGCTTTCCTGCGGGTGCGCCTCGCAGTAGCCTGTGTCCGCCAGGGCAGCCGCGTGCACCACAAAGGCGGGCCGCCTGGCCCGGAGATACCGCGCAATTCCCCCGGCGTCAAACAGATCCAGTTCCGCCCTGCCGGGCGTCAGCAGTTCATACTTCCCGGCCAGCGAGCGGGCCAGCCGCCCGCCCACAAACCCGGTGGCGCCGGTGATCAGCAATCGTTCCATACAGCTCTCCTCCCGCGGCCCGGGGCCGCGCCTTTTTTCCTGCCTCCGGCCCACCGTCAAACGCCGGCCTTACCTCATTGGGGCGGCCTTGCCGGGCGCTTCAAAGGCCACCAGCAGCTCTTGCAGCTCCAGCCCGGCAGCCGGCGGGGCGTCCCCCCGGCCGGGCAGCACGGCAAAATACTCGTTTTCCGGCAGCCTCTCCACCCGCAATGCGGGCGCGGCCAGCCCGGCCCGCGCGCACACCATGCGCAAAAACTCCGCCTGGCCGCAGGCCGTCCGGGTGCCCACGTGGTAAATGCCCTGCCCCCCTGCCCGCAGCAGGCTCTCGGTGATGCAGGCCACCTGCACATCCAGCGCAGCGTTTAAAAACAAATTCTCCGCGGCATCCACCGGTGCCCCCGCCGCCACCGCCCGCCGCAGCTCACAAAAGCGGGGCGACGCGGGCCCCCAGACCTGCGGCAGCCGCAAAACAGCGCATTGCGGCCCCAAACTTCGGCACAAAAGCGCCTCACATTCGGCCTTGAACCGGCCGTAATCGCTTTTCGGGCAGGGCGGTTCCGCCTCGGTGTGGGGCCGCGTCAGCTCCCCGTCAAACACATTGGCCGACGAGAGGTATACCACCCGCACTTCCGGGGCGCGGCACGCATACGCCGCCAAGCGCCCGTGGCAGCGCAGCTGCGCCTCAAACGGCCCCCGCAGGCAGCTCACCACCCCCTGCGGCGCAAGCCGGTCCAGCAGCGCATCCGGCGCGTCCGGGTCGGCCGCATCCAGCGGCAAAAGCCGCCCTGTACCCGCCGCGCTGCGGCAGGTGCCCCACACCTCAAAGCCGGCGGCCGCCAGCCGCCGCGTGATCACACCGCCCAAATACCCGCTGGCGCCCAGCACCAGCACCCGCATGGCGCTCATTGCCCGATCCCGATGTCCGCCACCAGCACCCGGCCGCATTGGCCCGGCGCAAGCCGGTGGCAGGGCTTCGGCGCGTGGAACGCCACGGTCAGGTCGGCTTTCACCGCCCCCTTTGCCACCGCACCGGTATCAGCCTCCACGCCGCTGGGCAGGTCCAGCGCCAGCTTAAACCCCCGGGCCTCGTTCATCAGCGCCGCCGCCCGCGCGCCCGCCGGGCGCAGCGCACCGCCAAAACCCGTTCCGTACAGCGCGTCGATCACCACGTCCGCCGTGCGGATGAACTCCAGCTGTTCCGGGCAAAGCTCCTCCAGCCGCCACACTTCCACTCCCGCGCCCGCGCTCACCTTTTTGTTGGCGGCCGCGTCCGGGGTGGCGGGTTCGCCCTCGGCCAGCACCGCCTTTACCTCCACGCCCGCGTCCACCAGGTACCGGGCGGCCACAAACCCGTCGCCCCCGTTGTTCCCTTTTCCGCAAAACACCACCGCCCGCGCCACCGGGCCGGGCGCCTCGCCCATCAGCCGCACAGCCGCGGCCGCGCCCGCATTCTCCATCATTTCCAGGGTCGTCAGGCCGTTTTCCGCCGCCTGCTCCTCTATTTTGCGCATCTGCGCCGCCGTCACTTCCACGCCGTGCGCCTCCTTTTAATTTTATGGCTCCATTGTACCATAGTTCCGCTTTTTTTGACACTATTCCCCGCCGGCAAACGCCCTCCTTTTCGGGCCGTTCCCGCCTTCGGCGGCCGGGTTTTTGGCCCCCCGCCCGCAAAAAAGGCCGGGGCCCCGGCGCTTCGCCGCAGGCCCCGGCCGGGAATGGGCTGCCCCGCCTTATCTTCCAAACCAGCCGCCGAATTTCTCGCCGATGGCGTTAAAGCTCTGGGCCGCCTGCGCCATCTGTTCGGCCGCGCCGCCCACCTGCTGCATGGCCTCGTTCAGGCCCGCCACGTCCAGCTTTTCCACCTGTTCCTTCAGCTCCTGGATCCCCCGGTTCAGCTCCTCCACGTCCAGCTGCGCCGCCACCTGCGCAAACTGTTCGATCCCGTTTTCCAGCCCCCGCACCTGCCCGGCCAGGTAGCCGAACACCGCCACCAGCGCCAGCAGCACCAGGGTGCACACCCGCAGCGCCAGCAGCTGCTTTTTGCGCAGCCGGTTGCCCTGCTCGGTCTTTTCCAGCAGTTCCCTAAGCATCTCTTCCTGCATGAAAACGCCCTCCTTTTGCAAGCTTTTTAATCATTATAGCACAAAGCGCCCCGGCCCTGCACGGTGCAGGGCCGGGGCGCTTTGGTCAAGCCGCTTTTACCGCTCCTCGCGGAAATAGTTCACGCCCAGGTTCGCCGGGATGTGCGCGCCCTTGCTGCCCCGCATGCTGGTCACGATCAGCACCAGCGCGGTGATCAGGAAGGGCAGCATGTCGTAAAAGGCGATGGGCAGGCTGATCAGGTCCGAGGGCACGTAATATTTCAGCACCCGCAGCGCGCCGAACACAAAGCTGCCCAGGATCGCCGCATGCGGCTTCCATGCCGCAAAGATCACCAGCGCCACCGCGATCCAGCCCAGGCCGTTCACGCTGTTGGAGATCCACACCCCGCTGTTGATGATCATGGCGCAGTAGGCCCCGCCGATGCCGCAGATGCCGCCCCCCAGAAGGATGTTGAAATACTTCCACCGGGTCACCGGAATGCTGGCCGCGTCGGCCGCGCCGGGGTTCTCGCCGATGGCCTGCACATTCAGCCCGGTCTTGGTGCGGTACAGGTAAAAGCCCGCCAGCGCCGCCGCCAGGATCCCAATGTAAACAAAGGGGTTATAGCTGAACAGCAATTCGCCCGCCACCGGCAGGTCGCTCAGCACCGGGATGTGCACGCTGCGCATGTTCGCGGTCACGTTCTCGGGCAGCTTCAGGGTGCCCGTTTCCGACCGGCCGATCATATACACGCCGATCAGGTTTGAAAGGCCGGTGCCGAAAATGGTCAGGGTCAGGCCCGCCACGTTCTGGTTTGCCAAAAAGGTAATGGTCAGCACCGCGTAGATCAGCGCCGCCAGCAGCCCGGCCAAAAACGCCGCCGCCAGGGCCGCGGCAAAGCTGTCGGTCACATAGCCCGCCATAAAGCCCGCGCAGGCGCCGATCGCCATCATGCCCTCCACGCCCAGGTTCAAATGCCCCACCTTTTCGGTCAGGATCTCGCCCACCGTGCCGAACAAAAGCGGCGTGCCCGCGCCCACCGCGGCCACCAGGAACTTGATGAACATATCCATTTACTTCGCGCCCCCCTTCGCCGTTTTGCCCCGGGCCACAAAGCCGTAGCGCACAAAGAACTCGCTGGCCAGGATAAAGAACAGGATGATGCCCTGCAGCACGTCCGCGCTGTCGGCCGAAAGGCCGAATTCGCTCTGCACCACGCCCGAGCCCTTTTCCAGCACGCTGAACAAAAACGACACCACCAAAATCATGCCCGGGTTCAGCTGGCACAGCCAGGCCACAATGATGGCCGTAAAGCCCACGCCGCCCGCCACGCCCATGGAAAGGGTCATGTCGCTGCCGGCCACCTGGCACACGCCCGCCAGGCCCGCCACCGCGCCGGAAAGGAACATGGTGCGCAGCACCACCCGCTTCACGTGGATGCCCGCGTAGCGCGCGGTGTCCTGGCTCTCGCCCACCACGCTGATCTCGTAGCCCTGCTTGGTGCGTTTCAGGTACACCCACACCAGCGCCACCAGCACCAGCATCAGGATCCACCCAAAGTGCACCCCGAACACCTTGTCCAGCGAGGCGTTTTTGTCGAACCGGGCGATCTTGTTAAAGCCGTTTGCCGCCTCGTCCCGCCAGGGCCCGGCCTGCAGATACGACACCAGATACAGCGCGATATAGTTGAGCATCAGGGTGAACAGGGTTTCGTTGGTGTTCCAGCGGCTCTTGAACACCGCCGGCAAAAGCCCCCACAGCCCGCCGCCCACGGCGCCCGCCGCAAACATGGCCGCCAGCAGCGCCCAGTGGTTCCAGCCGGTGCAGAACAGGGCAAAAAAGCTGGCGAACACGCCGCCCATAATCAGCTGCCCCTCGCCGCCGATGTTCCAAAACCGCATCTTGAAGGCCAGGGTCACGCCCAGCGCGCAGATGCACAGCGGCACGGTGTATTTTACGGTGGCCTGAATGGCCATTTTGCTGCGGAACGCGCCCTTTAAAATGGTGGCGTACACCGCCAGCGGGTTCTGCCCCAGCGCCAGAATGAACAGCCCGCCGGCCACCAGGCTCAGCAGCACGGCCACCAGCCGGAAGCCGACCATCTGCCGGCCGCTGCGCTCGGCGTGCTTGACCGTGCGCAGCAGGGGTTCCTTGTGGGTCTTTGCTTGCTCGCTCACCGGTCCGCCGCCTCCTTTTTCTTTTCCTCTTCGCTCATTTCGCCGGTCATCATCAGGCCCAGCTGCTCCTTGGTCACGGTGCGCGCGTCCACAAGGCCGGTCACCCGCCCGTGGCACAGCACCAGAATGCGGTCGCACAGCTCCAGCAGCACGTCCAGGTCCTCGCCGATGAACATCACCGCCACGCCCTTTTGCTTTTGCCGGTTCAGCAGCTCGTAGATCACGTAGCTGGAATTGATGTCCAGCCCGCGCACCGGGTAGGCGGTGATCAAAAGGTTCGGCTCCGACTCGATCTCCCGCCCCAGCAGCACCTTCTGCACGTTGCCGCCGCTCATCATGCGCACCGGCATCTCAATGCTGGGCGTCACGATCGACAGCTTGTCCACCAGCTTTTTGGCCAGCTCCCTGGCGGGGGCCCGGTCCACGAAGGGCCCCTTGCCGTGCCGGTAGCTTTTCAGCAGCATGTTGTCGGTCATGCCCATGCTGGCCACAAGGCCCATGCCCAGCCGGTCCTCGGGCACAAAGCTCATGGAAATCCCCAGGTCGATGATCTCCTCCGGGCTCTTGCCCAGAATGTTCTCTTTTTGATACAGCACCGCGCCCTTTTCGGCGCTCAGCAGGCCCGCAATGGTTTCGCACAGCTCTTTTTGGCCGCTGCCGGCCACCCCTGCCACGCCCAAAATCTCGCCCGCGTGGATGTGAAAGCTCACGTCGTCCAGCCCCTTGGAGCCGTCGGGCTTGGTCACGGTCAGGTCCACCACCTTCAGGATGGTGTGCACGTTTTCCGGCTCCGGCCGCCCGATTTCCAGGCTCACCGCGTGGCCCACCATCAGCTCGGTCAGCTTGGCGGCGTCCACCCCGCGGGTGGCCACGGTGCCAACGCTTTTGCCCTTGCGCAGAATGGTCACCCGGTCGCTGATGGCCAGCACCTCGTTCAGCTTGTGGGTGATGATGATAATGGCGCAGCCCTTGGCGCGCATGCGGTTCAAAATATTGAACAGCTTGTTGGTCTCCTGCGGGGTGAGCACGGCGGTGGGCTCGTCCAGAATCAGGATTTTTGCGCCCCGGTAAAGCACCTTCAATATCTCCACCGTCTGCTTTTCCGAAACGCTCATCCCGTACACCGGCTTTTCCGGGTCGATCTCCAGGCCGTAGCTGCCGCACAGCTCCTCCACCTGTTTTTTCAGCGCCCTGCGCGCGGGCATTTTGCCGGGCGTGCCCAGCACGATGTTCTCCATGGCGGTGAACATTTCCACCAGCTTGAAATGCTGGTGGATCATGCCGATACCCAGGCTGCCCGCGTCCATGGGGGAATTGATGGACACCGGCTCCCCGTTCACAAGGATCTGGCCCGCGTCGGGGTGGTAAATGCCGGACAGCATGTTCATCAGCGTGGTCTTGCCGCTGCCGTTCTCGCCCAGCAGGGCCAATACCTCGCCGTACTGTACTTCCAGCTCGATGGCGTCGTTGGCCACCACGCTGCCAAAGCGCTTTGTAATGCCGCTACAGCGGATGGCGCACTTGCTTTCGGCCATTGGGGTTCCTCCTATTCTGGGGTGGGCGGGGGGCCCCGCCGTTTTCTGCTTGCTTGTATTATTCTGGCACACCCGCCCATGCCCACGCTGCGGGGCCGGGGCCGGAATGCCCAAAAAAGGGCGGCCGGACCGGCCGCCCTTTCGGGTCATCGCATTTTGAAAGGGCAGTGCTTACAGCACGGAAACGGTCTTGTAGTACCAGTCGCAGCTGCCGTAGTCGGCGCCCTCCAGGGTGTGCATCTCGCCCTTGTTGTCCTCGATCTCGGTCTTGCCGTCGAACACGTCCCACTCGCCGGCAACGATCTTGGCCTTCACCTCGTCAATGGCGGCCACAGTGCCCTCGGCGCACAGCTCCTCGTTGATGGTGCCCAGGGTGATCAGGCCGTCGGCCATGTCGCCGAAGTAGTCCTCCACCTTTTCGCCGGCCTTCCATGTGCCGTCGATCACGTTCTGCACAGCCTTGGTGTAGTAAACGCTCCAGTCCCACATCACGCTGGTCAGGGTGGCGCCCGGGGCGTCCTTGGTCATGTCGCTGTTGTAGCCCACGCCCCACACGCCGTGCTCCTCGGCGGCGGTCTGGGGGTTCGGGGTGTCGCAGTGCTGGCCGATCACGTCGCAGCCGTTGGCGATCAGCGCCTCGGCGGCCTGCTTTTCGCCCTCCGGGTCAAACCAGCTGTTGGTCACACTCACATAGACCTTGGCGTCGGGGTTCACGCTGGCAACGCCCATGGCGAACGCGTTCACGCCGCTGGTCACCTCGCCGTTCTCCTGGCCCATGGCGGCCACAAAGCCGATCTTGTTCGACTCGGTCTTCATGCCGGCGGCAATGCCCGCCAGGTAACGGGCCTGGTAGATGCGGCCGAAGTAGTGGTTCATGTTGGTGCCGTTGGACTTGTAGCCCGTGCCGTGGCTGAAGATCACCTCGGGGTACTCGGCGGCCAGGGCCTCGCAGGTGTCCATGTAGCCCCAGGAGGTGGCAAAGATGATGTTGCAGCCTTCCTCGATGCACTCGGTGATGGCGGTCTCAATGGCGGCCGCGTCGGTGTCATCCACCTTGACCTTGCGCACGATCTGGTTGTCGGCAAGGCCCAGGGCCGCCTGCATGCCCACAATGCCCTGATCGTGGGTGTAGGTGTAGCCGCTGCCCTCGGCGGGGTCGCTCAGGTGGATCACGCCCACCTTGATCTGGTCGGCCGGAATGCCGCCGGCGGCGGGCTGGCTGTCACCCGCCGGGGTGCTGGCAGGCGTGCTGCCGGTGGAGGCCGGCGTGCTGGAACCCGTGCCGCCGCAGGCCGCAAAGCTTACGGCCATGGCAAAGACCAGCAGGATGCTCAAAAGCTTTTTCATGTTTTAAAATCCCCCTGTATGTTGTTTCGTCCTGTAAAAAAGAATAGAGGGTAAGCCTTTGAATGCACTTACCCTTTTTCCGAACAACTCTATTGTAGCCCCGCATATTCATAAATTCAACACATTTTGGCAAGTTCGGCACTTGTGCCAAGCGGCCGCGATTTGGCACAAAAGTTTTTGGCGTTCGGCACAAAACGGCGCTGCCCGCAAACCCGCGCCTTGGCTGGGTTTGCAGGCCTTTTCCGCGGTGCAAAAGTCATACTTTTGCACCGTACCCTGCAACATTTGTACAAACCTTGGCAGGGGTGCCTCGGGCCTTTGCGGGCCCCCCGCTCCCCTGCGCCCCGCGCGCACCCGCAAAAAACGGGGCGCGCTTGCCTTCCGGCCTGATATGTACCCAGAATTCTGGACACATAAAAAATTGAATTAGGTGCACATGGATGCCTCTCTGAATTTTGTAGGAGGCATCCATTTTGTTTTCTCTTGGATTCTTTCGTTGTTGTAGTAATTTATGTAGCCGTCAACAGCCTTGGCAAATGTTTCAAAAGAGGAATACTCTTTTTCATGCCCGTAGAACATCTCGTTTTTCATCCGTCCAAAGAAGGTCTCCATGATGCAATTGTCGTAACAGTTGCCCTTCCTTGACATGGATTGAATGATTTTGTGATCTTTAAGTGCCTGCCTGAAGTACACGTGCTGGTACTGCCACCCTTGATCAGAGTGAAAGATCAGGCCATCTACAGAGGGAAACTTCGTAAAGGCGCCGGCCAACATTCTCTGGATCTGTTCCATATTGGCACTTTGAGATAAATCATAAGAAATGATTTCGTTTGTGTTCATGTCGAGTATAGGAGAGAGATAACACTTCCCCCACGAAAAACCGAACTGAGATACATCGGTAGTCCATTTTTGCATAGGAGCTGTCGTGCTGAAATCCCGGTCAAGGATATTCTCAGCAACCTTGCCGACCTCGCCCTTGTAGGAATGATACTTTTCCTTTGGGCGCTTTCCTGCCAACCCCATAGTGTGCATAAGCCGTTGTACCCGCTTATGATTGACCTTGTGGCCGCGCTTTATCAGTTCCTGATATACTCTTCGCACACCGTAGCGGCCTTTATGCTGTGAGAAAATGTCTTTGATTTCATCTGCCAAGCAATGGTTTCGAACAGCAACTTGATCGGCCTTGCTCAACTCAAAATAATAGGTAGACCGTGCCATCTGCATAGATTTCAACAGATATTTCAATTGGTATCCTTTTTCACGCAGCTCTTTGATGATCGCTGCTTTCTCGCCTTGAGTTGCGCTGCGTGCCTCTCTTCTCTCAAGGCGATCTCTTTTTTTATAACTTCATTCTCCGCCTTTATATACTCGTTTTCTGCCCGAAGCCGGATCAATTCTTCTCGTTCGGATTCATTCAGTGGCCTTGCTTCTTCCTTTTTCATTTGGGGTACCCCTTTACTTGGACGACCTTTTTTCATTTCTACCAGGCCATTATACCCCTTTGTTTTATAGTTTTGAACCCATTGATACAATAGTCTATCTTGAATACCGGCCTCGATTGCCACTGACACACAGGATTTTCCGGACATTACTTGGGATACTAGTTCCAGCCGTTCTTCTGGTGTCCAGTTCCTGTTGAAATTTTTGTGTTTCAGTGCTTCTGGACCGCGGCTATCCTCTGCTCTTACCCATAGTCTCACTTTATCCCGAAAGGATTTATCGCTAACACCTTCCGGCGTTTCTGGCCATTTTCCTTCTCGATACAGTTCTACACATTTCCTTTTGTACTCATATGTGTACCGCATAATAATACCCCCTCTACTGGGTGTCCAGTAAAGGGGGTACATATCAGCCAAAGCGCGCCCCGTTTCTTTTTCATTTTTAAACCGCTCTTTGGGCCGGGCCGCGCGTCACTCCGTCCCGCCCGGCAAAGCCTGCGGCGCGGTGGGCGCGCCCGCGCCGCAGGGCGCGTCGAACCAGCGCCGGGCGCGCCATACATACAGCCCAAAGCACACGCCCGCGGCCAGCAGCACCGCTTCCATAATCCAGGGGCCCACCCAGGCGTTCAGCATCACCGCCAGGAAATTGAACAGGGTGTGCGCCAAAAGCGCCCCGGCGTAGTAAAGCGGCTTGCCCCGCTTCACCGCCGTGAACACCAGGCAGGTGCCGAACAGGTGGTACAGCACGGCGCTTACCCGCTCCACAAGGGCCAGCCCCACCAGCGCCGGCGTTGCAGCGGTAAGCTGGGCCGCCACCGCCTGCAGGGTGGCGGGGTCCACCCCCGAAAGGAACGCCGTTGCCGCCGCGCCCTGCGGGTCGGCCAGGGCGGCGCACAGGATCAGGTTGTTCACCTGCGACATGCCGGCGATCAGGATCACCTCGCACAGGCCGTGCCCCAGCCCAAAGCTGAGCATGCTCTTATAGCTCAGCTTCTTTTTCAGAACAGCGGCGCCTGCAAGGCGCGCCGTCTCCTCAAACAGGCCGGCGGTGAAGCCCCCCACCACCAGCGCGTACACCGCCGTGTGGGCGGCAAAGCTCTGGAACCAGCTCTGGCCGCCCAGCACCTGTAAAAGCGGGATGCGCAGCACCATCTGGCTCACAAAAAAGCTCGCAAAGCCCAAAAACAGCGGCCCCGCGCTGATCTTTTTCATCACGCCCAGCACGATCAGCAGGATCACCGGCAGCACCACCGTGCAAAAGGCCGCAAACCCAAAGGCCGCCGGCTGCCCGCCCGAAAATACAACAGGGTCCATCTCTGTTCCTCCTTGCCGTCCGCGCGGTCCGGCCGCGCCCCGGCATTACTGCAAAAATTTCACCGCGGTACCGTAGGCAATGCACTCGGCCGCGCCCTGCATCACGCTGGAAGAGGCAAAGCGCAGGCACACGATCGCGTCCGCCCCCAGGGCCTCGGCCTCCTTCACCATGCGCCCCACGGCGATCTGCCGCGCCTCGCTCAGCATTTCGGTGTAAGCCACCACCTCGCCGCCTACCAGGGTCTTCATGGCGCTCATAAAGTCCTTGCCGAAGTTTTTGCTCTGCACCACGTTGCCCTTCACCACGCCCAGCGCCTCGTAAGGGCGGCCGGGCAGGCTTTCAGTAGTTACGATAAGCATCGATCTCTCCCCCTCGGATCTCCTTGATTCTCTGCCACAGCGCCAGCAGCGCGCCGCCCACAAAGACCAGCGGCGCCGCAAGCATGATAATGCTGATGCCCAGCGGCGGCGGCTCGGTGAGCACCGCCCAGCCCAGAATCCCTTCCAGCAGCAGCATCAGCGCCACAAAGGCCGCCGCCGCCAGCCACGCGCCGTGGTATTTCTTTTTCTTGTCCTGATTTTTGATGTCCGTAAAGCGCACCCCCTTTTCTTCCAGGGCCTGCATTTTTTCCAGCCGCTCGGCGGCGTCCAGGGTTCCCAGCAGGCCCGGCTGTTCGGTGAGCTCCTCGCACAGGGTGCGGGCGGTATCCAGGTTTTTGCGCCGGTGCTCCAGCGTGACCAGGTGCCGCCGCATGCCGTCGGCCAGCGTGAGCTTGCCCTCCAGCATGGTGCGGATCTCGTCCATCGGCACGTCCAGCTTGCGCAGCAGCTTGATGCGCTGCAGCCGCTCCACATCCTCGTCGGAATAGTTGCGGTAGCCGTTGCCCGCCTCCCGCCGGGGGGCCAGCAGGCCCTCCTTTTCATAAAAGCGGATATTCTTCTGGGTCATGCCCACCAGGGTCTCCACCTGCTTGATCTGCACGGGGTCTCACCTCTTTATGCACTCAATGTAAACCCTCCACCAGGGGGAAGGTCAAGGCCTTTTTGCGCGCTTTTGCAAATTTTCTTTTTGCCCTGCTCTTTTCAGAAATAGCTGCGGATCTGGAACTTATCCACCTCTTCCACCTTTTCCTCGATCAGGTTCTTGTGGGCAAAGTCCCAGTGCACCGGAATGGCCTTGTTGCGGGTCAGCCGCAGCAGCTCCTCCACCCGCTTTTTCTCCTCCGCGCCGTACAAAAGGTAGGCTGCGCCCTCCTTCTTGGCCCGGCCGGTGCGGCCGATGCGGTGGGTGTAATACTCGTTCGAGCCGGGCACCTCGTAGTTCACCACCACGTCCACGTCCTCCACGTCGATGCCGCGGGCCGCCACGTCGGTGGCCACCAGCACCGCGATCTTGCCCTCGCGGAAGCGGCCCATGATCTTGTTGCGCTCCACCTGCGAAAGGTCGCCGTGCAAACAGTCCGCCACAAAGTTCAGCCGCACCAGCTGGTTGGTCAGGGTGGCGGTGGTGAATTTTGTATTGCAGAACACAATGGCCCGCTTGTAGCCCCCGCTGATGAGCAGCTGCGCCAGGTCGGCCAGCTTGTTGCGGCCGGTGGTGCACAGCATGTACTGGGTGATCCGGGGCTGGCTGTCCAGCACCGGCTGCACCGAGATCTCGGCCGCGTTTTTCTGATACAGCCAGCCGATGTCCATCACCTCGCGGCTGATGGTGGCGCTGAACATCGAAAGGCTCTTGCGGGCCTTCATCGCGTCAATGATCTTGCGCACATCCTTGTAAAAGCCCATGTCCAGCATTTCGTCCGCCTCGTCCAGCACGATGTTCTCCACCGCGCGCACGTCGATGGTGCGGTGCTGCATGTGGTCCATCAGGCGGCCCGGGGTGGCCACCACGATCTGGCAGCCCCGCTTGAGCTGGTCGATCTGCTTTTGCATGTTGGCGCCGCCGTACACGCAGGCAATGCGCACCTCGGGCAAAAAGTGGCACAGGTCCTCCAGGTCCTCGGCGATCTGCTGCGCCAATTCCCGGGTGGGCGCCAGGATCACCGCCTGGGGCGTCTTGCGGCTGCGGTCCATCCGCTCAATGATGGGGATGCCGAAAGCGCAGGTCTTGCCGGTGCCGGTGGGCGCCTTGGCGATCACGTCCTGCCCCGCCAGCATCACCGGAATGGCCTTTTCCTGCACCTCGGTCATGTCGGTAAAGCCCATGCGCTCCACCGCCTGCAAAATTTCCGGGCTCACGCCCCGTAGCTCCTGATACAGCATATTTTTTCTCCATTCCCCGCCCGCCCCAGCCTGCCGCCGGGCCGCGGGCACGTTTTTATTCCATAAGTTTTCTTATTATACCACATAGCGGCGGGAAAAGGAACGGTCCACCCCCTGTAAATCCAGCCAAAAAAAAGGCGGGGCGGGGGAAAAACTCCCCGCGCCCCGCCTTTTTTTGCTTTGCCGCGCTTTACCCTTTCCCCGGCCGCTCGGGCAGCTTGTAGCCCTCCAGCGCCCGGTTCAGGTAATCGTTGAAGGGGCGCATGCGCAAAAACGCGTCCGCCGCCTGCCGCAAAAACGCGTCCCGGTCGGCCACGGCCTCGTCCGCCAGGTGGTATTCCAGCGCCCAGCTCTTGTATTTTAAGTATTCGCTCTGGGGCAGCGCCGGGTCAAACCCCTGGGGCACCTTTTTCAGCTTTTCGCCCACCAGCTCAAAGTTCTTTTCAAAAAACGGCTCCTGCACGATCTGCAAAAACTCCGCCCCGTTTTCCGCCAGCTCCTCCCGGATGCGCGCCGTGGCCCCCGGGAACATCGAGGCGTAAAGCCCGCCGCCCAAAAACACATTTCCCGGCTCCAGGTGCAGGTAATACCCCACCGGGATGGGCATGCGCCCCGCCGGGCCGATGTGCGCCCGGAACGCGGCCTTGTAGGGCGATTTGTCGCTGCTGAAGCGGGTGTCCCGGTTCATGCGGAAGATCAGGTCCTTTGCCTTCAGGCCCGCCACCCCGGCGTCGTGCAGCGCCAGCTCGCCCGCCAGCGCCTGCACCAGCGCCTCAAACCCGGCCGCGGCGGCCTGCTGCTCTTTTTTGTGGGCGTGCATCCATTCCAGGCTGTTGTTGGCCGCCAGCTGCGCCAAAAATTCCAGCATCCCGTCCTGTTTCATTCCAGTTCCTCCCGTTCCATCGCCGCGACCCGGGCATAGGGATCCGAGCGCAGGAATTCCTTCAAAAATGCCCGCGCCGCCGGGGTGGCCCGGTAGGCCGGGAACGCCGCGAACACGCGCGACAGGTCGTCGATCTCCTCCATGGCGCTCACGCAGTCCTGCAGCACCTGTGCGCCGGGCTCCAGCCCGGGAAAGGCCAGGTGCCGGGGGTCCAGCCGGTGGGTGGCCACCGCGTAGTCCACCCGGCGCGCGCAGGCGCACCGCCCCCCGGCAAGGCCGCAGTATTCCCCAAGAAATGCCGCCATCCGCTTCCGCAGGCGCGAGAGCCGCTGCCGGTACGCCTCGGGGGTCATTTCCAGCATCTCGGCCGCCACCCGGCTGTCCACCTTGAACATGGTGCCCAAAATAAAAATGCACCGGTCCTGCGGCTCAAAGCATTGCAGCATCACGTTCGAGCACGAGAGCTTGAGCTCCTTTTCCAGCAGCGCCCGGTCCACCCCGCCCGAAAGGTCGGGCATGTCCTGTTCGCGGCCGCTGGCAATGTCCTCGCCGTATTCCTCAAAGCTCAGCGGGTGCTGGGCAAACAGGTGCTTGCGGTAGCTCTGCAGGTGGTTCGCCGCCACCCGGAACACCCAGGTGGTAAAGGCGCTCTGCCCCTTAAAGGTGGCAAGGCGGGTCATCACCTTCACCAGGATCTCCTGGGTGGCGTCCTCCGCGTCGGGCACGGTGCCCAGCATGCGCAGCGCCAGGTTGAACACCAGGTCCTGCACGCTGCCCAGCAGCTCCTCCAGCGCGGCCTTGTCGCCTTTTACGGCCCGCTCCACCAGCGCGGGAACGAGTTCAGTTTTTTCTTGTTCCATTGTGCTTTCACCTCCATAAAATTAGACCGCGCGCCGCGGCGTTTGTGACACGCTTTTCCGCAAAAGGCCGCAAAAATTTTTCAGCCCCGCTTTCCGCCCCGCGGTGCGGCCGCTTCGCGGGGGCAAGCGCGCCGCTTTGCGGCGCGCGCCGGCCCAAAAAGCCAAAAAGGCAGCGGCAAGCGCCCCGCGCTCCCCCGCTGCCTTTCCATGCCCCAACAAAGCCCGGCCCGCAGCGCCCTACGCCCGGGTCTTATTTGTTCTCGGCCTTTTCCTTCATCTTGCGGCTGCCCAGGTGCACCAGCGGCAGCCTGCCCTCTTTGCAGATCGGGCACTCCTCCGGCAGGTAGTTGGGCAGGTCCAGCCTTGCGGCGCTGGCCACGATCTCAATGGGGCTCGGCGCCTCGGGCTTGGTGCGGTCCACCACGCAGGCAATGCCCACGCACACGCCGCCGTTCTCCTCAATGATCTTTTTGGTTTCCAGGCTGGAAACGCCGGTGGTCACCACGTCCTCCGCAATCACGCACCGCTCCCCCGGCTTGATCTCAAAACCGCGGCGCAGGGCCATCTCGTTGTCCACCCGCTCGGTAAAAATGGCGCGCTTGCCCAGCTGGCGGCCCAGCTCGTAGGCGTACACAATGCCGCCCATGGCCGGGCCCACCACCACGTCCACGCCCAGTTCCCGCAGCTTGTCCGCCACCGGGGCCATCACCACGGCCGCCTTGTCCGGGTATTGCTGCAATTTTGCCATCTGGCAGTAAGCGCCCGAGTGCCGCCCGCTGGAAAGTAAAAAGTGCCCCTCCAAAAAGGCGCCGCACTCCTTCAGAACCTCGATCGCGTTGCTCATCATTTTTCTCCTTTTTGTATTATATCGTTTATTTTATACAGGTTATCCCCTGGCGCAGCCCCGGATCTCTTCCAGGCTCTGCACCCCGTGGGCCTCCATCCATTCGGCGATCTCGCGGCTGATCCGCCCGCAGGAGCGGGGGTCCATAAAGTTTGCGGTGCCCACCTGCACCGCCGCCGCGCCCGCCATAATGAATTCCAGCGCGTCCGCGCCGGTGGCAATGCCTCCCAGCCCGATCACCGGCACGTCCACCGCGCCGCAGGCCTGCCACACCATGCGCAGGGCAATGGGCTTTACCGCCGGGCCCGAAAGCCCCGCGAACAGGTTGTTGAACACCGGCCTGCGCCGCTCCAGGTCAATGGCGCAGGCCTGGAAGGTGTTCACCAGGCTCAGCGCGTCCGCCCCCGCCTCCACGCAGGCCGCCGCCATTTGGCCAATATCCTCGGCCTGGGGGCTCAGCTTTACCACCAGCGGCTTTTTGCACGCCGCCCGCACCCGGCCCACCACCTCTTTGGCGCTGGCGGCCTTGATGCCGTAGGCAATGCCCCCCTCCTTCACGTTGGGGCAGCTGATGTTCAGCTCGATAAAATCCACCTCTGTGGCGTCCAGCAGGGCCGCGCCCTGCTCGTAATCCTCCACGCTGCCGCCGCCCAGGTTTGCAAACACCGCGGTGCCCAGGGTCAGCATGCGGGGCAGCTCCTGTTCAATAAAATGCGCAACGCCCGGGTTCTGCAGCCCGATGCTGTTCATCAGCCCGGCGGGCGTTTCCAGCAGGCGCTCGCCCTCGTTGCCGTATTTGGGGGCCAGGGTCAGCCCCTTGCTGCACACCCCGCCCAGGGCCGAAAGGTCCAGGATGTCGGCGTATTCCTCGCCGTAGCCAAACGTGCCCGAGGCCGCAATCACCGGCCCCGCCAGCTCCCGGCCCAAAAAGTTCACCTTCAACGAAACGCTCATTCGCAGAACACCTCCTCGGCGTTGAACACCGGCCCGTCCTTGCACACGCTCCTGCCGCCCCCTGTGGTGTGGCAGGTGCAGCCAAGGCAGGCCCCCACGCCGCAGGCCATCTTCTTTTCCAGGCTCACAAGGCAGGCCGTGCCCTTTTCCCGGCACAGGGCCGCCGTGGCCCGCATCATGGGCTCGGGCCCGCAGCACAGCGCCATGTCGTACTCCTCGGGCCGCAGCAGCTCGGTCACCAGGCCGTGAAAGCCCGCGCGCCCGCTGTCGGTGGCCACGAACACCCGGCCGCACAGCGGCAAAAACCGCTCCATGCCGTAGGGCTCGTCCCGGAAGCCGCAGTAAAGGTCGGCCTTTACGCCCCGGGCGGCCAGCGCCTTGGCCAGCTCGTACAGGGGCGCCGTGCCGATGCCCCCGCCCACCAGCGCCACTCGCCCCCGGATGTGCTCCACCGGGAAGCCGTTGCCCGAGGGGCCGGTCAAACTCAGGCTGTCGCCCGGCCGCAGCGCCGCCAGCATGCGGGTGCCCGGGCCCTTTATCTCATACAGGAATTGCACCGTGCCGGTCAGCGGGTCGTAGCTGTGTAGGCTGATGGGCCGGCTCAGCAGCGGCGCCGCGTCGATGGGCCAGCACCGCAGCATAAAAAACTGCCCCGCCCGGGGCGCTTTGTCGCGCCGGGGCCAGCTGGTGGTCATCAGGCGGATGTGTTCCGCCGGGGCCTCGTGGGCCAGTACCTTTACCTCACAGGCTGTTGCAGGCATTGCGTATGGCCTCCTTCATGTTCACGCACTCGTTGTACGCCGCCTCGGCAAACGGGGTGCCGGGCTGCTTTTTCCAGGCCAGCAGCACGCTGCGGCTGGAGTTCACCACCCCGCCGTTGCCCCCCCTGTCCAGGTAGCGGGCAATGTCGGCCGCGGTGCCGCCCTGCGCGCCGTACCCCGGGATCAAAAAGAAGCTGTCGGCGTAGCGGGCGCGGATCTCGGCCGCCTCCTCAATGTGGGTGCCGCCGATCACCAGCCCCAGGCTGGAATAACCCCGCTCGCCCGGGCACTCCCGGCCCAGCTCGTGCAGCTTGTCGCCCACCAGGTCGTACACGTGGCGGCCGTCGGCCAGCGCTTCGTATTCAAAGTCCTTTGCGCCGGGGTTCGAGGTGCGCACCAAAACGAACAGCCCCTTGCCCTGCTGCTGCACATAGGGCAGGTACGGCCGGATGGAATCCAGCCCCATGTAGGGGGCCAGGGTGATGTAGTCCACCTCAAAATCGCCCGCAAAATGCGCCTTGGCATACATCTCGGCGGTCTTGGCAATGTCGCCCCGCTTCACGTCCGCGATCACCGGCACGCCCGCCGCCTTCACATAGTCCAGCGTCTGCTTGTAGGCGCGCAGGCCGTCCAGCCCCAGGCTCTCGTAATAGGCGATCTGCACCTTAAAGCAGCCCGCTGCGGCCTTGGTGGCGTCCACGATGGCCTTGTTGAACCGTACAATGTTTTCGCCCGCGGTCAGCGCCGTGTCCGCAAAGCCCTCCGGCAGGTAGGAAAAATCGGTGTCCAGGCCCACGCACACCGGGCCGCGGGCCGCCACCGCGTCGTACAGCTTGTCCATGTTGGTCATCTTTTGTTTCTCCTTTTCGTAGCTTATATTCAAAATATTACTTTTCGTATTTAGCAGGCTGCCGGGGGCCGCCGCTCTGCGCGGCCCCTCACTTCCGCCGGTAGGTCAGCCTGCCGCCCTTGATCGTGGCGTCCACCCGGCCGTACAGGGTCAGCCCGTGGTACGGGCAGTTGCGGCTTTTCGAGTGCAGGGCCTCCCGGTCCACCGTAAAGGGGGTGTCCAGCTCCACCAGGGTCAGGTCCGCGTCCGCGCCCACCTCCACCCGGCCCTTGCCCGCAAGGCCCAGAATGGCCGCGGGGAACCGGCTCATCAGCGCCGAGAGGTAATACAGCTCCAGCCCCTCCTGCCGGCACAGCTTTGTGTAGCACACCGCAAAGGCGGTTTCCAGCCCCACCATGCCCGCCGCGCCCTTTGCCTTGTCCTCGTCCGAGTGGGGGGCGTGGTCGGTGGCAATCGCGTCCACCGTGCCGTCCCGGATGGCCTCCACCAAAGCGGCCACGTCCGCCGCCTCCCGGATGGGCGGGTTCACCCGGTACTCCGTGCCCGCAAACCACAAATGGTGGGGCGTCACCTCGCAGGTCACCGGCACGCCCCGGCGCTTGGCCCGGCCAATGGCGGCCGCCGCCTCCCTGGTGCTCACGTGGCACAGGTGCAGCCGCGCGCCGTAGTATTCGCACAAATGCAGGTTGCGCACCGTTTCCAGGTTCTCGGCTAGGCGGTAGTCCCAGGGCGAGATGTCCATGTCCTCCGCGTGGCTCATAATGGTCAGGCCCCGCTGCGCCGCAATGGCAAACGCCTTTGCCATCACCTCGCCGGATTGCACGCCCTTTCCGTCCTCGGTGATGAATTTCAAATCCTCCGGCAGGGTCTTCAGGTGGTCCAGGGTGTGCCCGTCGAACTGTTCGGTAATGGAAACGGTCTGGTTCGCCTCCACAAGGCCCACCCGCGCCGCCTCGGCCATCACCGCGTGGGCCTGCCCGGCGCCCGAGCACACGGGCTTTGTGTTGGGCATCAGGTTCACAAAGGTGTAGCCCCCCGCCGCCGCAGCAGCCGACCCGGTGGCAATGTCCTCCTTATACTCAAAGCCCGGCGTGCGCCAGTGGCAGTGCAGATCAATGAACCCGGGCAGCAGCGTGCGGCCCCCGGCCTCCAGCACCTCCTCGCCCTCTGCGGGCAGTTCCAGCCCAATAGCGGCGATCTTCCCCTGCCGCAAAAGCAGGTCCGCCGTCTGGCCGTTTTCCAGCTTCGCGCCGCGGATCAGCATAACGCGCTCCCCCTTTTTGATGGAATTTTGGGTAAAAAAAAACTTTTCCTGCAAAAGGAAAAGTCAAATGGGAATACTGAAATTGGGAACGCCCGGCAATGCGGCCAGGCCACGGGGCCAAAAACAGCGGTGCGTCATGCCTGCATTCCCCTTTCCCTTACAAATCGTCTGATTTTATCACACTTGCCGCCGCCCTGTCAAGGGCCCGCCCCTTGCGCGTCGGGCCCGGCGCGGGGTATACTGGCAATACCCGGCAAAACGAAATATTTCCCCCGCCCCCAAACGTCTGTAGTTTCAGAATCTGTTTATTTAAAAGGAGTAGCTGCCCATGAAACGCGTTTTCCTGCTCGCCCTCACCCTTTGCCTGCTGCTGGCAGGCTGCGGCGCGGCCCCGGCCCCCTCCTCCGCGCCTGCCCCGGTTTCCGAACCGGGCTCCGAACCGGCCCAGCCCGTCTGGGGCAAGCCCGAGCCCACCCCGGAGCCGACCCCCGACCCGGAGGAAGCCTGGGCCCAGGCCGGCGTCCAGTTTATGGACTGGCTGGCCGCCCAGCCCGGCTTCGAGGGCTTTGACGCCCGGGTGCAGGAGGGCTTCCCCTACCTTGTGTGCGTGAACCGGGCCTCCAGCTGCACCACCGTCTACACGGCCGACGAGGCGGGCCGCTACACCAGGCCCTACGCCGCCTTTGTGTGCAGCGGCGGGCCCGACACCCCCACCGGCGTGTTCAACACCCCGGTGAACTATCCCTGGCGGCTGCTCTCCGGCCCCTGCTACGGCCAGTACGCCACCCGCATCAACGGGCCGTACCTGTTCCACTCGGTGCCCTACTACACCCAGCACAAAGACGACCTGGAATACGACGAGTTCAACAAGCTGGGCACCCAGGCCTCGCTGGGCTGCATCCGCCTTGCCATTGCCGACGTTCGCTGGATCTACGAAAACTGCCCCATCGGCACGCCGGTGGTCATTTACGACGACGCGCAGAACCCCGGCCCCCTGGGCCTGCCCGGCACCCTGCAGATCGACCCCAAAAACGAAACCCTGCGCGGCTGGGACCCCACCGACCCGGACCCCGCAAACCCCTGGGGCACCGAATACCTGGACGGCACGGCCATCCGCACCGCCGCCGCCAAGGCGGATTGGGAGGCCTTCCGCGCCAGCGACGCCTTTACCCAAAACCTCACCCCCACCGACCTGCAGGGCTGGAGCCACGACAGCGCCATCGAGGGCACCCGCGGCTGATCCTTCCTTTCATGGGGGAACATCCCGGTTTTAAACAAAAAGCGCCCCCGGCTGTGGAAAACCCACGGCCGGGGGCATTTTTCGTTATTCTCCGCCAAAGAAGTTTTCGATCACCTCGTACAGGTGGCAGGGTTCCAGGTTTTCCTCGTTGCATCGGTGCGCCATGCGCACCATCATAACCATGTCCATGGTCACATCGTTCAGGCGGAACAGCTCATGCCCATCCGCCAGGACCTGTAGGCCGTAGGTGGTGTAGTACTTTTTGCTGCCGCGGGCCCTGGTGGCCTGCCTCAGCGGAAGGTACTGGAACGTATGCTTCGGCTTTGGCGTTTCCTTCACCGGCGCCATTGCGGTCACACCAGGCAGTCAGAGGAATAGATCGTGTCGCCCTCCATATAGGCGCCGCCCTTGGTGGTATACACCCGGAACACGATCTTGGCCCGGTAGCGACCAGAAGACAGGCTGACCGGAGTGGACGTGCTGGCGATAAAATATCCCTCGCCGCTTATCACTGTGCTGGTATCCTTCCAGCCGCTGTTGTACTTTTGCAGGGTTACGTTAATTGTAACGTATTTATTAGAGTCGTACAGTTGAATGCTTCCGTTCATCTGGCTGGTATTAACCCCGCCACTCACTAAATTGACATAGCTCCATCGCGGTTTTGGGTAATCAATCGGACCAATGTCAGCATATGCGCTGAGGCCAAGGCCCAGGGCCAGCACCAGACAGAGTACCAGAGCAACCAATTTCTTTGCGTGTTTCATGATAAGGGATTCCTCCTTAAAAAGTGTTGATACTCATAAATGGCACTTTTTCGACCAAATATAACACGTTACCTTAAATTTTTTATATTTTCTATCATAGTTTCTAGTTCAACAATTTTTAATTGTCCGCTAATCGATATTGAACCCTCATTAACCTTTATTACGGCTTGTAACGTCTGCCCGTCTTCGCTCACATAAGCCTGTTTCTTTTCCCCAAAAACAATAATCTCAATTTCTTCTAAACTTTCTGTATTTGGATATCGGTCAATTTCATTTTCGAGCAAAGAAAACCATATTTCATTCCCTGTTGCATTATTTAATAAAGTTATAACGCGCAAATTCTCAGTTTGTGATACCTCTTCAATATGAAACCCCTCCGGCGCCCAGGTGGGGTAATAGTCGCTCTCCCAGCCCTCGGGCTTTTCCAGCACCACGCCGTCGTCCACCCGCACCTGGCTGTACCGGTCGTAGTTCTGGCTGAACAGGTTCGCCAGCGCCTTGGGGTTGGCGATGGCCGTGCCCACCCCGGCGCACAGCAGCACAACAATCGCCGCGGCCATGACCACAAGCTTTCTCCAGTGCACCAGCCTGCGTTTGGGCGGCCGGCGCAGCTCGCTGGTCACCTTTTTCATCCAGGCCTCGTCCGGCGGAACATACTCGTCCGAGCGCAAAAACGCCTCGTACTCCTGATCCTCCCGCTCCTGGCCGGCAAGCGCCGCAAATTTCAGCAGCCGTTCTTCCCGCTCCCGCTCCAATTCATCGTGCATGGGCCACATCCTCCTCCCGGATCAGTCTGCGCAAAAGCCCCACGGTGCGCTTTTGCAGCATGGGCAGCGAAGTAACCTTTACTCCCAGCGCCTCGGCCAGCTCTTCCTTGCCGAAGCCGTGGATGTACTTCAACATCAAAAATTCGTAGTACCGCTCGGGCAGCTGCAGCACCGCCCATTCCAGCAGATCCAGCCGCTCGTGTTCCCACAGCGCCTTGTCCGGGTCCCACACGTCCCCGTCGTTCAGGTCCTGCTTCAGCTTTTCCAGCTTCTCCGCCTCGCGCGTATTCTTTCTGCAATTATTGTAATACAGCTTGCGCAGGATGCCCAGCACATAATACCGCAGGTGTTCGTCGTCCAGCGCGCAGACCGTCAGGCTCCCCTTGTCCAGGGATTTCATCAATTCCAGCATGGCGCTCTGCACCAGATCCTCGGCGGCGTGCTGGTTGCAGGTCAGTTTCATTGCCCGGCCGTAAAACATTTTACCGTTCTCGGCAAACAGGTCCGCAACCTTTTCATTGTGCCGCCTGGAAAGTACGAATAATGCCATCCACTCTTCCCCTTCACGTTTCAGGGCCTGTACTATTAAAGTCACAGGTCCTATGCGAAATTTGTTAGTCCCTGTCGATTTTAACCCATATCCCATATTTTTCATATACTATTATGCAAAAAACACACAAACAATCAATCACAATTCCTTTTATTTAAGCATATTTGTAAAATAATGTAATAATTTGGCGTATTTTCATTTTTCGCCCGGTCACAAAACCCTTTTTCAGGCAATTAAAAGGGCGGCCCGCCCACCGGCGCGCCGCCCCATTTTTGTTCTCTATCCCTTGCGCCAGGCCAAAAACAGCCCGCCGCAGGCACATTCCCCTTCGGTCACAACATGCTCCCCGCCCGGGCTTTGCAGGGTGGCGCCGCCCACCTGCCAAACGCCCCGGGGCAAAAATACCCGCCGCGGCCCGCCCCCCTTTCTGGTCAGCGGCGCCGCCAGCAGCCGGTCCCCCAGCATGAACTGGTCGTTTATCGCCCCGCACCCCTGGGCGGGGAACACGTATTCCAGCGGCCGTAGCATGGGCTCGCCCGTGGCCGCGCAGGCGTCCAGCGTTTCCAGCAAATAGTCCCCCCAGGCCGCCCGCACCGCTGCAGCCGCCTTTACCCCGGCCAGCGCCTTTGGCCCCAGCACCCGCCAGGGCGCGGCCGAAAACTGCATCACCGGCATCAGGCAGGCCGCCTCGGCCCAGCGCACAAACAATTCCTCGTCCACCGCGTCCTGCTGCAAAAAGCTCTGGTATTCGCCCCCGCCGATCATGTCCGGGCACACGTAGGGGTGCCCGGTCAGCGAGGCGGTCAGCGCGCAGGGCGTCAGCGCCGCAAGGCCCTGCTCGTCCCAGGTGGGGTGCTTGTCGCACAGGCGCTGCATCAGGGGCAGCCCCCCGGCCCGCCAGGAGGCGCGGAACTCGTTCAGCGGCCAGGCCGCGCCAAAGCGGGCCCACGCGGCGCATTGGGCGTCGCCGTTTTCGGGGTAGTACACCGGGTCGCCCGCGTCCAGCTTAAAGCCGTCCACCCCCAAGGCTTCCAGCTGCCGGAACTGGGCCCGCAGCCAATCCGCCGCCCCGGGGTTTTGCAGGTCCAACACGGCCGACCAGCCGTTCCACCAGTGGGCAATGTGCGCCTCGCCCCCGCTGTTTTTCACCAAAAGCCCTTTTTGCTCCAGCTCCCGGTACTCCTGCGTGTCCGGCGTGATAAAGGGGCAGGCCCACACCATCACCGCAAAGCCCAGCGCGTGCAGCTCGGCCAGCATAGCCGCCGGGTCTGGGAACTTTTCCCGGTCGAACCGCCAGCGGCCGTAATAGGGCGGCCAGCCATCGTCGATCATCAGCACCCCGGGCGCAAAGCCGTGTTCCAGAATGCCCCTTGCATAGGCCAGCACCCCGGCCTGGGTCTGGTCAAAGGTCAGCTCAATCCAGGTGTTGTACACCGGGGCGGTAAAAAACCGCCGGTCCGGCGCGCCCTGCGGCGGGAAATGCCGCCCCATGGCCGCCAGGTATGCCCCCCGCAGGGTGGGCTCCGCCGCTTCGCCCAGCTCCACCTCCTCCGGGCACAGGATGCGCCCGCCCTCAAAGCGGGCGGTAAAGCCCCCGTCCGCCCAGAGCCACCGCCCCCTGTCCGAGAGCAGCAGCGGCATGCACTGGTTGGGGGTGGGGTTTTGTTCCAGCTGGGCGGTGCACCGGCTGGCGGCGGTGTAGGGCTGGTCCACCCCGCCGCACACCGCGCCGCCCCACCAGGCTTCGCCGGGCAAAAATTCAATCTGCATCGCGTTCACCTCTCCAAAAAAGCCGGGCGGGCCAAAGCCCGCCCGGCAAATCGTTTGCCGCGCCGCTTTGCGGCGCCGTTCGTTTTATACCACCTTGAGCACCAGGCTGTTCATCCGGTCGGGGTTCGCGTCGCCCGCCGCCCGCGCGGTCACGGTGATGTAGGTCCCCGCGGGCACCGCTTCGTTCACGGTCAGCACCCCGTCCGCGCTCAGGGTGGCGCCCTCCACGCGCACGGCCTCCCGGCCGGTGTGGTCGGCCGAAAGCTGGTAGCTCACCGCCGCCTGCATGGGCATGTGGTACTGGTCGTACACCTGGGCGCTCAGGTCCAGCTGCGCGCCGCGCTGCACGGTGTCCGGCCGGCTGTTGAACAGCACCCGTTCCGCCGCCGGGGCCGCGGCAGAAAGCTTGATGTGCTTTACCTCCCGCACCTTGTCGTTCACATAGGCGGTCACAAACAGGTCCTGGTTCGCCGCCGCGCCCGCCTGCACGGTGATCACGCCGGTGGCCGGGTCAATGCTCACGCCGCTGGGCTTCACCGCCGCCGCGGTGGTGGGGTTATAGCCCTGCACGTCCTTGGAAAAGCGCCAGGTCACGCCCGCCTCGAAGGGCTGGTCAAACTGGTCCAGCACCTGGGCGGTCATGGGGTAGCTGGCCGCGCCGCTCTCGGGAACCCTCAGGTAGCTGGGGCTGTCGTAGCCGTTCAGCACCACCGAGGTGGCCCTGGGCGCTTCGTCCTTTTTGTACACGCGGAAGTAGTCGATCACCGCGTCCTTGGGGTAGATGCCCCGGTCCACGCCCATGCCCGCCGAGCCGTCCAGCTTGCCCGGATACAGGCTGAAAATGGTCATCATGCGGTAATTGGGCGAGCGGTTGGTGCTCTGCACCAGCCTGCCGTCCAGGTAGAACTTGGTGCCGTTCTCGTCCCACTCAAAGCCGTAGGTGTGGAACTCGTTGATGGCATTGTTCTGGATGTTGGTGCCCGGCACCCACAAATACGCCAGATCCTGGCTGCCGTTGGGGTGGATCACCGGCCGCCACAGGTTCGTTTTGTAGCCGCCGTAGGGGGGGTAGGCGTCGGTGGTCTGCTCAATAATGTCGAACTCGGCGGTCTCGTTGCTGTATTTGCCGTCCGGGTACTGCCCGCCGCCGGAAAGGGCGGCGGTGGGGTGCTGGTCGTCCTGCGTGCCGATCATCCACCAGGCAAAATGGCTGCCGTCCTTGGTGTCGGGCAGGCGCATGCGCACCTCAAAATAGCCGTACTTGGTGGCGAACCCGTCAAAGGTGGGCAGCTCGCGGCTGCCGGTCACGGTGCCGAACCGGTGCAGGTGCTGGCGCTCAAAGGTCTGGATGCCGCTCACCCGCTGGTTTGCGTCCTGGCTGCACCACTGCGCAAGGTCCGGCGGCGCGGTCAGGATCAGGTTCCCGTCGTCGATCAAATAGTGCCCCTGCGCCAGCTCGTCGGTGGTCCAGCTGCGCAGGTAATAGCCGCTCCATTTGCGCGGGTCGGGGCCCTCGCCCTCAAATTCCTCGTTGTAAAACAGCACCCAGCCGTCCTTTTCCAGCGGCGAAGCGGGGGTGTCCCGCAGGGCGTTGTTCTTCACCACCTCCACCTGGGTCTCGGCAAAGGTGTCCGGGTTCGCGGCGCTGGTGGCCACCACGGTCACGGTGCCGCTGGCCGCCAGCTCGCTGGTCACGTACAAAACGCCCTGCCCGTCCACCGAAACGCCCGCCACCGGCGCTTTCAGCGAATAGAGCACCCCGCCCTCCTGCTTTTCGCCCTGCTCGTTGAACAGCGCGGCGGTCACGTTGCGGCGGGTCTTCCCGCTGGCGGGGGCGGTCACCGCCTCCTGCCCGGTCAGGGATACCGTGGTAAAGGCGATGTAGGGCTCGCTCACGATCGGCTCCTCGCTGGTGATCGAGGCGCCGTAAAAGCCCAGGTTCGCCCAGCTCGGGTCGGCGCTGTTGTCGCTCAGGGTAAAGCGCACCACCAGCGGCTCCTCGGCCTCGGTGCCGGTGTATTGGAAGATATACCGGTAAAGCTGTGTGGTCTTCTGGCCGTTGCGCAGGGGGGCCACCTCCACCGCCGCGTCGCCCATGGCGGCCGTCACGTCAATGTTCGCGCCCGCGTAGCTGCCCGCAAAAATGGTCAGGGTGCGCTGCACCCCCGCCTTGGAGGGGGCGGTAAACGTGCCGGTGCTGCCCAGGCCGGTGTAGGCGGTCAGCTTGCTGCTGCCGCTGGCGGCGGCCGTCACCGCGCCGTTTGTATACGAGAGCTTCACGTTCGACCAGTCGGTAATGGCGCTGGCGCCGCTGTTGGGGCCGGTGCCCGCCGCGCCCTCAAAGCGCAGCCGCGCGCCGCCCATGCGGGCCTTGCTGTTGTAGCGGGGCACACTGTCCAGGTGCACCCAGTCCACCACGTCGGCGGCCGAAAAGTCCGCCGTCATGGTGGTGGCCGAGCCCTTGGCAAAGCTGTCGGCGCTTTTCAGCACAACGCCCGGCGCCGCGGGCTCGTCGCTGGGCTGCAGAATGCGCGCGCCCACAAACCCCAGCGAGGCCCACTTGGTGTCGTAGCCGTCGTCGGTCAGTTCAAAGCGCACCACCAGCGGTTCCTCGCCGGTGTAGGTAAAAGTGTATTTTGCCAGCCGTCCCGCCTTGCCGCCCGCCGTAAAGGGGGCGGCGGTGGCCGCCGCCCCGCCGCGGGCCGCAGTGACCTGCACTTCCTTGGCGGCCCAGCTGCCCATGTAGATCTCCAGCGTGCGGGTCACGCCCGCCGCGCCCGGCGCGGTAAAGGTGCCGGTGCTGCCCTTGCCGGTGTAAAACCGGAAGGACGCATCGCCCGAGGCGGTGATCGGGTTTGTGCCGTCGGTATAGCTGAAGGCAAAATTCGTCCAGTCGGCAGAGGCCGAGGCGCTGCCGGTGCCCTCAAAGCGCAGCCGGTCGCCCGCCACGTTCGCCTTGCTGTTGTACGAACCGGCGGCGTTGATGTGCACCCAGTCCGCCACATCGCTGGCCGAGGCGTTCACCGGGTTTGCCTCGCCGCCCGCGGTGGCGTAGTACACCGGCCCCTCCGCACTCACGTCCGGCGCGGGCTCCGCCGCCGGGGCGGCTTCCTCCGCGGGGGCGGGCGTGGGGTCTGCCGTTCCTTCTTCCGCGGGCCCGCTTTCAGGCAGCGCCTGCCCGCTCCCGCCGGGTTCGGCGGGCTGCGGCGGGTCCGCCGGTTCCAGGGCTGCGGCGGCCTGCGGGGCCGGGGCGGCGGTGGGTTCGGCCCCCGCCGCAAAGGCCGGGGGCAGGCTGCCCAGTGCCAGGGCCAGGGCCAGGGCCAGCCCGGTGATGCGTTTCAACATACGTTTGACCTCCTGTGTATTAATCGTGGGAAGATCCGTCCAAAAACGCCCGGGCCGCGCCTTTTCAGGGCCGCCGGCCCGGGCGTGCACAAAAACCGTTGTTTATTTTGGCAAAAGCTGCGCCGGCAGGCGCTCACCCCTTCACGCTGCCCACGGCCAGGCCCTTGATGATGTGCTTTTGCATCAGCAGGAAGAAGATCACCAGCGGCATCACGCCCAGCACCATCATGGGGAACATGTCCGTCCAGTTGGTGGAAAAACGCCCCACATTGCTGTTCACCGCCAGCAAAATGGTGTGGCTGTTCTTGGATTGCAGGAACATTAGGGGGGTCAAAAAGTCGTTCCAGATCGCAATCGAGTTCATCACCGCCAGCGTGGCGATCACCGGCCGCAGCAGCGGCACGGTCACCCGGAAAAACGCGCCCCACACGCTGCACCCGTCAATGTAGGCTGCCTCCTCGATCTCCACCGGCACGCTGGCCGAGATAAAGTTTTTCATGAACAGGATCGCCATGGGCAGGTTCACCGCAATGTCGATCAGCACCACGCTCAGGATGTTGTTCATCAGCCCCAGCGCGCGCACCAGCTTGTACTGGGTCATAATGCTCATCTGAAAGGGCACCATCATGCCCGACAGCAGCACAAAAAACATCACGGTGTTGAACCGGCTTTTGCGCCGGGCCAGCACGTAAGACGCCATGGCCGCCAGGATCAGCATACCGCCCAGCGCCAGCACGGTGATCACCAGCGTGTTTTTGAACACGTGGGGGTAGTCCATGCTCTGCCAGGCCTTCAGATAGCCCTCAAAATGCCACTCGGCAGGCAGGGCCAGGGGGTGGTTGGTCGCGTCGTAGGGGGTTTTGAAGGTGGTGATAACCAGGTAGTAGATGGGCAGCATCATCACAAAGGTGAGCGCAATAAACAAAACTTCGCGCACGCCCAGCCAAAAGCCCCTTTTCGCCTTGATGCTCATTGCAGGCTGTCCCCCCATTTCCCAAGATATTTCTGCTGGAACACGGTGATCGCCATCACGATCACCAGGAACACCGCGCCCATGGCGCAGGCGTAGCCGTGAAAGCCCTCGGTAAAGCCCTTTTTCATCATCAGCGACACGATGGATTCCGTCTTGCCGTTGGGCCCGCCGTTGGTGAGCGCGTAAATGATGTCGAACACCTTCAGGCCGTTGATCATGCCGGTCACCACGTTAAAGCTGATGGCCGGGAACAGCATGGGCAGCGTGACCCGCATGAACTTCTGCACGGCCGACGCGCCGTCAATGTCCGCCGCCTCGTACAGGTCGGTGGGGATGGACTGCAGGTTTGCCAGGTAGATGGTCATGGTCCAGCCGGCCCACTGCCACACGCTCACAAAAATAATGCATTTCAGCGCGATGGATGCGTCGCCCAGAAAGTTCACCTTGCCCATGCCGAAAAAGCGCAGGATCTGGTTGATCAGCCCAAAGTCCGAGGTGGAGAGCATGTAGTTCCACAAATAGCCGATGATCAGGGTCGAGAGCACCGCCGGGAAGTACCACACCGCCCGCAAAAAGTTTTTGGTCTTGAACTTCGAGTCCAGCACCAAAGCCAGCGCAAGGCCGGCCACGCTTTGCAGGATGGTGGCGCAGATGGCGTAGACAAACGAGTTCCGGATGCCGATCAGCACGCTCTTGTCCTTGAACAGGCGGATGTAGTTGTCAAACCAGATAAAGGTCTCGCGGCCCGAGTTCAAATCGTTCCAGTTGGTAAAGCTCTTGAAAATGGTGCTGACGGCGGGGTATAAAATGAACACCCCAAAAATCAGCAGTGCCGGAAGCAAAAACGCCTCAAATTGGATCGTGGTCTTGTGTTTGCGCCAGTAAGCGCGCGCCTTTTCGGGCACAGGCGGTCACCCTTTCTCTGAAAAATAGCCGCGGCAGCGCGGGGGTTGTTTTGCCCTTTTCGGCCCCAAACCCCGGGCCCCGGGCAAAAATTTGCAAAAAGCGGCCGGCGGGCGACGATGCCCTGCCGGCCGCAATACGGGTTTAACCCAGTTTCGACATAACCTCTTCGTTCTTGGCGTCGGTGGCCTGCATCACCTCTTCAAGGGTGGTGTCGCCCGCCACAAAGCCCTGCAGCTGCTTGCCGAACTCGTCGTACACGCCGGCGTTCCACTGGCTCCAGGGAGCGTAGATGTGGCCGGCCGCGAACACTTCCTTGCAGCCGTCGTACTCAGCGGGCATCTCAAACTCCACGCCCTTCACGTAAGACGAGCCGCCCTGGTTGTTCTCCCAGTAGGCCTTCTGGCCCTCGGGGCTGCTGATGAGCTCCAGCACGCTCAGCGCGGCGGCCAGCTTTTCCTCGTTGCCGCTTTCGCCCAGCTTGGAGTTCACGCCAAAGCGGATGCCGGGGCCGCCGAACAGCCAGCCGGTGTCGCCCTTGTTGCCCACGTAGGGCATCATGTCGATCTTGATGTCGGGGTTCTTGCCGTAGATGGCGTCCACGTCCCACGGGCCGGAATCGAACATCGCGGCCTTGCCGGTAGCAAATTCATCCAGCGCCTGGTCGTAATCCATGCCCAGGTCCTCGGCGGTCACATAGCCCTTTTCCACCACCTCGGCCCATTTGTCCAGGTAGGGGCCCCAGCTCTCGGCCATCTTCACCTTGCCGGCGGCGTAGTCCTTATCCCAGCTCATGCCCTCGGGCTGGCGCAAAAATTCGCCGGTCACATAGCTCATGGCGTAGTGCATTAAGTAGTTGGGGTTCTTGATGGGGTTTGCCAGGGGCTTCACGCCCTCGGCCGCGATCTTGTCGCACAGCTCCAGCCACTCGTCGTAGGTCTTGGGGATGGTCCAGCCGTGCTCCTCGAACATGCCCTTGTTGTAGAAGTAGCCGCCGAACCAGGACGGGCCGGGGATCACGTAGGAGCGGCCGTCCACGGCCAGCTCGTTCAAAACGGATTCCTGGTAGTTCTGCATAAAGGGCTGGTCGGTGATGTCCAGCACCCAGCCGGCCTGCACCTCGGTGGGCACGTATTCCACGGCCAGGATGTCCGGGCCCTCGCCCGCGTTCATCTGGGTCTTGTACACCGTGGCAAACGAGGTGGTGTCCACAAATTCAAACTGGAAGTCCACGTTGGGCAGCTTTTCATTGATCAGGTCGATCAGGGCCTGCATGCTCTCCTCTTTGTTCCAGTACATGAACCGGATGGGGATCTTTTCGCCGCTGGCCTGGCCGCCGGTGGACCCCGCCGGGGTGCTGGGCGTTCCGGGCGCAGAGCCCGCCCCGCCGCCGCAGCCTGCCAGCAGGCTCAGGCACAGCGCCGCAGCAGACAACATCGCTACGAACTTCTTCATAAAATTTCCTCCTTAAAAACGCGTCTTTGCGCACCGCCTTTGCTGGGGGCGGCGCCCTCTTGCTGCTCTCATTATAGCAGTCGTAACGGCGCGCTTTCCATTTCAAAAATTTATGAAACCTTTCAAAAATCCCGCTTCCGTATGCGCAGGAACGCGGTGGTGCCCCCGCCCGGGCGGCTCTCCACATACACCCCGCACGCCTCGCCGAACACCAGCTTGATGCGCTCGTTCACGTTTTTCAGCCCGTAGCCCGCCGTTTCCCGCGCGGTCAGCGAGGCCGCGAACTCCGGGTCCATGCCCACCCCGTTGTCGCTCACCGCAAACAAAATGTCCCCGCCCTGCACCTCGGCCCGGATCACCAGCTTGCCCCGCACGCCCTCGTGCTCGTCGATGCCGTGCAGGATCGCGTTCTCCACCAGGGGCTGCAGGGTAAAGTTCACGGTGGCGCAGTCGTACACCGCCTCGTCCACCTGGTATTCCACGTCAAAATCGTACTCGTGCATCACCAGCTGCAGTTCCACATAGGCCCGCACGTTGTCCAATTCGCCCTTCACGGCAATGCGGTTTTCGCCCCGGTTCAGGCTGGTGCGGTAAAATTGCGACAGCAGCCCCGCAATGCGGCTGATCTCGGGGCTGTCCGCCTCAATGGCCTTCCAGTTGATCAGCGACAGGGTGTTGTACAAAAAGTGCGGGTTGATCTGGCTTTGCAGGCTTTTCAGCTCCGCGTCCTTCTGGGTGATCTGGCTGGTGTACACCTGGTCGATCAGCTCGTTTACCCGCCGCAGCATGCGCCCAAAGCCGTTGGTCAGCTGGCCGATCTCGTCCTTCGAGTCCGAGTGGATGCTCACCCCCAGATCGCCCTGCTCCACCAGCGCCATCTTCTGGCCCAGCTTGTCGATCCGGCGCACCAGCGTGCGCGAGAAAAGCCACACGAACAGCAGCATCACCGCCAGGCAGGCCGCCACCGTTACAATGGTGTACCACAAAATCACCCCCGCCCGCTGGGTGTAGGCGCTGGGGGTGTAGTAGTAAAGGTTCCAGCCCCCGCTCTCCACAAAATCGCTGGCGCAGAAATAGTCGCCCCCGGCGGTGCGCAGGCGGCCCTCGCCGCCCTGCTCCACCAGCTCGCGCAGCAGCTCCTCCGGCTCGCCCGCCGCCCCGGGGATGTTGGTGTAGTGGTACACAAGGCTGCCCTCGCCGTCGGTCAGAAAAAAGCCGCAGGGCGCCTCCTGCCGGCGCAGCACGCTGCCCATCAGGTATTCGGTGTTCATGCGCATGTGCACCACGCCGATCAGCACCTGTGCGCCGGAATCGTAAATGCGGCGGCTGGCGTACAATTCGCCCCCGTCAAAAAACCAGCGGGTGTCGCTCTGGGCGCAGGCGGTGCGGTACCACTCCTCGCCCTGCACCGCGCCGCTGGGCTCCAAAAACGAGCCGATGGGCCGGGTCAGGTAGTCGGCGTAAATGGTCAGCTTGCGGAAGTCCCGGTTAATGCTCATGTTGTACCACGACAGCGGCTCAAAATAATTGTTTAGCCGCTGCGAAAGCTCGTACCACTGGATGTCCGAATCCGATAATTCCTCCATCACATAGGGGCAGAACGCGGTAAAGCGGATGAACTCGTTGTTTTTATCCAGCCGGCTGGAAAGAGAATAGGCCACCTGCCGCAGATTGTTGTCTGTGGCGGCGGCCATTTGCTGCTCCAGCGCGTCGATGCTCTGCCGGTACGACACCACGCCCAGCGCGGTGACCGGCAGAATGATCACGAACACATACGAAAGAATGAGCTTGTTGCGGAATTTCAGGTGCTTGAACCGCTCCAGCACCTGCCGTTTGAACCACTGTTTCATAAGCGCTCCTCCTTTCGCTTCCAAGGGTCAGGCGTGCTGCTCCCGGTACTGCGAGGGCGACATGCCGTACGCCCCCCGGAACACGGTCACAAAATAGCTGGCCGAAGAAAACCCCACCCGCGCGCCGATGTCGGCAATGCGGGTGTTCGTTCCCTCCAACAGCTCCCGGGCCCGTTCCAGCCGGTAGCGGGCCAAAAAGTGCGTGGCGCTCTCGCCGGTCTCGGCCTTGAACACCGCCGAAAAATAGCTGGGAGAAAGATACGTCTTTTTCGCAATGTACTCCATGCTCAGGGCCGGGTCGGCGTACTGCTCGCGGATCATGGCAATGGCCTCGTTCACCGCCCGGTGCGCCGCGGTCTGCCGCTCCTCGTCGCCGGTCCGCTCGCCCATGGCCCGCAGCTGCTCCGCCGCGTGCTCCTTCAGCTCGTACAGGCTGGGGGCGGCCATCACCGCGCGCAGCACCTCGTCCCGCTCGTCGGCGGTCAGGGGCGGCCGGGCCTTGCCCGCCGCCTTGCGCAGCGCCTCGGCCATCAGGTTTTTCACATATAACACCGAGAGGCTGTGGTTCTGCTCCAGGGTCTTGAACAGCAGCTCCAGCCGCCCGGCGGCCTTTTCAAAGGCCGCGTAGTGGATGTCCTCCATCAGCGAGCGGGTCAGCCCGTCCACCACGGTGTTCAGGTCCGCAGCAGCAAGGTAGCCCTCCTTGCTGAACACCACCATGCCTGCGTCGGCAAAAAATTTGTACTCGCTGCGCTCCTCGGCCTCCTGCACGCTGGCGGCCAGCTGGCGGGGGCCCTGGGCGGGCGGCCCCACCGTAAAAAACACCTCCCGCCGGGTCAGCCGGCGCAGCTTTTCCAGCAGCTTCAGGGCCGCCGCTTCCAGCGCCTCGTCCGGCACGGGCCGCGCGCCGTGCACCAGCGCCACGGCCTGGTTCTCCTCAGTCACCAGCACCTCGCAGGGCCAGGGCCACAGCTCGGCCAGCTGCTTTGTGAACTCCTCCTCGTGGGTGCCGAAAAACGGGTCGTGGGTCTCGGCCAGCACCGGCGTGACCCAGTGCTGGCCAAAGCCCGCCTCGTAATAGGCCCCCGCCTCGGCGGTGAGCTCCTTTTCCGGCGGCAGGAACAAAAGGTCCCACAGGGCCTGCTCCCGCTTCATGCGGTGGTATTCCTCCAGCTCCCGGGCGCGGTCCGCCTCCTGCCGGTCGGCCTCGCACAGGGCCTGCACGTGCTCCATCATGGTCTGGAACTGGGCAAGGTCCACCGGTTTCAGCAGGTAATCCCGCACCTGCATGCTGATGGCCTTTTGGGCATAGGCAAAATCGCCGTAGGCGCTGGCAATCACCACATGCACCGCCGGGCGGTTTTTGCGCACCCAGTCGGTCAGCTCCAGCCCGTCCATCAGCGGCATGCGGATGTCGGTGATCAGCACGTCCACCTCGGTGTGCCCCAGCAGCTGCACGGCCTGCTTGCCGTTGGCCGCCTGAAAGATCTCAAACGGGTAGCCAAAGCGCCGCACCAGGCCGCAAAGGCCGGTGCGCTCGATCTTTTCGTCGTCCACGATCAGCATGCGGTACATCCCGGCGCCCTCCCGTCTTTTTTCCAGGCCCTCACAGGCTGCGCTCAAAGGCGGCCAGCTCCACCGCCGCGCCGCCCACCCGGGCCTGCTCGGCCGCAAAGGCCATCAAATGGCTTTCCAGGCTCTGCTTTGCGCTGGTGCGGCCCTCGCCGCCGCCCCGCACCTGCAGCACAAAATCGTGCATCAGCCCCACGTCGCCGCCGCCGTGGCCGTAGGCGTTGGCCCCCAGCACCTCGGCGGAAAAGGTCTGCGCCTCGCCCCCAAAGGGCTGCAAGGTCACCGTGCACTGTTCCAGGTCGCCCTCGATCATGCCCTTTGTGCCCATCACCCGCACGGTGCGGGTCAGGCGGGGGGTAAAGGCTGTCATGGTCAGGGTGGCGGCAATCCCGTTTTCAAATTCCATGGCCACCACCTGGTGGTCCACCACATCGTTGTCGCACCGGTACACGCAGCGGCCGTAGGGGCCGGTGCGCAGCGCCTCGGTGCGTGCCTCCAGGCTCATGTCCACGCTGATGGTGTCGGTGGGCCAGTCGGTGTTTTCGGTCAGGTAGAGCTTCGGGGCGTAATAGGGGCAGCTCTCACTGGCGGGGCAGCCGTCCAGGCAGCGCGCCGGCGCGCCGGCGGGGGCGTGTTCCGCCGTGAAGTGGGCAAGGCCGCCGTACGAGGAAAGGCTTCTGCACGCCGCGCCCGCCATCCAGCTCAAAAGGTCCAGGTCGTGGCAGCACTTTGCCAGGATCATGGGGGCGCTCTCGTCCTTCCGGCGCCAGTTGCCCCGCACAAAGCTGTGGGCCTGGTGCCAGTAGCACACGTGCTCGGTCTGCTCGATCACCTGCACCTCGCCCACCGCCCCGCCGTCGATGAGCTGCTTTATTTTGGAAAAGAAGGGCGTGTAGCGCAGCACATGGCACACCGCCAGCACCACGCCCTTTTCCTCGGCCGCGCGCTGCATGGCGGCGCACTCCGCCGCACTGGGCGACATGGGCTTTTCCAGCAGGATCTGGTAGCCCTGGCGGATCGCCTCCATGCAGGGGGCGTAGTGCAAATGATCCATCGTGCAGATCAGGGCCGCGTCCGCCAGCCTGGGCTGCGCCAGCAGCTCGGCCCAATCGGTGTAGCAGGCAGCCTCGGGCACGCCGTAGTCCCGGGCAAACCGGGCCAGGCGGTCGGCCTTCGGCTCGGCCACCGCCACGATCCGGATCTCCTCCGGGTGGGCCTTGGCATAGTCCGCGTAAACGCGGCCGCGGGCGCCCGCGCCCAGCACCACGGCGGTAACAGGTTCCATTCTCATGGTTGTATCGACTCCTTTTTCGGCCGCCTTCAGCAGCGCTTGTTAGTTTCATTATAAAAGGCCCGCGGCCCAAAAGCACCGCCGCGCGGCCCGGAACATAAAAAAACGCAAGGAATCGTAAAAAATCAAAAGCCCGCCCCCCTGCCCACAGGCGCGCCGGGCACGGTATAATAAGCCGTAAGGCTTTGCCCGCAAAGCGGTCAAAAACACACCAAAGGCGTCCGCCCGCGCCGCGGGCGGCAAAGGAGGCACCCTATGCAGCTCCCCTGTGATTGGCAGGACCCCGGCCTGTTCCGCAAAAACACCCTGCCGGACCGCTCTTATTATATCCCCTGCGCCACCCCCGCGCAAGCGCTGGCCGGCCCGCGGGAGCACTCGGCCCGCATGCTGCCCCTCAGCGGCCAGTGGGGTTTTTCCTTCTGGCCGACCCCCGGCTGCATCCCCGAAAATGCGGCGGCGGGCGGGCCCCTGCCCGGCGAGGCTCCCATCCCCGTGCCCTCCTGCTGGCAGCTGCACGGCTATGGCCGCCCCCAGTACACCAACGTCCGCTACCCCTTCCCCTACGACCCGCCCTTTGTGCCCGCCCAAAACCCCTGCGGGGTGTACCGGCGCGGCTTTTCGCTGCAAAAAAAGCCCGGCGAGCGGTACCATCTGGTGCTGGAAGGGGCCGATTCCTGCTGCTATGTATACGTGAACGGGGCCTTCGCCGGCTACAGCCAGGTCTCCCACAGCCCCGCGGAATACGATCTGACCGGCCTTGTGCACAGCGGCGAAAACCGGCTGGTGCTGGTGGTGCTCAAGTGGTGCGCCGGCAGCTATCTCGAGGACCAGGACAAGCTGCGCCTCTCGGGCCTGTTCCGGGATGTGTACCTGCTCTGCCGCCCCGCCGCCCACCTGCGGGACTTTTTTGTGCACACCCGCCTCACCCCCGGGGGCAAGGCCCTGGTCGAGGTGGAGCTCGAGCGCGCGGGCGGCGCGTTTCCTGTGGAGCTCACCCTGCTTTCCCCCGCGGGCGAAACGCTGCAGCGCCTCGAAACAACGGCTGCTTCGGCCCTGTTCCGGCTGGAAGCGCCGGTGCTCTGGAACGCCGAGCAGCCCGCACTCTACACCCTTTTGCTGGCTGCAAACGGCGAGTTCATCCGCCAGCGGGTGGGCCTGCGGCAGGTGGGCATCCAGGGCGGCCGCCTGCTTTTGAACGGCCAGCCGCTGCGCCTTTCCGGGGTCAACCGGCACGACAGCGATCCCCTCACCGGCTTTGCCGTCACCCCCGCCCAGGCGCTTTTAGACCTCACGCTCATGAAGCGGCACAACATCAACGCCATCCGCACCAGCCATTACCCCAATGCCCCCTGGTTCGGCGAGCTGTGCGCCGAGCACGGCTTTTACCTGCTGGCCGAGGCGGATATGGAGAGCCACGGCTGCACCGCCCAGTATGGGGCCGACTGGCTGCACGACGCGGGCCACATCGCCCTGGACCCCCAGTTCTCGGCCGCCATTCAGGACCGCGTGCGCCGCTGCGTCCAGCGCGACAAAAACTGCCCCGCGGTGCTGATCTGGTCCCTGGGCAACGAGTCCGGCTACGGCCCCCCCTTCGAGGCCGCGGCCCGCTGGCTCAAGGGCTTCGACCCCTCCCGCCCCATCCACTACGAGGCCTCCATCTACGTAACCGGCGATCACTGCAACGACACCGCGAACATCGACCTCTACAGCCGCATGTATCCCTCCCCCCGGGAGGTGGAAGAGCACCTGGCCGCCGGCCTGAACGAGGGCAAGCCCTATCTGCTGTGCGAATACAGCCACGCCATGGGCAACGGCCCGGGCGACCTGGAGGCCTACGCCGCCCTCATGGACGCCCACCCGCAGCTGTGCGGCGGTTTTGTGTGGGAGTGGTGCGACCACGCCCTGTACGCCGGGCAGGCCCCAAACGGCCGGCCCATGTACCTCTACGGCGGCGACTGGGGCGACCAGCCCAACGACGGCAACTTCTGTGTGGACGGCCTGGTGCGCCCCGACCGCACGCCCCACCGAGGCCTTGCCGAGTACAAAAACGTGCTGCGCCCGCTGCGCGCACGCCTCACAGCCGGCGGCCTGGAGCTGGAAAACCGGCTCGGCTTCCTGCCCGCCGCCGCGGCCGTGACCTGCCGCTGGCGGCTCACCCGGGGCGGGGCCGAGACCGCGTGCGGCCCGCTGCCCCTGCCCCACCTGCCCCCCCGCGCAAGGGCCCTTGTGCCGCTGCCCGCGGCGCTTCCGCAGGGCGAAGCGCTGGCCGGGGCCACCTGGTGCCTGGAGCTGGAATACGCCGCTGCCCGGGGCAGCTCGCTGGTGCCCGAGGGCTGGCCGCTGGGCTTCGATCAGCTCGTGCTGCACCGCCGGCGGGCGCTGCCCCCGCTGCCCCAAAGCGCCGCGCCCGCCCTCACCCAGGCCCCCGGCTGTTTTGTGGTGGAGGGGCCGGGCTTCCGGTACGAGTTCGACCGCCGCACCGGCCTGCCCCGCTCGCTGCAAAAAGGCGGCGCGGAGCTGCTGGCCTGCCCCGCCCAGTGGAACCTCTGGCGCGCCCCCACCGACAACGACCGCATCGCAAAGCTGGACTGGTACAAGGCTGGCTACGACCGGGCCGAACCCCGGGCCTACCACAGTTCGGCAGGGGCGGAGGGCGGCTTTGCCGTGCTGCGCTTCGGCCTTTCGCTCGTGGTGCCCGCCCTCCAGCCCCTGGTCCGCATGGAGGTCTGCTGGCGGGTGAGCGGCACGGGCCTGGCCGAGCTTTGCTGCCGCTGCACGCGGGATGGCCGCCTGCCGCCCCTGCCACGCTTTGGGCTGCGGCTGTTCCTGCCCAACGAGCTGAAGCGCTGCGCCTACTTTGGTTACGGCCCCACCGAGAGCTATGCCGACAAGCGCGCCGCCGCCCGCCTCGCCCACTGGCAGGAAACGGTGGACGCCTCCCTCGAGCATCTCCGCCCGCAGGAGGAGCGCAGCCACTGGGGCTGCACCGAACTCACCCTGGCCGGCCCCGCCGCGGCCCTGCGGGTGGAGAGCGAACAGGATTTCTCGTTTTCCGCCCTGCCCTATACCCAGGAGGAGCTCACCCAAAAGCGGCACGATTTCGAGCTGGAGGCGGCGGGCGCCTGCGTCTTGTGCCTCGACTGCCGCCAGGCGGGCATCGGCTCAGGCAGCTGCGGCCCCGCGCTGGAGCCGCCCCTCGCCTTTGCCGACGCCTCGTTCGGCTTTTGCTGGCGCTTTTCCTTCCCCGCGCCCTGACGCGCTTTTCCCGGGCAATTCTCTCTTTTCCCCGGAGCCGGCGTCCGTTGCATGCCGGGGAGCTTGCGGCAGGGTCTGCCGCAAAACAGCCCCCCAAAAAACATCACACGGAAAATGGCGTTCCCCCGCTCAGGCTTTGGGAAACGCCATTTTTGATTGCTTCACAATAAAAAGCTCCTCTTAACGCACCCGCGCCGCGGCCCTGCTGGGCAGCCGGTGCGGGGATGCAAACAAATTCCAATTCATTTATCCTCTATGTGTGCCAATTCTTGATTCTTTATGTAATTTCCATGCTCGTCCTTTATAAAAGGAAGCACGGCTATCACCGCGTCATTGTTTATTAACCCATATACATGAGGGTAAAACCTGCCGCAGTTATCTTCATCTTCATAACGAACCTCTGCTTTTAATTTGTTTTCATCAATGCAAAGCAGTACCAGCTCTTCTTCCATGTCTTTGAAATTTGGAGCGACACGCCAGAAATATTCAATTGTTGAGCAATGTATACATCCCTTGGCCCGAATGTTTCGATTTCCCCAAGCGGGTTTGTGTTTTCTTTCTTCCCAAGTTGTTCTTTTCATACAATGTAAAATCATGGGCCATCACCCTCCTCACAATCCCGATCTGCCGATTTCTATATTTGTACATTTTACCATCAAGTTCAGTGTTTGCAACTGTTTTTAAGGTTTTGCACTTTTCGGCGGCTCAAATTGAAATACTGTTTTTCAAAGCACCCTTGTCCCGCTCCTGCCGGGGCGGCCGAACCATAAGGCCCAAACAGCGCGGGACCCTCCCCCCTTCGGGAAAAAGGCCCCGCGCTGTTTTTCTGCCTGCGGTTCACTTTTTTTGCAGCAGCGCGCGGCGGGCGATCAGCACCGCGCCGCTGGCCGCGTCGTTTTGGGGCGAAACGCAGCGCAGCCCCGGCAGCGCGGTCTGCAGCGCCGCGCGCACCGCCTGCCGCACCGGCGGGCATTTGGCAAGCACGCTGCCCGCCAGCGCCGCACGGGCGTTCTGCAGGCCCAGCTTGTTTGCCACCGGCAAAACCAGCAGCGCCAGCTCCCGCCCCGCTTTTTCGCAGATCTGCCGGGCCGCGGCGTCGTTTTGTTCCAGCGCCTCGCTCAGCAGCGGCGCCAGGGCCGCGATCTCCCGCTTGCCCACCCCGGGGGCGTAAACGCGGCCGATCATGCCCCGCACGTCCCCCACGCCCAGCCGGCCGAACACCAGCGGTTCCAGGCAGGTTGCCGGGCCCCGGCCGTCAAAACCGCGCACCACTGCGGCCAGGATGTCGCGCCCCAGGGCGTAGCCGCCGCCCTCGTCGTCCATCAGGCTGCCCCAGCCGCCCGCCCGGGCCTCTTCGCCCGCGAGGGTCTGGCCGTAGCAAATGGAACCGGTCCCCGCAATCAGCACCATGCCCCCCGCGCCGCCCAGCGCGCCGTACAGCGCGGTCTGCTGGTCGCCGGTAAAGCACACCGGGCCGGCATAGCCGCCCTGCTCCAGCGCGGCCCGCAGCCGCTGTTCGGTGGCCGGGTTGCTGATCCCCGCGGCCCCCACGCACAGCATGCGGCAGCCCGCAAGCCCGCCCGGCAGGGCGGCCATCTGTGCCAGCAGCCCTGCGGCGGTGGCGTCCGCCTGGCCGGGCACCGTGCCGTTGGGGTTCAGCGGCCCGGCGGTAAATCGCAGCGTTTCGCCGCCTGCCAATTCCCGCACCTCGCAGATGGTTTTGGTCCCACCGCCGTCCCAGCCGGCAATGTATTCTTTCATCACACACACTTCCTCTCCTGCGTCCTTTGGTTTTTCCAAAAACAGCCCGGAAACGCCGAAATCTTTACTCACTTTTGCCGCGGTTCTGCTATAATAAGAGCAGTGCGAAACTTTATTTCAAAAAACGGTCGTTTTGTCAAAAAAACTGGTCAAACCCATGGGAGGGTCTTTGTATGAACTTTTCCAAAACCGAACCCCACATCGTGCTGGGGCTCATGAGCGGCACCAGCGCCGACGGCATCGACGCGGTTGCCGTTCGCATTGCGGGCTGCGGCCTCGATACCGCGGTGGAGCAGCTTGCCTTTGTCACCCTGCCCTTTGCAGACGGGGTTCGCGCCCGCATCCTCGCCCTGGCGGGGGGCTGCGCTGCAAACAGCCGGGAGTTCTGCCTGCTCAATTTTCTGCTGGGCGAGCTGTTTGCCGACGCCTGCGAAGCGGTGTGCCGGGCCGCGGGCCTGCGCCCGGAACAGGTGGATTTTGTGGGCAGCCACGGCCAGACCTTCTGGCACGAGCCCGCCGGGGCCGAATACCTGGGCCGCACGGTGCGGGCCACCCTGCAGCTGGGCGAAGCCAGCCTGATCGCCGAGCGGCTGGGCTGCCCCGTGGTGAGCGACTTCCGCGTGCGCGACATGGCCGCCGGGGGCCTGGGCGCGCCGCTGGTGCCCTATACCGAATACCTGCTTTACCGGCAGCGGGACCGCACCGTGGCGCTTCAGAACATCGGCGGCATCGGCAACATCACCCTGCTGCCCGCCGGGGGCCGCCTGTGCGACACCCTCGCCTTCGACACCGGCCCCGGCAACATGGTCATGGACGCGCTCGCCGCGCGCATGACCGGCGGCAAACAGCGCTACGACGAAGGCGGCCGGCTGGCGGCCGGGGGCCGGGTGAGCGAAACGCTGCTGGCATACCTGCTGCAAACCGACGGCTACCTCAACCTCGCGCCCCCCAAGACCACCGGCCGGGAATATTACGGCGAGGGCTTTGTAAGCGCACTGTGGGCCAAAGGCGCGGAGCTGGGCCTTTCCGGGGCGGACATTCTGGCCACCGCCACCCGCTACACGGCCGAGACCATCCGGCTGGCGGTCGAGCGCTTTTGCCCCGTGCGGCCGGACCTTCTCATCGTGGGCGGCGGCGGCAGCCGCAACCCGGTGCTCATGGCCCATCTGGCCGCGGCCCTGCCCGGCTGCCAGGTCATGACCAACGAGGGCCTGGGCCTCAACAGCGACGCCAAAGAGGCCGTGGCCTTTGCGGTGCTGGCCAACGAGGCCATGGCGGGCCGCTGCAACAACGCCCCCAGCGCCACCGGCGCCGCGCACCCGGTGGTCATGGGAAAAATCTCATTTTGAACCGTATTTTTCAAGGAGGCCTGACCCGCCATGTTTGAAACTGCCTGTTCCCTGCTGCAGCATGCGGTGACCGCCGGGCGCTGCCCAGGCGCCGCGCTCGCCGTGGGCTGCCGCGGCCGGCTGCTGGCGCAGGCGTATTTTGGCACCATGGCCCCGCTGGACGCCCCGTTTGAGCCCGTGGGGCCCCACACGGTATACGACCTGGCAAGCCTGAGCAAGGTGGTGGCGGCCACCACCCTGCTGCTGCAGGACTTTGCGTCCGGGGCCCTTTCGCCGCAGGACCCGCTGCGCCGCTTTTTTGCCGGGGCCGGCCCGCAAAAGGGGGCGCTCACCCTGGCGCAGCTGCTCACCCACGCCGCGGGGCTGAAAAGCTGGGCCCGGCTGGACCTGCTGGGCCCGCCCCCCGCCGCCGCGGCCGAAACCATTCTTTCCATGCCCCTGGCCTGTGCCCCCGGCAGCCGAGTGGTATACAGCGACCTGGGCTTTATTTTGCTGGGCCGCGTGCTGGAGCTGGTGCACGGCGCGCCCCTGCCCCAGCTGGCGCAGCAGCGGGTGTTTGCGCCGCTGGGCATGGCGCACACCGGCTACGCGCCCGCGCCCGCCCTGTGCGCCCCCACCGAGCGGGATGAGCGGGGCGCTTGGCTGCGGGGCGTTGTGCACGATGAAAACGCCCAGTTCCTCGGGGGGGATTCCGGCAATGCGGGGGTGTTTTCCACCCTGCCGGACCTCGCCCGCTACGCCGCGGCGCTGGCCTGCGGCGGCAGCCTGGAGGGGGTGGAGCTTGTACCCGCCGCCACGCTGCGCGCAGCCTGCCAAAACGCCACCCCGGGCCTTGGGCAAAACCGGGGGCTGGGCTTTCAGCTGGCGGGCGCGCCGGGCGATTTTTTCGGGCCGCTGTTCAGCCCCGCCGGGTTTGGGCACACCGGCTTTACCGGCACCAGCCTGGCCGTGGATCCCGCCGGCGGGCTGTTTGTGGTGCTTCTCACCAACCGGGTGCACCCCGCCCGGCAGCCCGACCGGTTCGCGGGCCTGCGGGCCGAAATCCACAGCGCCATTCTCCAGGAGTGGCGCGCGCAGCAAGGAGGAAACACATGACCAACGTGGAGGCGCGCATCCGCAGCAGCTACGGCAGCCTCAGCGACACCGAGCGCAAAGCGGCCGACTACTTTTTAAACCACATGGAGGCCAGCTATTCCCTTCCCATCGCCCAGCTGGCGCAGGAGGCGGGGGTAAGCCCCACCGCCTGGGTGCGGCTCTGCAAGGCCGTGGGCTACGAGGGTTTGAAGGAAATGCGCAAGCATCTGCTGGTGGAGCGCATGAACGAACCCCAGGACGCTCCCGAAGACAAGCGCTATTTCTCCGATCTGAACGAGGGCAGCGATGTGGCCCAGATTCTGCAAACGGTGTCCAACACCAGTATACAGGCAATTCGCGACACTGCCAAGATGCTGGACCAGAATGCGTTATATCAGGCGGCCAACTGCATTTTAAAGGCCGCCACCATCCGGCTGTTTGGGGTGGGCGCCTCGGCCCTGGTGGCCGAGGACCTGTATCACAAGCTCACCCGCATCAACCGCTACGCCATGTTCAGCCGCGACAGCCATGTTCAGCTTAGCTACAGCTCCACCCTTTCCCAGCGGGATGTGGCCGTGTTCGTGTCCAACACGGGCGCCACCCAGGAAACGCTGGAAACGCTGCGGGCCGCAAAACAGAGCGGCTGCCGCACCATCGGCATCACCCGGTATTCAAAAAGCCCGCTGGCCGCGGGCTGTGACATTCTTTTATATACCGTGTCGCCGGAGGTGTATGTGCGCAGCGGCGCCATGAGCAGCCGAATGGCCCAGCTCATGACCGTGGACGTGCTGTTCACGCTGGTGGCCAGCAAGGATTATTCCGCCATTCAGCAGCCGCTGGAAAACAGCTATAAAATCTGCCAGACCCACCGGGTAAAGGAATAAGCGCACGCCCCGCCCTATCCAAAGAAAACATCCATTGCATGCTTCAGCTGCCCGTCCCAATACGCCCATTCGTGGGCGCCGGGGCCCGCGCAAAAGGTGTGAGGGATGTTTTTTTGTGCCAAAAACCCCGCCAACTCCCGGTTTACGGGGTACAAAGGGTCCTGCTCGCCGCAGGCGAGATACAGTCGGGGCAGCGGCGCGGCGGCGGCTTCGGCCAGGGCAAACAGATCGCTCTCGGGCGGGATGCGCCCCCGGGCCAGCCCCGGGCCGAAAATGGCCTGGCCCGCCGCCGCGTCCAGCGGCCATTCCGCCGAGCCCACCAGCGTTTCCGGCCGCACCGCGGCCGAAAACGCCGCGCAGCCCGCGTATTGCCCGGGAAAGGTCAGGGCGCATTTCAGCGCCCCATAGCCCCCCATTGAAAGGCCGAACACATAGTTTTGCTCCCGCTTTCGGCTCAGGCCGAACAGCCGCGCGCACTCGGCGGGCAGCTCCCCGGTAACAAACCTGAAAAACTGCGGGCCGCAGGCCATGTCCGCATAATAGCTGTTGCGGGCGTCGGGTGCCACAAGGACCACGTTTTTTTCCGCGGCGTAGCGCTCGGCCGCAGTGAACCGCAGCCAGCCGCTGCCGTCGTCCGACGCGCCGTGCAGCAGCAGCACGACCGGCGCCTCACCCGGCGCGCCCTGCTCCGGCAGCACCAGCCGCACCCGGCCCTGCCCGCCCAGGGTCTTGAACCGGTGTGTAAATTCCACAAGGGCCATGCTTTTTGCCCCCTATCGCAACCGGGCCAGCGGCAGCCTGCCCTGGGGCGGCGTTTTGCCGCACAGCACCGGCCAAAGCGCCCGGAACATGGCGGGCGTGTATTCCCAGGCGGCCAGCCCGGCCACATGGGGCGGCAGCTCCGCCAGATCGTAGGGATTGCGCAGCGCCACCAGGATCATGGGCAGCCCGGTGGCGGCCAGCGCCCGGGCCAGCCGGAGCTGGCCCTTTAAAATATGGCCGTTGTAGGTGCCCAGAACAAGGCAGCTGTGCCCGGCGGCCTGGGCCGTGATCGCTTCGATCTCGGCGTCCGTGGGGTCCTTGGGGGTGACCAGCGCCTCGCCCGCGCCCGCCAGCCCGCGCATTTCCTCGGCAAAGGTAAAATTGCCGCTGGCGGCGCTGGAGGCGAGGGTGCTGCGGTAGTCCGGGCAGCCCAAAAACAGGGGCGTTTCGCCCAGCGGGGGCAGACCGCCCTGGGGCAGCTGCACGGCGGTGACGCTTTTTTGCCGCAGCCCGCGCACGGCGGCGCGGCACTGCGCGTCGCTGGGCGTGCCGCGCACCGGGCCCAGGGCGGCGCACCGGGCCTTGTGCTCCAGGATGCGCCGCGCGCTCTCCTCCAGCTGCACCCGGTCCATGCGGCCCTCCGCCAGGGCCTCCTCCGCTTTGACCACCGCCTCCCGGGCCAGCGCCGCCGTGTGCGACACGAACACCAGATCCACCCCGGCGTTCATGGCCGCCAGCACCCCGTTCACGGTGCCGTAATGGGTGGCGATGGCCTGCATCTCCATGCAGTCCGAAATCACCAGCCCCTCAAAGCCCAGACGGCCCCGCAGAAGGTCGGTCATGATCGCGCGGGACATGGTGGCCGGCACCCCGCCGGGCTCCAGCTGGGGAAACAGGATGTGGGTGCTCATAACCGCGGGCGCGCCCGCCGCAATGCCCGCCCGGAAGGGGATCAGCTCCCGCTGTTCCAGCTCCTCCAGCGATTTGTCAATGCAGGGCAGCCCGATGTGGGAGTCCACCGCCGTGTCGCCATGGCCGGGGAAATGCTTCAGGCTGGCGTAAACGCCGCCCTCGGTCAGCCCCTTCATCATGGCCGTGGCGTACCGGGCCACAGCGGCGGGGTCGTCGCCGTAGCTGCGCACCCCGATCACCGGGTTGTCGGGGTTCGAGTTCACGTCCATCACCGGCGCCAGGTCAAAATCCACCCCCAGCGCCCGCAGCCGGCAGCCGGTCAGGTAGCCCATTTCATAGGCGTTTTCTTCCCCGCCCGCGGCAGCAATGGCCATGGCCCCGGGGGGGTTGGTGGTATCGTCCGGCAGGCGGGTCACAACGCCGCCCTCCTGGTCAATAGTAATAAAGGGCTCCGCGCCGGTCGCGGCGCAAATGCGCCGCCGAAGCTCGGCGCAAAGGGCGGCAAGCTGTTCCTCGCTCTCAATGTTGTGCCGGAACAGAATGATGTTCCCCACCTTGTATTCTTCCACCAGCCGGATAAACTCCCCGTCCAGTTCCCTCCCCGGGAAGCCCACCACCAGCTTTTGGCCGATCATTTCGCGCAGGGTCATGGCGCAGTTCCTCCTGTTTGTATTCAATAAAGATGAAATGGCTCCTTGCGGCGGGCAAACTGCTCCTGCTCCCGCCGCTGCCGCTCCAGCAGCGCCGCGGCGGTCCAGCCCGGCCGCTCAAACTCCCGGTGGCCTGCCAGCAGCGAGATAAACGGCCGGCCGCCCTCGCGCACCGGCGGCAAAAAGGCAAACTCCTTTTCGTGGCGGTCCCGCACCAGCTCCAGCAGGGTCAGCGCCGCCGCCAGCGGCCGCAGGGCTTCGGGGTCGGTCACATGCAGGTGCACGCCGCCGCACACCTGCCCCTTGTGCTTGGAGGTGGTCGGCTCAAAGTACTGGGGCGTGGCCAGAATGCCCGGCAGCTTTTTCTGGTTGAACGCAGCGGCAAGGCCCTCCACGTCCTGAATGTAAGGCGCGCCCAAAATGGCAAAGGGGTCCGCGGTGCCCCGCCCCTCCGAAAGGTTCGTGCCCTCGAACAGGCAGGTGCCCGCGTACAAAAACGCCGTTTCAAAACGCGGGAGGTTCAGGCTGGGCAGGATCCAGGGCCTGCCCCAGGCAGGGAACATTTCGTCCCGCCGCCAGCCCTCGCAGGGGATCACGGTAAGCTCACACCCAAGCGCCCGCTCCCGGTTCGCCATGCCGGCAAATTCGCCCGCCGTGAGGCCGTAGCGGTTGGGCAGCGGGTAGCAGCCCACAAAGCTGGCAAGCTCCTGTGCCAGCAAATTCCCCTCCACAATCCGGCCGCCCAGGGGGTCCGGCCGGTCCAGCACCACCAGGCGCTTGCCCGCGCGGGCACAGTCCTCCACCGCGTACAGCAGGGTCGACAGGAAGGTGTAGTACCGGCTGCCCACATCCTGGATGTCGTATACCAGCACGTCAAAGGCGTCCAGCATTTCCGGGGTAAACCGCTTGGAATCCGCCCCGTACAGGCTGTAAACCGGCAGGCCGGTAGGGCCGTCGGTGTAGTGGGGAACCAGCGCGCCCGCGGCAAATTCGCCCCGCACCCCGTGCTCCGGGCCGAACAGGGCGCACAGCCTGCACACCCTGCCCAGCGCGGCAATGGTGGCCTCACCCGCCCCGGTGCGGCCGGTGGGGGTGGTAACAAGCCCCACCCGCGCGCCCTTAAAAAGCGCGGCGTATTCTTGCAGCCGGTCTGCGCCGACGCAAAGCTTCTGTTCCATGGCTCACGCCTCTTTCAGCTTTTTATTTCGCCCAGCGCGGCCGCCACCCGGCCCTTGGCGCCTTCCAGCCGCCGGGCCGCCTCGGCCGCGTCTACCCCGGCCCGCACCATCACAATGGCGGTCTTGGCGCTGTATTCGCACTGCTCCAGCGCCGCCCGGGCCTGGGCCTCGGTGCACTCGGCGGCGGTGCACACGATGGACACGCACCGCTGCACCAGCTTTTCGTTCGAGGGCTTCACGTCCACCATCAGGTTTCCGTACACCTTGCCCAGGCGGATCATGGTACAGGTGGAAAGCATGTTCAGCACCATTTTTTGGGCCGTGCCGCTTTTCATGCGGGTGGAACCGGTAACCACCTCGGGCCCCGGCGTGGGCGCAATGCCCACATCCGCCAGCTGGTCGATCTCGCTGCCGGGGCAGCAGGTCACGGCCAGCACCGCGCCGCCCTTCTGGCGGGCATACCGCATGGCGCCCAGCACGTAGGGGGTGCGGCCGCTGGCCGCAATGCCCACCAGCACGTCCTTTTCGCCAAAATGAATGGCCTCAAGGTCCTCCCGGCCCAAAGCGGGGTCGTCCTCCGCGCCCTCCACCGCTTGGAACACGGCGGGCATTCCCCCCGCAATCAGTCCCTGCACCAGCTCCGGGTCGGTGGAATAGGTGGGCGGGCACTCCACCGCGTCCAGAATACCCAGCCGGCCGGACGTGCCCGCGCCGCAGTAGATTAGGCGGCCGCCGCCGCACATTTTTTCGCAGATCAGGTCAATGGCCGCCGCAATGTGCTCGGTTTCCCGCTCCACCGCCAGCGCCACCTTCTGGTCCTCCCGGTTGATCAGGCGCACCATATCGCAGCTGGAAAGCGTGTCGATGTTCGCCGTCGCTTCGTTGCGCTGCTCGGTTGCGATCTGTTTCAGCTCAACCATATAACAACCTCCTCAGGGTCTGCTTTGCCGCTTTGTGAAAGGCGGCGTTCACACGATCTTATGTTTTTGCCACGCACCCGAGCGCAGCCGCAGGCTGAACAGCACCGCGCGCACGCCCCAGTCGCAGAAAATGGTCATCCAAATACTCACCACGCCCCAGCCCAGCCCCAGCACGAACAGGCAGCTCAGCCCCACCCGGCACACCAGCATGGACGCAATGCTCACCGCCATGGTAAAGCGCACGTCGCCCGCGGCCCGCAGGGCGCTGGGGGTGCAAAAGCCTGCCGGGTAAAACAGGGTGGCGAACAGGCAGTGCCAGGCCAGCAGCTCCCGCACCACCGCCGTGGTCTCGGCGGAAAGGGCGTACAGGCCGCTCAGCTGCGGCAGGAACACATACACCAGCAGGTTCGCCGCCAGCATCAGCCCATAGGCCGCGCGCAGCAGCTTTGCCGCCAGGCGTTTTGCCTCCTCCGGCTGGCCCGCGCCCACGGCGCGGCCCACCACCGGCAGCATGGCAAGGCTCAGCGCACCGCCCGGCAGGGTGGCAATGCAGGAAAGCGCCCCCGCGGCCGCATTGGCCGCCAGGGCCACCGTGCCCAGCCCCGCATACAGCCGCTGTACCAGCAGCTTTCCCAGGCTGAACAGGCCGCTCTCCACCCCGCTGGGGATCCCCACATACAGGATCTTGCCCAGCATTTCCCTGCATTCGGCCAGCCGCACCGGCTGCTTTTGGGGCGCCGCAAGCATCCCGCTTTTTGCCAGCAGAACACACAGCAGCGCGGCGGCCCCGCCCCGGGCGATCAGGGTGGCAAGCGCCGCGCCCGCCGCGCCCATGCCCTTGCCGTAGATAAACCATGCGTTGCCGGCCACGTTCAGGCCGTTCATCAGCAGGCTGGCCGCCAGGGTGACCATGCTGTTGCCCTGGCTTCGGAACAGGGCCGCCGCCGCGCTGTAGGCCGCCAAAAACGGGAAGCTGCACCCAATCAGGGCAAAATACTCCCGGGCGCTGCGCATGACCTCCGGTTCCACCCGGCCAAAAATCAGCGCCAGCAGCCCGTTGCCGCACAGCAGCACCAGCGCCGCCATGGCCAGGGCAATCGCCAGGGTGCTGCCCATCAAAAGCCGGGCCGCCAGGCTCACGCGCGCCCGGTCGCCGCTGCCGCTGTACTGGCTGGCCAAAATCGAGCCGCCCGCGCACAACGCGCCGAACACCGCCACCACCAGGTAGCTGATCGTGTCCACCAGGGCCACGCCCGAAACGGCGCTCTCTCCCGCATGGGCCACCATAAAGGTGTCGGTAATGCCCACCAGCACCACCAGAAACTGCTCGCCGAACAGCGGCGCCACCAATCGCACCAGTTGTTTGCTCGAAAACATTTTTTTACAGAGCCCGGATCTGTCTCTGCTCCTCCGGCAGCACCATAAACGTCTCGGCGTACCCCTTTCGGGCCTCAATGCCCCGCAGGCGTTTCAGGTGGGAATAATACTCGTAATAGGGAAAGCTGGTGGAACCGGTCACAAACCAATGGGTCTGCACCGCCTCCTGCCACAGCGCAAAGCCCTCGCCGCTCACCTGTGCGTAAAGATACGGGCGGTAGCCGGTGGCGTCCTCCCAGTTTTCCGCAAAGTACAGCCGGGCAAAATGCGCCGCGCCGCTTCGCTCAAAGCCCGGGGTGGCCGCATAGAACCAGGCGTCGTGCACAATGCGGTGGCAGGCTGCGTGGTCCTTGTGCATGGACTCGGCATGGTGGGTCAGGATCACATCCGGCTTTACCGCGCGGATCACGTCGCACACCGCAAAGCGGGCCGCGTCATCGTCGGCCAGAAGGCCGTCCGGGTAGTCCAGCACATGGGCCTCGCCCCCCAGCTTCTCTGCAAAGGCGCGGGCCTCGGCGCATTTTTGCTGCCGGTATTCCGCAATGTCCCGCCCGGCGGGCACGCCCTTTTCTCCCGCCGTCAGCGCCAGGGTCACAATGCGTCCCCCCTCCAGCGCACAGGTGGCAAGGGTTCCGCCCACCGTCAGCTCCATATCGCCCACATGGGCGCCAATGGCCAAAATGGTTTTTGCCATGCTTCTCGTTCCTTTCCTTGCGGCGCGGCTCACAGCTCTTTCACAAGCACGCCAAAGCTGCGCACCTGCTCAAAGCCCGCGCTCTCGTAAATTTTGCGGGCGTGGTTGGTCTCGCCGGTAAACAGCGACATATACCGCGCGCCCGCTTCCTTTTCGGCCTGGCACAGCCGGAAGAACAGCAGCCTTCCCAGCCCGCGGCCCTGGTACGCGGGCGCGATCCCAATGCCCGCAAAGTATCCCCTGCCGGTCGGCTCTGGGTAAACCGGCCCGGCAAATCCGGCCACCACGCTGCCGCAAAGCGCCACGGGAAGCAGCTGCCCGGTGCGCCCGGCCTGGGTGATCTGGGCGGTCCAGTCCGGGTTTTCCAGCGCCGCCAGCATCTCTTCCAGGCCGGTGTGCCGGCCGGGATCGTAGGGCTGCACGGTGCAGCCGTCGGCCGCAAGCCGCGTTTCCAGCGCCTTGATCTCGGGCGGCAGGGCAAAATCCTCCAGGCTGCGGTACATGGCGCACTCGCGGGCGGCCTCGGTATAGCCCTGGGCCAGCATTCGGCTGTGCAGCGGCAGCCCGGCGGCCACCCCCGGCATGTTGTTGTGCTCAAAGCCGGGCGTGCCCGGGATCACCCAGGGCAGCCGCATGGGGTTAAAAAAGGTCACCGCGCTGTACCGCTTGCCCGCCGCACAGAACGACTCCTCCAGCGCGGCGAACATGTCCGCGCAAAGCGCGGGGGTGTCCAGCGCTTCGTCCGCCAGAAAACAGGTAAAGTACCCCCGCTCGCCGCCCCGGGGAATGTCGTCGCCGGTGCAGCCGCAGATGAACGCGCCCACGCCGCCCCCGTTTTCCCACACAAAGGCGTGCCGGCTGTTAAAATAGGGGTGCTCGAACAGCAGCGGGCCCAGCTGCCCGGGCGTGCGGGGGGCATACCCCTGCCGCACCGCGCTGCGCTGCCACAGGGCCGCGACGGCCGGCCGGTCGGCCGGAATATAATTTCTCAGCATATGCAGACCTGTTCCTTCCTGGGCTCAGCCCTTAACCGCGCCCACGGTAACGCCTTCCAAAAAGTACTTTTGCAGGCAGAAAAACAAAACGAACATCGGCATGGCGCTGATGGTCGCGCCCGCCATCATGGGGCCAAACAGGGTGGTATTGGCAAATTTGAACTGCTTGAGGCCCACCTGGATGGTGTACATGGCCTCCTTGGAGGTGGCCAGGAAGGGCCAGAAGAAATTGTTCCAGCTGCTCAAAAAGGTGGTGATTGCCAGCACCGCCAGAATGGTTTTGGAAAGGGGCAGGATGATGCGGCAGAAGATCCCCATCTGTGTGCAGCCGTCCAGCTTGGCACTCTCGATCAGGGCGGTGGGGATGCTGCTGAAGAACTGCTTGGTCAAAAAGATGCTGTAGGTGGTAACCAGGCCCGGCAGAATCAGGGCCATGTAGGTATTCGACATTTTGAAGTTGTTCACGATCAAAATGTAAAGGGGCACCTGGGTGACCTGGTAAGGGATCATCATGCCCACCATGATCAGGTAGAACAACACGTTTTTGCCTTTAAAATTCAGCTTGGCAAAGGCGTAGCCCGCCATGCTGGCAAACAGCACGTTGCCAATCACCTGGAACACAGCCACCACAAGGCTGTTCCAAAGCCACCTGCTGCTGTATTTGCTGAAATCGAAAAAGGCTTTATAAGAGTCCAGGCTCCAGGAGGAGGGCAGGATGCTGCGCGAGGAACCGGCCGCCTCCACCGCGGGGCCAAAGGAGTTGGCGATCATATAAAACAGCGGAAATAGGCAGGCTACGGCCAAAAGCAGCAAAAAGGCGACCAAAAGGGTGTTTCGCAGATATCGCGCCTTTTTGTTGTTCACATGCTGGGAATACAAACCGGTGGTTGCCATGTCGTCCCCTCCCCCTTAATATTCAACGTCCGAACCAGCTACTTTGAACTGGAAGAACGATATGGCCGCAATGATGATGGTCAGGATCACCGCCTGGGCACAGGCCAGGCCGTACTTGTTGTATTTGAAGGCGTTGTTGAAAATCAGCAGGCCGATCATGGTGGTGTTGTTGTCCGGCCCGCCGCCGGTCATCATGTAGGCGTTCATGAACACCTGGAAGGAACCGATCACGCCGGTGACCAGCAAAAACAGGGTGGTGGGCTTGACCAGCGGGAACACGATGAACCGCACCTTCTGCATAAAGCTGGCGCCGTCCAGCTCGGCGGCTTCAAAATAGGTGTTGTCAATGCCCAAAAGGGCCGCGGTATAAATAATGATGTTCTGCCCCTGGCCGCTAAGCAGCGCCATAATGATGAGCGAGAGCATCGAGGTCTTGCTGGAACCCAGCCAGTTCTGGGTGGGCAGGTGGAACACGGTGAGCAGCTGGTTGAACAGGCCCGTGGGCGAAGCGTCGTAGATCCACAGCCACACCACGCTCAGCGCGATCCCCGAGGCCACCGCCGGCAGGTAGTACATGGCCTTGAACACCGACTGCAGCTTTTTACCAAAGGGCATAAACATAATTGCCACCGCAAACGAGAGCAGCAGCGAAACAGGCACCACCACCGCGGTGTAAACCAGGGTGTTCTTCATGGATTTCCAGAACAGCTCGTTCTGAAAGGTGGTTGCATAATTTTCCAGCCCCACAAAATCCGAGCCGAAGGGCTTGTAATTTTCCAGGCTGGTCTTCAGCGCCGAAAACAGCGGATAGATCGTAAACATCACAAAGAACACCAGGGCCACCGCAATGAACAGGTACCCCCACAGATCGTCGTTTGTGAAAAAGCGCCGCCTGCGGCGCAGTGCGGTCCCGCCGGCCCCGTTGCAGCTCACCGGGCGTTGTTTTGTGGGAGCCCCCGCGCCCGAACCCTTATATTTCATTCAAAAGCACCTCCTGTGAATCATGAAAATCGGAAGAAAAGGCCGGCATAAAAAAGCTTTGTTTTTGCCCAAGAGGCAAAAAAGCGGCCTGTCCTTTGCAGGACAGGCCACCTGCCCATATGGGCTTTCCCTCGTGCAGAAAACGATCAGGTCAGATCGCAGTTTGCCTCGCCGAACGCGGCGGTGCCCTTGGAAACGATCTCGTCGTACATCGCCTGCGCGGTCACCTCGCCGGCCAGCAGCGCCTGGAACTTGGGCACAATGACCTCGTCCATGATCTGCTGCGCGGTGGCGCTCTGCTCGGCGGTGATGCCGGTGGGAGGCGCGATCACGGTGGTGATCATGCGGGCGGCGCAGTCGATGTTGCCCTGGTCCCGCTCGCCCACGTCCATGGTGGCCAGCGCTTCGCGGGAGGTCTTGCTCACGCCGTCCAGGCAGGTCGCGGCGTCCACATAAGCGGCGCGCTCACCGGAGGACAGGAAGTACAGCGCCTTCATCACGTTCTGGGTGTGCTCCTCAGAGGTGTTCTGGTTGCGGAAGGCCACCAGGCCGTCCACCGAGCCAAAGCAGGTCTCGGTAACGCCCTCCATGGTGGGCACGGGCAGGAACGCATAGTTCACGGGGATCGAGTTCTCCACCGCGGTGCCGTCGTTGGCCTCCAGGGCGGCGTTGTTCTTGGTGATATTGATCTCAAACAAAGGCATTGCCTTGCCAAAGATCATGGCGTTGCCGGTTTCGCACATCACCATGCGCTGCGAAGCCTCCACGCCGTAGTTGGGCATGTAGCCCGAAGCGGTCATTTCCTCCACCGCCTTGAGCAGGTCCAGCATTTTGGTGCTGGTGTAGGCATATTTCAGATCCGAGGTGAAAGCGTTGTTCAGCCCGGCGCTCACGCCGAAGATGGTCAAAAAGTCAGACGCGGTCACGCCGGAGTTGGCGAACACGAACCCAAAGCAATCCTTGGTGGTGCCCGCCTTGATGGCGGCCATGAATTCCTCGTAGGTCCAGCCGCTGGACTGCACCTTGGCAACGTCCACGCCGGCAGCGGCGAGCATATCCTTGTTGGCGCCCAGCGCCTGGATGGTGATGTACAGCGGCAGGCCGTACACATTGCCCGCAATGGTCATGTAATCCAGCGCGTTCTGGTCAAAATCGGCCAGCAGGGTGGGATCCATCACCTCAGACAGGTTCAGCGCGGTGCCGTTCTCCACATAGGTACCGATGGCCGCATACGACATTTCGGCAATGTCCGGCGCCTCGCCGGCGTTGGCCATGGTGGAGAGCTTGGTGTTGTGGTCGTCCCAGGAGGTGCCGATGACTTCCATGGTCAGGTTCGGGTACATCTCGTGGAACTCGGCGGCCCACTCGGTCATCTTTTCCAGATAATCGTTGGTCACGGGGGGCACCAATACGGTAATGGTGTCTTCCGCCCCAGCGGTGGAAGACGCGCCGGAGGCCGGCGTGGACGCGGGGGCGCTGGACGCCGCCCCGCCGCAGGCGGTGAGCAGGCTGACCAGCATCAGCACCGCCAAAGACAAAGCCAGAAACTTTTTCATGCGATAATCCTCCTTTGTGAATCCGGCCCGGCAGCACTTCCCGCCGGGACTGTTTCTTCTTGAATTGTATTCTTTTTTCATAAAAGTGTCAATATATTGAAACTTTATTTCAAAATCGGTTTGAACTTTTGTCAATCCAGCCAGATATCCCGGCCTTTCTCTGTGGGAGTTGTACAAGAAAAGTGTGGCCATTTGTGAAACTTTCGCGGCTTATTTTACACATTTTAACCTGGTTTTTAAAAAGCCCTGTCCTGCCGCGGCTGGGGGCCCGCCGGCAGGCAGGCCCCTTTAAAATAAGGGGGGCCGCGGCCCGCAGCGCGGGGCGGGGGCTTTAGCGGGCGGCCTTTCCACTGCAAAAAGAGCGGCGCGGCCCTGTTCAGGTTCAACAGGGGCCGCGCCGCTCTTTTCGTTTTTTGCTCCCGCCGGGGCAGGGGCCGCGCCGGGCGCTCAGTCCAGTTCCAGCGCGCCGGTGTACAGCTGGTAATAGGTGCCCTTCTGGGCGATCAGCGCCTCATGGGTGCCCCGCTCGATGATGCGCCCGTGATCCAGCACCATAATGGCGTCCGAGTTTTTCACGGTGGACAGCCGGTGCGCGATCACAAACACCGTGCGCCCGGTCATCAGTGCGTCCATGCCCTGCTGCACAATGGCCTCGGTGCGGGTGTCGATCGAGCTGGTGGCCTCGTCCAGCACCATCACGGGCGGGTCCGCCACCGCGGCCCGGGCAATGGCCAGCAGCTGCCGCTGCCCCTGCGAAAGGTTCGCCCCGTTGCCGGTCAGCGGCGTGTCGTAGCCCTGGGGCAGCCGGGTGATGAAGTCGTGCGCGCCCGCCAGCTTTGCGGCGGCGATGCACTCCTCGTCGCAGGCCTCCAGCTGCCCGTAGCGGATGTTCTCCATCACGGTGCCGGTGAACAGGTTCGTGTCCTGCAGCACCACGCCCAGGCTGCGGCGCAGGTCGGCTTTTTTGATCTTGCGGATGTTGATGCCGTCGTACCGGATCTTGCCGTCCGCAATGTCGTAAAAGCGGTTGATCAGGTTGGTAATGGTGGTCTTGCCCGCGCCCGTGGCCCCCACAAAGGCCACCTTCTGGCCCGGCTGCGCATACAGGCTCACGTCGTGCAGCACGGTCTTGTGCGGCTCGTAGCCAAAGTCCACGTCAAAAAAGCGCACGTCGCCCTCCAGGCGGGCGTAGGTCACGGTGCCGTCGCCGTGGGGGTGCTTCCAGGCCCACACGCCGGTGCGCTCGGGGCATTCCACCAGCTCGCCGTTCACCTCTTTGGCGTTCACCAGGGTCACATAGCCCTCGTCGGCCTCGGGCGCCTCGTCGATCAGGTCAAAAATCCGCTTTGTGCCCGCCAGGCCCATCACCACGGCGTTCACCTGGTTCGATACCTGGCCGATGTTGCCGCAGAACTGCTTGGTCATATTCAAAAAGGGCACCACAATGCTGATGCTGAACGCAAGGCCCGAAACGCTCAGGTTCGGCGCGCCGGTCACCAGCAGCACGCCGCCGGCCAGCGCCACCACCACATACAGCACATTGCCGATGTTCATCAAAATGGGCATCAGCATGTTGGCGTAGCGGTTGGCTTTTTCCGCATCGGCGAACAGCGCGTCGTTCACAGCGTCAAAATCAGCCTCGGCCCGGCGCTCGTGGCAGAAGACCTTCACCACCTTCTGGCCGTTCATCATCTCCTCCACAAAGCCCTCGGTGCGGGCCAGCGCCTGCTGCTGGCGCACAAAATATTTGGCCGATGCGCCGCCCACCTTTTTGGTCACGGCTACCATAAACACAACGCCCGCCAGCACCACCAGGGCCAGCCACAGGCTGTAATAGACCATGATGCCGAACACGGTGAGCACCGTCACCGCCGAGATCATCAGCTGGGGAAAACTCTGCGAAATCATCTGCCTCAGGGTGTCGATGTCGTTGGTGTAGTAGCTCATCACGTCGCCGTGGTTGTGGGTGTCGAAATACTTCACGGGCAGGTCCTGCATGCCGTCGAACATCTTTTCCCGCAGCTTTTCAAGCGAGCCCTGTGTGATAACGGCCATGAGCTGGGTGTAGGCAAAGCCCGCGGCCAGGCTGATCGCGTAAAAAACGCCCAGCAGGCCCACCAGGCCCAGAATATGGCTCCCAACCCCGGCCCAGTCGCCGGTCTGCCAGCTTTGCTCCACGGCGGCAATCACATTCTGCATAAAAATCGAGGGCACCGAGCTCACCACCGCGTTCAGCAGGATGCACACGATCACCACCGGCATCAGCGCCGGGTAAAAGCCGAACAGGGTCCTGATCAGCCGCCCCAGCACGCCCTTCGGCGCGCGGCGGCCGGTTTTTTTACTGCTCATCCTTGTCACCTGCCTTGTTCTGCGAGGTATACACCTCTTGATAGATATCGCTGGTGCGCATCAGCTCCTCGTGGGTGCCCACCACGTCGATGGTGCCGCCCTTCATTACTACAATGCGGTCTGCGTCCTGCACCGAGGCGGTGCGCTGCGCGATAATGATCTTTGTGGTTTCGGGGATATACTCTCTCAGCGCCTTGCGGATCAGCGCGTCGGTGCGGGTATCCACTGCGCTGGTCGAGTCGTCCAGGATCAGGATCCTGGGTTTTTTCAGCAGCGCCCGGGCAATGCACAGCCGCTGCTTCTGCCCGCCCGACACATTCGCCCCGCCCTGCTCAATGTAAGTATCGTAGCCGTCCGGGAACTGGCGGATGAATTCGTCCGCCTGGGCAAGGCGGCAGGCCTCCTCCAGCTCGGCGTCGGTGGCGTTCTGGTTGCCCCAGCGCAGATTTTCCTTGATGGTGCCCGAAAACAGCACGTTTTTTTGCAGCACCACGGCCACCGCGTCCCGCAAGGTTTCCAGATCGTACCGGCGCACGTCCACGCCGCCCACCCGCACGGTGCCCTCGGTGGCGTCGTAAAGCCGTGAGATCAGCTGGATCAGGGTCGATTTCGACGACCCTGTGCCGCCGATGATCCCGATGGTTTCGCCCGGGCGCACATGCAGGTCAATGTGTTCCAGCGCCATGCGCTCCGCGCCCTTGGCGTACTGAAAGGCCACCCCGTCAAAATCAATCGAGCCGTCCTTCACCTGCATCACCGGCTGGTCGGGGTTGCGGATGGCGCTCTCCTCCCGCAATACCTCCACAATGCGCTGCGCCGATTCGCTGGCCATGGTAATCATCACAAACACCATCGACAGCATCATCAGGCTGTTCAGGATCTGGAAGCTGTAGGTCAAAAGCGACGACATCTGCCCCACATCCAGCGCGAGGCCCCGGCTGGTGATAATGGTGTAGGACCCGAACGACAGCACGAACACCATGGCCGCGTACAGGCAGAACTGCATCAGGGGGTTGTTGATGGCCAGAATGCGCTCCGCCCGGGTAAAATCATCGCACACATCCTGGGCGGCGGCGCCGAATTTTTTCTTTTCATGTTCCTCCCGCACGTAGGATTTTACCACCCGGATGCCCTTGATGTTCTCCTGCACCGAGCTGTTCAGCGCATCGTATTTTCGGAACACCCGCCGGAACAGCGGCATGGTCCTGCGCACGATCACCGCCAGCCCAATGCCCAAAACAGGGATGGTAAATAAAAAGACAAACGCCATCCTGCCCCCCATCACATAGGCCATGATAAACGAAAAGACCAGCATCAGCGGGCAGCGGATGGCCGTGCGCACGATCATCATGTAGGCGTTCTGCACGTTGGTCACATCGGTGGTCAGGCGGGTCACCAGCGAGGAGGTCGAAAATTTATCGATATTCTCAAACGAGTAGCCCTGTATTTTATAAAACATGTCCCTGCGCAGGTTGCGGGCAAAGCCGCAGCTGGCGGTGGCGCAGGCCGAACCGGCCAGCGCGCCGAACAAAAGCGACAGCCCCGCCATCACCACCAGCACAAGCCCGTAGCCCAGGATCACGTTCACCGTGCAGCCCGCCTTGATCTGGTTCACCAGGTTTGCGGTGACAAAGGGAATGATGCACTCCATCACCACCTCCCCGCTCACCAGCACCGGTGCGGCCAGCGAAGGCTTTTTATATTCGCGGATGCTTTTTGCAAGCTCTTTCAGCATGGATTTCCCTCTCTTTCCCGTCTTTCTCCAGGGCCGCCCAGGCCCTCTTCTGTTATGAACCTAACATTTTGTGCCCGCTCACAGGGCGCAAAAATCGGCCCCTCCCTCCGGCGCTGCGGCCGGGTTCAGGAGCCGAGATTCTTGCTCATCTGTTTTGCAACCTGTAAAAACACCCGCAGCTCGTCCGGGTCCACGCCCCGGGTGAGCAGGGCCTCGGTCTCGCGGATGCACTCGCGCATCCCCAGGTGGATGCCCCCGGCTTTTTCCGTGGGCACAAGGCTTTTCAGGCGCGCGTCGCTGGGCACGCTCTCCCGCCGGATCAGGCCGTTCTTTTCCAGCAGCTGCAAAATGCCCGTGGCGGTAGAGCGGCGCAGGGTAAACGCCTGCTCCACATCCCGCTGGAATACGGGCCCCTCTTTGCACTTGTCCATAATATAGTGCAGCACCCGGCCCTGCACGCCGGTCACGCCCATGCCCGCCAGGCGCGCGTCCATGCGCCGCTTGATCTGGTGCGCCAGCTGGTTGATCCAGCGCCCGCAGTCTTCCTCGCTTCTCATGCACGCCTCCTGCAGGCCCCCGGCTTTTCCGCTGTGTGCGGCCGGCCCGGCCATCTGTTAGCTTCCTAACATATTATAGGGCCGAACGGAACCAATGTCAACCAATGGGCGCAAATTTTCCTCCCCTTTTTGCTCCCCATTCCGTTCGTGGGGGCTCCGCTTTCCCGGTCAGTACTGGCTGATGGGCAGCGAGGGGTCGTCCTCGCCCCGCTCCACCGCCCGGATCTCCGCCGGGTACGAAACCTCGGCATTCACCTGCACCTGCACGGTTTCCCCGGCCCTGCGGCCAAAAATGGCCCGCCCCAGCGGCGACTCGCGGCTGATATACCCCGCGCCGGCATTCACCCGCAGGGTGGTCACCAGCTGCACCTGCAGGGTCTCGTCGTCCCCCGGCAGATAGAGCGTCACATGATCGAACAGGCCCACTCCCTCGCCCTCGTGCCCGGCCGGCACCACCCGCGCCGTTTTGATCATGCGCTGCAAATACCGGATCCGGCTGTCGTTGTGGTTTTTCTGGCGCTTGGCCTCCTTGTACTCAAAGTTCTCGCTCAGATCACCAAAGGCCCGCGCCTCCTGCACCTCCCGGATATATTGGGGCCGCAGCACCAGGATGCGGTGATCAATCTCCTCCTGCATTTTTTGAATGTCCACGGCGGTCAGCTCGTCGTACATGGGGCGTTCTCCTTCCTGTGGGCGGGGCGTGCCCTTTCTCTTCGTTGATTATACTCCATTCCGCGGGGGAACGCCAGGCGGCGCAGGCCAAACACGGGCGGCAGGGCCTTTTGTTTGTCTGGGCGCGGCCCGCCGTGCTATAATAAAAACACATTAAGAGGTGCAAAGCGTTATGGAAAAACAAAAAGGCTATATGGATCTGCTGCGCTCCCGCGGCGTTTTTGCCCGGGGCTTTTTCCAGATCGGTTCCGACCCGGCGGCCTGCTACGGCGTGACCCGGGGCGGCGCGCTCTACGGCCTCGATCTGGAGCCCGCCGCGCTGGGGGAAAACGAGATCTGGGAGCAGCTGGAACAGATCCGGCGCATCTCCAAAGAGGAATTCGAGGCCGCGCAGGAGCAGTATTGGGACGCCCGGCGCGCCGCCCGCGGCGCGCCCACCAACGCGCAGCTGCAGCCCCTCGCCGCCCGCTTTGCGGCGGAATACGCCCACAGCTACGCCCTGGGGCGCTGGAAAACAGCCGCCGGCTTCAGCGAAGAAACCCTGCGCCGCATCGCAGCCCGCGCGGCGGCGCTGCTGGCCGCCGAAAAGCGCCTCGGGCCGGGCAGGCAAAAAAAGCTGTTCCGCCGCATGTTCGCGGACCTTGCCCGTGCCCGGGCCGAACGGATGGCCCGCGGGCCCGGCTCGGCTTTTGAAGGCGAAGAGCAATAATGCGCTGCCGCCAGGCAGCGGCCGCCCTTACCTGGCGGCGCATTCTGCAAACGATCATAAAACGCAAAAGCCGCCCTTACCATCAGCAGGGAAGGGCGGCTTTTTGCATTTCTACTCTTCCGCGGCCGGGCAGCCGCAGGCTGTGGCGGGGGCTTCGGCAGTGCTCCCAAACAGGGGCAGCAGGTCCGTCACGTCCTGCAGCGGGTAATCGGCCTCCCTCGCCTGCGCGGCACAGGCAAGCCCCGCGCACGCAAAGCCGCCGGCCGCCGCGGCCTGCGCCCCGGCCGCCGCGTCCTCCACCACAAGGCACTGCCGCGGCTCCAGCCCCAGCAGCTCCGCCGCCCTCAGGAACACCTCCGGGTCGGGCTTGGAGCGGCGCAGCATCGTGCCGTCCACCACCGCGTCCAGCAGGCCGTCCAGTTCCACCCGGCGCAGGATCATCGGCGCGTTTTCGCTGGCGCTGGCCACCGCCAGCCGCACGCCCTGGGCCCGCAGCGCTTTCAGCATTTCCCGGGTGCCGCGCGGCACGTCCGCCGGGGTCAGTTGCTCCAGCAGGGTGCGGTAGCGCGCGTTTTTCTCCCGGGCCAAAGCGTCCTTTCCGGGCTGCGGCAGCTCCATCGCCGCGCTCTTTAAAATCAGCTCCACACTGGCGCTGCGGCTCACGCCCCGCAGCTGCTCGTTCACAGCCTCGCTGAAGGGAATGCCCCTCTGCGCACAGGCGTGCGCCCACGCCTCGCAGTGCAGCCGGTCGGTGTGGCACAAAACGCCGTCCAGATCAAACACAACACCGTCGTACCGCCTGGGCGCTGTGTCCGCCGCGCGCTCCACGCCGGGCTCCAGCCACAGGCGCGCGCCCTGGTGAAGCAGGGCCATGGCCTCCCCCTCCTCCAGCAGATAAGCTGCCTGCGCCCGCCCCACACGGACCCGCAGCCGCCTGCCCCGCCAGCGGATGCAAAAGCCGTATTGCTGCCAGCCCTGCGGCAGGCAGGGGTGAAACGCCAGCAGCCCGCCTTTTTGCCGCATGCCGGCAAAGCCGTACACCACGCTGAGCCAGGTGCCCGCCATGTTGGCCATGTGCAGCCCGTCCCGCGAGTTGCCGTGGCTGTCGTCCAGGTCCAGCCGCGCCGACCCCTCAAAAAACGCATATGCCTTTTCGTGGTAGCCGATCTCGCTGGCCACGATGCTGAACACCGTTTTGGAAAGGGAGGAATCGTGGGTGGTGAGCGGCTCGTAAACGTCAAAAATCCTCCGCTTTTGCAGCAGGTCAAACCGCTCCCCACGCAGCAGCAGGGCCAATACCAGATCTGCCTGCTTGCAGACCTGGTGGCGGTAGATGACAAGGGGGTGGTAGTGCAGCAAAAGCGGGAAATTTTCTGGGGGGATCGTTTGCAGCGGCCAGGGCACGCGCTGGAAAAAGGCGTCGTCCTGCAAATAAACGCCCCGCGCCTCATCGTAGGGCAGGTACATGCTTTGGGCCGCGGCGCGCCAGGCGCCGGGCTCCCCCTCCCCCAGGCCGATGCGCCGGAACAGCGCCCCGGCCGCGGCAGGGTCGGTTTCCCGCAGCCAGGCCGTCCACCGCGCCGCCTGCTCCAGGTTCTCGGCGGCCATCAGGTTGGTGTAGCAGTTGTTGTTCACCAGCACGCTGTATTCGTCCGGCCCCGTGACCCCGTCAATGCAAAAGCGTCCGCCCTGTTCCGCGCTGTAAAAGCCCAGATCCAGCCAAAGGCGCGCCGTTTCCGCCAGGATCTCCACGCCGCATTCCCGCATAAAGGCCTCGTCGCCCGTCGCCTCGGCATACAGGGCCACGGCGTTGGCGATGTCGGCGTTGATATGGTACTGAGCCGTGCCCGCCGGGTAATAGGCCGAGCATTCCTCGCCGTTGATGGTTCGCCAGGGGAACAGCGCCCCCCGGGGGTGCCCCATCTCCCGGGCGCGGGCGCGGGCCTGGTTCAGGATGGAGTAGCGGTAGCATAAAAGCGACCGGGCGATCCCGGGCAGGGTATACAGAAAAAACGGGAAAATATAGGTTTCGGTGTCCCAAAAATAGTGGCCCTCGTAGCCCTCCCCGCTCAGGCCCTTGGCGGAAATATTCGTCTTGCCGTCCCGCCCGGCGGACTGAAACACCTGGAACAGGCTGAACCGCAGCCCCTGTAAAAGGCGCGGGTCCCCCTCGATTGAAAGGCCCGTGTTTGTCCAGAACTCCTCCAGCGCCTCCCGCTGCGCCGTTTGCAGCCGCTCCGCGTCGGCGGCGGCCTGCCGGGCCTGCGCCTGCGCCCGGCGGCCCAGCGCCGCCGCCTGCCCGGCCGGGCCGTGGGTATACGCCACGAATTTTTCCAGCAACACAGCGCCGCCGGCACAGTAGGTGCAGCACACCTCCTGCGCATTCTGGCTGCAAACAGCCGTTACCGGCGCGGCCGACCGCACGCGGTGCACCGCCGCGCAGGCATAGGCCAGGGCCGAACGGCGCGTCGCCTGCACCAGCATGCAGCCGTCGCCCTGCGCCCTGAACTGCATCGTTTTCAGCGGCGCGCCGTCCAGGCAGGAGCCCACCCGCGGGTCTTCCCGGGCGGCGGTATTTTTGGCCCGGGCGTCGATGGCGCTCTCGATCCGCACCTGTTTTACCCCCTCCAGCGGCTCCACCGCGCAGCGCAGGCAGGCAACATCCCCGCCCGAAAGCGAAACCATGCGCTCAAACCGCACCCGCGCGGCGCGCCCCTCCGGCGAGCGCCACTCGAATTCCCGGGTGAGCGTGCCCTCCTTCATCGAGAGCACGCGCCGGTAATTTTTCACCTCGCCCCGCGCCAGGCACAGCTCCTCGCCGTCCAAAAAAATGCGTATCCGCTTTGCGTTGGCAAGGTTGAGCATGGTCTGCCCGTTGCGGGCATAGCCATAGGCCGTTTCCCCGTAGCGGATGGGCGCGGTATCGTAAAAGCCGTTCAGATAAACTCCCTCGCGCGCGCCCGGATAGCCCTCCTCAAAATCCCCCCGGAAGCCCAGGGAGCCGTTCCCCAGGGTAAAAAGGGATTCGCCGCGGCCCAGGGCGGCGGGGTCGAACCGGTCCTCTGTCATATAAAAGCTGTCGTCCGGGCCGCTTGTGCGCTTTGTCCCTTCCATGTTGTTTCCCCTCAATCGAAAATATGATCCGCCCTGTAGGCGATGGAGATATCCTCCCACGGGCCCAGCAGGCAGGCCTCGCCGGCGGATTCCCCCGGGATCCCCTGCACCCGCCCCTCCAGGATGCCGGTGGCGCAGGCGTCGTATTTTTCCAGCACCTCCGGCCCCAGCGGCGCCTCGTGGTGGCCGGGGTGGATGGTGGTAAACCGGTCCGCCAATGCGCGCAGGCTCCGGATGCTCTGCCGGAAGGTCGCCACCCCGCAGGAGTGGGGCAGGCTCAGCAGCACGCCGCGGGCGCAGGCGGTGTCGCCCGTGTACAGGGCGCCCCGGCCTTCCTCCAAAAAGCAGACCGAACCGGGTGTGTGCCCGGGCGTGGCCAGCACGCGCAGGGTGCGGCCGCCCAGCTCAAACACATCCCCCTGCGCCATAGGCAGGTAGCGCGCGCCCTCGCACCGGTGCGCCAGCGCGGCCAGCTGTTCCTCGCCCAGCAAAACGCCGAGCTCCTGCGCAAACCGCAGAAACATGCCGCGCCGGTAGGCCGGGTCGCCGTGCTCCTGCGCCACCGGCAGATCAGCCTCGGTGAGATAAGCCGCGGCAAAGGCGGCGTTGCCGCCGATGTGGTCCAGGTGGCCGTGGGTGTTGGCCACGAGCACGGGCTTTTTCGTCAGCTGCTCCACGGCGGCGCGCAGGTTCCCCAGGCCCTGGCAGGTGTCGATCAGCAGGGCCCGCTCAGCGCCCTCCAGCAGGTAGGCGTAGGTGTGCGCGCCGCCCATCGCTTCGTCGATGCGCCAGGTGTCCGCGCTCAGGGGCGTAACGGCATACGTAAATTCCATAAGCTTGCCTTTCTGCGGCAGATCGCCGCTCACTGCAGCATGGGGCCGGGGCCGAACACCCGGTATTCCCCGGGCACGGCCTCGTCCAGGCGAATGGTCGCAACCCCCTGTGCCCGGCAGATTTCCAGCGTGCGGGGGTCGGCCATAAAGGCGGCGTCCGCGGCCCGGTGCCGCGCGATCTCCTCGCCCGAACACAGCGCATTGCCCGTTTGCAGCATCTCCTCGCCGTACAGCGCCGGGTGCGCCACATAACAGTACTGCCCGTCGCCCAGCCCCGAAAGCACTTTTTCAAAAAGGCCCGGCGTCACCGCAACCTCGTCCATATGCGGCAGCACCCTGTCCATGTAAAAGCTGAAATCCAGCAGGCCTTTTTCGCGGATCCACTGCGCCAGGCGCTGCTGCAGGCCGGGCAGGTACCGCTCGGGCAGCATGTGGCACTCGGCGTAGCTCAAATGGAACCCGGCCCCGGCAAGGCGGGCGTATTGGGCCTCGATCTCCGCCATCACCTCGTCCAGCCGGGGCGGGTGCTCCGCGAACTGCGCGGGGTCCTGGTAAAAACAGCCGCGCGCATCCGTCAGCGACGGCGCGTTTGTCAGCGGGCCCCAGCGCATCACGTCCCACTCCGAGTTCAGGGCGATGTGCAGGCCGAAGCACAGCCCGTCTTTATGTGCCAGCAGACCGGCGGCCTCCTCCACAAAAGGGCACACCGCCATCACCGAAATATTTTTAACAAACCCCGCCTGCGCCGCCCGGGCAATGGCCTGGTTGGCCGCGTGGCTGGACGCATAGTCGTCTGCGCGGGTAATGAGCGTTTTCATCAGCAGTCCTCCCCTTTTTGCGGCGTTTCTCTGCACAGTGCGCGGAAAAAGCCCAGGATCGGCAGGATGTGCTCCTCCTCCAAAAATTCCGGCCCGCCGCCCGCGTGGGCCACGCCCTCCATCAGATCCAGCGTCACCGCGCCGCCCCCGCACACCGCGCGCAGCTGCGCCGCAAACTCCCGGGCCTGCTCCACCGGCACGGCCGGGTCCAGCGTGCCGTGCTGCAGGTAGAAGGGCGGGGCCTTGGGCGTGATATATTCCCGCGCGCCGGCGCGGCGGGCAAGGGGCGCATCCTCGCTCGGCGCAGCGCCCAGGTACTGCACGGCCGATGCAAGGAACATTTCCCGCACCGCGGCTTCGCCCTCCATCGCCTGCACATACGCCCACTGGTTTTCAAAATCCAGCAGCGGGCACAGGGCCGCCACGCCCGCCACGGCTTCCGGCGTGCCCGCGTTTTGCAGGCCCGCCAGCGTCACCAGGTTTCCGCCCGCCGAGGTTCCATACAAAAAAACGTCCTGTGTGCGCAGGCCGTACCGCCCCGCCTGCGCCCGCAAAAAGCGAAGGGCCGTTTTCAGGTCCTCCACCGGGGCGGGGAACCTGGCCGCCGGCGCCAGCCGGTAATTCACCGACGCCAGGGCAAAGCCCTCGCGCAGGGCGTAAAAACCGGGGTACAGGTGCCAGTCGCGCTTGTCGCACAGGCAGAACCCGCCGCCGTGCACCAGCACCACCAGCGGCAGCGGCTTTTCCGCGTGCGGCGGCAGGTAGAGATCCAGCCTCTGCAGCGGGTCTTCGCCGTAGGCGAGATCCAGGTATTTTTCTTCGATCCAGTCGATGCGCGGCTCCGGCACCTGGGGCGTCATGTCGATCCACGCGGGAACAAACTGTGCGTCACGAATCGTTTTCATGGTATTATCCTTTCAAAGCGCCGGCCGTCAGGCCGTCCATGATGTTTCTCTGCATGAGCAGAAAGAACACGAGCACCGGGAAGATCGAGAGCACCAGCCCGGACATAATGAGCTGCCACTCGTTCAGGTAGCTGCTGTAAAACACGCTGAAGGAAAGGGGCAGGGTCTTCAGGCTTTGCGAGCTCAGCATGATCAGCGGCAGGGTGAAATCGTTGAACACGCCCAGAATGTTGATGATGGCCACCGTGGCCGTGATGGGCTTCAGCATGGGGAATACGATGCGGAAAAAGGCGCGGATCTGGCCGCAGCCGTCGATCATGGCCGCCTCCTCCAGCTCGCGGGGCACCCCCTTCACAAAGCCCTGGTACAAAAACATGGCCATGGGCAGCAAAAAGCCCCAGTACATCACGATCATGCCCGGCCGGCTGTTCACCAGGTGCAGCTCCCGCGCCACAATCACCGAGGGCACCATCAGCACCTGGAACGGAATGGCCATGGAAGCCACCATCAGCCCCGAGATGATCCGGCTCGCCAGGCACTTGCGCCGCACCACCTGATAGGCCGCCATCGAGGCGAACAGCACCAGGCCCGCAACGCTGCACACCGTGATCAGGATGGAATTGGCAAAGGCCTGCAGGTAGTTCATCTGCGCCATCGCATCTGGAAAGTTTTCAAAGTGCAGCTGCGTGGGCAGGGCCAGCAGCGACGCCGTGATCTCCGATTGGCTTTTGAGGCAGTTCAGAAAGATCAGGATCAGCGGAAACAGGAACAGCAGCGCCGCAAGCAGCAGCACCGTTACCAGCACGGCTTTTCCGGCCGCGCGCTTTTTCTTTTGCGCCATTACAGCTCCACCTCCTTGCGCCGCGTCAGCAGGACCTGCAGCCCCGCCACAAGGGCGATGAGGATGCTGAACAGCACCGCCTTGGCCGACGCATAGGAGATGGCGTCGCGCTTGAAGGCGTCCAGATAGATCTGGAACGACAGCGACTGTGTGGTGCCGAAGGGCCCGCCGTTGGTCAGCGAATAGTTCAGGTCGAAGGACTTAAACCCGCCCACCAGGCTCAAAAACAGGCAGATGGTGACCGAGGAGCGGATCATGGGCAGCTTCACCCGGAAAAAGGTCTGCACGGGCCCGGCGCCGTCGATGGTGGCGGCCTCCACAATTTCCTGCGGCACGCCCTGTAAGCCGGTGAGATAAATCAGCATGTAATAGCCCGTCATCTGCCACACCGAAACAATGATGATGGCCGCAAACGCCAGCGGCGGATACGACATCCAGTCCTTCTGCAGCCCTTCGATCCCCGTGAGCTTGCCCAGCATGGGGAAAAGATGCACCACGATGAAGTTCCACAAATAACCGCTGGTGACCGAACTGATGACCATGGGCGTAAAAAAAGCCGCGCGCAGCAGGCCGCGCCCCGGGATCCTGGCGTTCAGGCCCACGGCCAGCAGCAGTGCAAAAACGTTCACCAGCACCACCGTGATCGCGGTGTAACGGATCGTGAACCAGAGCGACGCCCTGAAATCCGGGTCGCTGAACACCCGAACATAGTTGCGCAGGCCCACAAAGTTGGATGCCGGGTCGATGCCGTTCCAGTCGCGCAGGGAGTAAAAAATCCCCAGCCCCACCGAACAAATTACAAAGGTAAAGAACAGCAGCATAGCCGGCCCTGTAAACAGAACGTACAGCGCGTTCTGCCGCAGCTTTTTCTGCAAATGTTTTTTCTGCATGTGTACCTCTTCTTTTTGGAGGGCGGGGTTTGCCGCGCCCCTGCCTTGTTGCACCTCGCGGGCACGCTCTGGCTGCGGCCCTGTTAAAAACGCGGGGCCGGGCAAAAAGCGCTCCTTGCTCCTTCACCCGGCCCCCTTTATTCTCTCAGCCGCCCTGGGCCGTCAGCCGGTTTTCATATGCCTTCTGCAGCGCGTCGATGGTGGCCGCCTCATCGGCCATGCCCGCCGCATAGGCCTGCAGCGGCGTGGCAATATCGGTCACAAAACCGGAGGGAAAATACTCTGTGCCGAAGATCGGGAACGCCTTTCCCTCGGCCATATAGCGCTGCATATCCTCGTTCAGCGCCCCCAGGTTGCTCAGATCCACATTGTCGTAGGGCGGGGCCACGCGCATGGCGCTGTCCACCAGGTATTTCTGCGCGTTTTCATAGATCCAGTTCAGGAAGGCTCCCGCCTCCGCGGCGTGCTTGCTGGTGTTGGCAACGCTGAAATAGCGGGTGGCCGAGGTCATCAGCTTGGTATCGGCCGCGTTGTTGGTGAGGGGCACGGCAAAAAGGCCGATGTCCAGGTCTGGGTTGGTGGCCCACAGCGGGTCGCCGTACCAGGTTCCCTGCTTGATCATCGCCATCTTGCCCGCGGCAAAGTCCGCCACCTGGTCGGCAGCGCCGTACCCCACGGACTCCGCGCCCTTGCCGTAATCCAGCGTCAGGTCGTACAGGCGGAAGAAATTGTCGATGTTGGCCAGATCGCCCAGGGTCTTGGTGCCCGCGTTCAGCTCGTCGCAGAAGGCCTTGGGGTCCTTCTCATAGGCCACGGTGGTACCGAAAATGTGCATCAAAAAGCCCCACTCTTTAAAGGCCTCGCCAAAGGGCTGGATGCCCGCGGCCTGCAGCTTTTTGCAGGTGTCCTCCAATTCGTCCAGGGTTTCGGGCACCTTGTCGATGCCTGCCTGGGCAAAGAGCGCCTTGTTGTAAACAATGCCGTTGCCCTCCACCGCATAGGGGAAGCCCAGCACCCTGCCGTCAACCGTGGCGGCGGCCAGGGCGGTCTCGTCCATATGGCTGACCCAGTCCGCGCCGGTCAGGTCGGCGCAGCGCACGCTCCAGGTGGCGTAGTCGCCGTTGGCCAGGTCAAAGATATCGGGCGCCTCGTTGGAGGCAAACCGCGTTTTGAGCAGGGTGTAGGGCTCGTCGCCCGGGATCTCCCACTCCACGGTAACGCCGGTCTGGGCTTTGTAGTCCGTGGTCATCTGGTCAATGGCTTCCTTCATGGGCGAGGTCCCGCCGTAAACGCTCAGTGTAACGGCGCCCCCTTCGGGCGCCGCCCCGCTGCCGCTGGGCGCTGCGGAAGGCGCGCCGCCGCAGCCGGCCAGCAGCCCCGCCGCCAACGCGCCTGTCAGAAGCAGTGCAGTAAATCTTTTCATTTTCATTTTATTTCCTCCTTAAAATCGGTTTTGCAAGTAAATTCTTTACCAAAACCATATCATTCCGGCATTTGTCTGTCAATGCATTCAAAATATTTTCATTAAAATCTATTTTTTGGCCATATGAACCAAATAATAAATGGCTTTTTGGACAAGAAAAACCCACCTGTCAGATAAATTACTAAATAAATTTATCCGACAGGTGGGTTTTTCTGTTCTTCTCTCACGCAGTTTCGCGCCAGCACACCGAGGCGCTGATCTTAAAAGGCTCATCGGCGGCAGCCCCTTCAATCAGGTTCAGAAGCTCTTTTGCCGCCAGATATCCATTCTCATACCGGGGGATGGAAACCGTGGTAAGGCCCATCAGCGCCGCGGCGTCGCAGTCGTCGAACCCGGTAACCGCAATATCGCCCGGGATCTCCAGGCCGCGCTCCTTAAACGCACGCATCGCGCCCAGGGCCATGTTGTCGTTGGCGCATACCAGCACCTGCGGCAGCGCATTGCCCAGCAGCATCAGCTTGGCCGCCTGGTAGCCGCTTTTTTCCCGGTAATCCCCATGGAAATAATACTTTTTATCAAAGGGGAGATTGTTTGCCCGCAGCGTGCTTTCGAACGCCGCAAACCGCTCGATGTTGTCCAGTGAGCGCTCGGTTCCCCCCACATAGCCAAAGCGCTGGTATCCTTTTAGAATCAGTTTCTGCACCAGCTCGCACATCACGGGGTAATTGTCCACCACCACGCTTTTGATCGATTCATTTTCCAGCACCCTGTCCATCACCACAACCGGGTATCCGTCCTGCGCCACGGCCAGCAGCTGCTCGTCGCTGATCTTTCCGTCCAGGCTGATCGCCCCCGCAGAAAACCGGCTTTTCATAAAGTTCCGGCTGGATCTGCTGGTGCACACGATCAGGTCGTAGTTGTTTTCCGTCAGGCATTCGCTGATGCCCTTGATGATGTTCAGGTAAAAGCTCCGGTCAAAATCGCTGAAGTTGAACACCACGGTGCGGGGCTGGCCCCCTTTGTGCACCCGCGCCGCGGGCTGGTAGCCCGTCTGCCTGCAAAGCTCCAGTACCTTTTGGCGCACTTCCTCGCCCACATTTTTTCTGCCGTTCAGCACGTTGGACACGGTCGCCGGCGAAACGCCCGCCATTTCCGCGATCTGTTTCAGTTTGATCATCCTGCGCCACCACACTCAAAAAGTATTTTACTAAATTGTACCAGTAAAATATAGTTTTGTAAACCAATAAAATGAATTTTTACTGATCCTCCTGGCGCTTTGCCACACAATAAAAGCCGTCTGCCTTTGAACAAGGCAGACGGATCATTGCTGGACAATTAGATCTAACTTATCCAATAAGGGGCGAAATCCGCTAAAGTCTATTTGCTCAAAATTGGCCGATACATATTGTGAAAAAATTTCTTTTCCATAATATTTTTCAGTGTCGAACTTATCTTTTAAGCACAAACTTTTTCCCTCTATTTTGAGATTGCGAGTTTCTTCCGAAAACAAGTATTCGATCTCACACTCTTTTTCTCCAGAAATCAAAGGATTCGTTAACAAGTATAATTTTCCATTATCTAGTATCTTTAAATATAGCTTGCTTCGCAAGTCTTCTATTTGAGCCTCCGAAAGCTTTTGTTCAGTTAAAAATTTTCTCAAGGGGCGCTTACTTTCCAATTCATTATCGAATAACAGTATTACTGGCTTTTTTGGTTTTGCACCCATGCGTAAAAAATAGCTGAAGTAGTTGGGATATCTTTTGCTTTCTCGCCCCTTTCCACCCATGAAATACCTATAAATATTTTGAATTGTATCCGCTCCATCCAATCGAATTCCTAAAAAATATTGCAATCTTTTTGTTCGTTTTAAAAAAGTAACCCTGAACTCAAATTTCCCATCTTTAGATTTTGTAATAAGATTGGGATACTCTTTGCTTAAGGATTTCAGTGCGGACTTTAAGTATCGTACATCCGTTTTTCCCTCAGTAACAATTATCGGTGTACTATTTCCATAAAAATATTTGTAAAAAAGAAAACGTTTAAATTCTCGTTCTCGTCCGGCCAAAACGCCAAATTCGTGCGTTTCGTTATCGAGCTTGTTGTTATACCAGTCTAGCTGATTGATAAAAGAGAAGCGACCTTCCAGTTGTTCGAGCGTACCCGTTTGCCCATCTATAGTGAATTCACCTTTTGTATAAAGCGAATGCGCCATCGACTTTGTCTTTCTATAATAATCTTGCGCAACATTGACTTTTTGATTTACAATGAGTCCTGTCACTTTTTGTTGTGAATTTTTACATGCCAGTCGTGTTTTCTTTTCGTTAATTTTAAATCCTGCGCGTTCAATTTCTTTTTGAATTGTGCAAAGGAATTCATCTTTGAGTCCAGCAAACGTTTTGTCATTTGTTGAAAATGTCAAATCATCAGCATATCTCGTGTAATCAAGTTTGTATCTCTTCGCAATTTTTAGCAGCCTGTTATCCAAAATTCGGCAGATTAAATTTGTAAGGATGGGAGATGTTGGTGCACCTTGCGGCAAACAGCCTTCAAAACATGTTAATTGCGCAAGTACAGTAGCAACTTCTAGCGGCAAAGCAAAATCTCTATTCTTTTCAAAAAAGCCTCTGACTCGGCCGAAATGAAAACTATCAAAAAAGTCCTGAAGGTCAATATTTAACAAATACCTTTTATTTTTGTGTATTTTAGCATTTGTAACAATGCTTTTCCCTTTTTCAAATCCATGGGAAATATTAGGCTTCATGCCTTTACTTCTCCAAATTTCCCGTTGATACTGCACCAACTTGCTTACTAATTTTTTCTGTATGAATTTTAACTCGCCAGTTGGTGCTTTGATTGTGCGAGTCTCCCCATTCTTCTTGGGTATTTCAAACGAAGTATAGTAACTTTCTACCTTTTTTACATATAAAACATACGTCATTCTTTGCCGGGGGATTCCTAAAAAATCTGCCAATTCATTTCTTGAAGCAATATCGCAAAATTGTGCCATAGCATAATCTCCCTATAAAAGAGCACATGGCAACTCATTATGCAAAAAGATTCTCTCTTTGTATGGGTAACGGCCAAACGGATGGAGGAGCCAACTCCCCTGCCATTTTAGTCAACACTCGCGATACGCGAGTACAAAATCTTGCCATGTGCTCCTTTACAGTATAGTATAAAAAGTCGAATCTCACAAGGCGTTTGATCAAACGCAAAACATCACAATAACTTTGCAACACAAAGCAGCTGCACTGTGCCAATCAATACAAAACCCGGATCGAGTAGAGGCGGATTGTGAGTGGCGTAAAAAATCCATCCTTACTGTACATGGTTCAAAAGACGTTCCCGAGGATATTTGAGATATAATTTAAAAAAGTTTCGGTTTTTGTTGTCTCACAGGTAAAGCAAAAAGTTCTTGATACAACACAAAAAAGGAGTCAAGTTTTGTCCAGTCTCATCAGACTGTTCAGAACTTGACTCCTATTCATTTGGTTGCGGAGGCAGGATTTGAACCTACGACCTTCGGGTTATGAGCCCGACGAGCTACCGGACTGCTCCACTCCGCGATATAAGCGCCCGTTTTTTGGGTGCCTATATAATATAGCACGGCGCAGCAGCCTTGTCAAGCTTTTTTAGGGCGTTTTTTTGCCGGGCGCTGCCGGCCCTGCTTCACTCCACCGAAAACCGCCAGGTGGTCACGTGGCGCTGGGGCTTTGCGGGCAGCAAAAGGTTCTGTTCAAACTCCGGGTGGTGCACCGCATCCGGGAAATACTGGGGCTCCAGGCAGAAGCCGCTGTGGCGGCCGTAGGCCGCGCCCCCCTTGCCCTGCACCTCCTCCAGGCAGTTGCCGGTATACAGCTGCACGCCGGGCAGGGTGGTGTCCATGCGCATGCACACGCCCGTGGCCGGGCTGTACGCTTCCGCGCAGGGGTGCGGCACGCCCGTTTCGCCCTGCAGAACAAAATTGTGGTCGTAGCCCCCGCCGAAGCCAAGCTGCGGATCCGGCGCCGCGATCTCCCGGCCAAGGGGCTTTGCCGCGGTAAAATCAAAGGGGGTGCCCGCCACGCCGCGCACCTCGCCGGTGGGGATCAGGGTCGCGTCCACCGGGGTATAAGCGGCGGCGAAAAGCTTCAGCTGCTGGTCCAGCACGCCGCCGCTGCCCTGGCCCGCCAGGTTCCAGTAGGCGTGGCAGCTAGGCCCGAACAGGGTCGGCTCGTCCGCCTCGGCCTTCCATGCCAGCGAAAAACCGTCCTCCAAAAGCTGCAGGCGCACCTCCACATGAACCGCGCCCGGGTAGCCCTGGTCCCCGGCCTCGCTTTCCAGCACAAAAGCAAGATGCTCCGGCCCCTCTTCGGTCAGGGTGAACAGCCGCCGGTCAAACCCATCCAGGCCCCCGTGCAGGTGGTTCGGGCCGTTGTTGCAGGCAAGGGCGTACTCGGCGCCCGCAAGGCAAAAGCGGCCGCCCGCAATGCGGTTTGCCACCCGGCCCACAAACGCGCCCAGGTACCCATCGTTTTCCTCGTAGCTTCGCACATCGTCGTAGCCCAGCAGCACGTCCACCGGGCCCTCCCTGCCGGGCACGGTCACGCTCTGCAGCGTCACGCCCCGGTCCAGCACCGCCACGGCCACCCGCCCGTTTGTCAGGGTGTAGCGCCGCACCGGCGCGCCGGCCGCGGTGCGGCCGAACAATTCCTGCTTCAATGCCATACGCTCGCTCTCCTTTTTGCGCCAAGCCCTCTTACAGGCTGGCGATAAACCGGTCAAAGGCCGCCTGGCCCTCGGCGCTGCGCTTATAAACGCCGGCGTGCTCCAGCACGGTGGCGAACACGCTGCCCACCTCGGCCTGCAGTATCGCGGCGGCATTGGCCGCGCACAGCTCGGGGTGGCGCGCCTTCACCTGCCGCGCCCATTCGGCGTGCAGCGCGGTGGCGGGGTCTGCTTCCAGGTCGGCGCCGCTCACCAGCGCGGCGGTCACCGCCTCCAGCTCGCCCTTCAGGCGGGCGGGCAGCACCGCCAGGCCCATCACCTCGATCAGGCCGATGTTCTCTTTTTTGATGTGGTGCAGCTCCTGGTGTGGGTGGAATACACCCATGGGGTATTCTTCGGTGGTCCGGTTGTTGCGCAGCACCAGGTCTAGCTCGTAATCGGCCCCCCGCCGCCGGGCAATGGGGGTGATGGTGTTGTGCGCCTCGCCCCCGGTCTCGGCGTAAATGCCGGCGGCCTCGTCGCTGTAGGCGCGCCAGGCGGTCAGGATGTGGTCGGCCAGCCCGGCCAGCTCCTCCCTGCGGGCGCCGGTCAGGCGGATCACGCTCATGGGCCAGCGCACCACCCCGGCCTGCACCCCCTCGTAGCCGGGCACGGCAAAGCCGCGCTCCACCGGCGCGGTCTCCATGGCAAATGTATGCCGCCCGCCCTGGAAGTGCTCGTGGCTCAAAATCGAGCCGCCCACAATGGGCAGGTCCGCGTTCGAGCCCACAAAGTAGTGGGGGAACTGTTCCACAATGGCCAGCAGCTTTTCAAAGGCGGCCCGGTCGATCTTCATGGGGCGGTGCTGCCGGTTCAAAAAGATGCAGTGCTCGTTGTAATACACATAGGGTGAATACTGCATGGCCCACGCCTCGCCCAGCAGCTCCAGCACCAGCAGCCGGTGGTTCTGGCGGGCCGGATGGTCGGCGCGGCCCGCGTAGCCCTCGTTTTCCTGGCACAGCAGGCACTTGGGGTACCCGGAGGGCGCCTTCAGCCGCGCGGCGGCGATGGCCTTGGGGTCCTTTTCCGGCTTCGACAGGTTGATGGTGATCTCCATGGGGCCATAGGCGGTGTCCGCCAGCCATTTCTGGTCCTTGGCAATGCGGTCCCGCCGGATGTAATTGGTAGCTTGGCTGAAGGCGTAGTACCAGTCGGTGGCGCGCTGCGGGTCCCCGGCATACAGCTGCCAAAAGCGCCCGTTCACCTGGCTGGGGCGCGGGGTCAGGCAGCCCATCAGCTTTGTGTCGAACAGGTCGTGCTTGGTGATCCCCTCGCCGCACAGGCCCTTTTCCCGGGCAAACTCCACCAGCCGGTCCAGCACTTTCTCCAGCGGCAGCGCGGGCAGCTCCGCCGGCTCGGTGTAGCTGTCCAGCCCCAGGGCTTCCAGCAGGGCGTTGATGCCGTACCAGTGGTCCCCCGCTTCCAGCAGGCCGTTGTGCTCGGCGTAAGCCGCCAGGGCCGCGATATAAGCGTCGATCATGGTTTTCCCCCTTCTTTACTCTTCGGTCAGGCAGGCGCCGCCCACCGGGCGGATGGCCAGCACGTGGCACATCCCCTCGCCCAGGGCCGCCTCCATGCCCATCCGGAACGCCTCCAGCCTGTGCAGCGGCACGAACGCCTGAATGGTGCCGGCAAAGCCGCCGCCGTGCACCCGGAACGCGCCCTCGCCGCCCAGCAGGTGCTCCGCCAGGGCCAGGGCCGCGGCCACCGGCTGCTCCTCCGCGGGCTTGGAATGGCAGGCCACGTTTTGCAGGTACATGAACGAGGACGCCCCGCTCTCCTTCACCAGCGTCAAAAAGCGTGCAAAATCGCCCGCCTCCAGGGCCTCGGCCTCGGCCGCCGCGCGGGCGTCGTCGGCGTAAAAATGCACGGCCCGCAGCACGGCCCGGTCGCCCAGGGCCCGGCGCAGCCCGGGCAGCTTTTCATAAAACACTTCCTCCGGTACCTGGCGCAGCACCTGGCCGCCGCAGGCGGCCGCCACCGCCCCCATCTCGGCGGGCACCGCGGCGTATTCGCCCGTCAGGTCGGCGTGATCCGCGCCGGTGTCGATCACGCACAGCGCGTACCCCTGGGCCGCCAGGTCCAGGCCGATGGGCCGCACCCTGGGCGCGGCCGGGTCGGCAAAATCAATGGCCACCACCCCACCCACCGAGCTGGCCATCTGGTCCAGCAGACCGCTGGGTTTTTTGAAAAACACATTCTCGGCGTATTGGCCGATTTTGGCAATCTCCACCGCGTCCTGCCCGCCGCCGAACAGCCCGTTTACAATGTTGCCCAGCAGCACCTCAAAGGCCGCGGAAGACGAAAGCCCGCTGCCCTTCAGCACATTCGAAACCGTGTAGGCGTCAAAGCCCTGCACCTTGCAGCCCAGCTGGGCAAAGCGCGCACACACGCCCCGCACCAGTGCCGCCGAGTGGTTGGCCTCGCCCTCCGCAGGCTCCAGGCAGGAAAGCTCCACCACGTCCATGGGGTACCCCTCAGACAATACCCGCACGGTATCGGTGCCGTTGGGCGCAGCCAGGGCGATCACGTCCAGGTTCACGCTGGCCGCAAGCACCCTGCCCCGCTGGTGGTCGGTGTGGTTGCCGCCCAGCTCGGTGCGGCCGGGGGCCGAGAAAAAGGCGTAGGACCGCTCCCCCTCGCCAAAGGCGGCGGCAAAGCCGGCCCCCAGGGCGGCATACCGGGCGCGGCAGGCGGCCAGCGGAATGCCCGCGCAGCCGTAAAGCGCGGTGAAAGCGGCGTCAAAGCGGCCCGCCTCCACCGCCTGTTTGAGCTCTTGGATGGTACGCATGGTGGTGTTCCTCCTTACAGCGCTGCCCGGCCGGGCCGGGCCTTGTGGGCCCCCGGTGGTTCCGGCGGGCTCTTCTGCCACCATTATAGCACAAAGACCGGTGGGTTTCGTTGTCTGTTTGTTGCTTTTCGGCTGGATAAAACGCGCAACATCTCACCAGCGGCAGGGATTGCGGACCTGCCCCGGCCGCTGTATAATGGTGCTTGACAAAACAGCGCGGCCCTGTTCCGCGCAGAGGAGCAACGTATGCGTATCTATATGGACAAATTGACCCTTCCGGGCGCGCTGCCCGGCCCGGAGAGCCCCCAGCCCGTATTCTGCGCCCCCCGGCGCGATATGGCCGTTCCGCAGGACGGCACCCTGCGCCCCGCCGAGCTCACAGGCTACGGCGCGGCCTGCGGCGCCCGCTGCCTGCCCTACCGCATGCAGGACCGGTACGCCCGCAGCGACGCGCCGGTCACGGTGGAGACCGCAGTGCTGGAAAACGACCGCCTGAAGGCCGTGTTCCTGCCCGGCCTCGGCGGGCGGCTGTGGTCGCTTTACAGCAAGGCCGAGGGGCGGGAGCTGCTGTTCCGCAACCCCGCGCTGCGCATTGCGAACCTGGCCATCCGGGGCGCCTGGTTCTCGGGCGGGATCGAGTGGAACCTGGGCCACACCGGCCACCACGTGTTCACCTGCGCGCCCCTGTATTGCTGCCGGGTCACCGCCCCGGACGGCGAGCAGTTCCTGCGCATGTACCAGTATGAGGCCATCGAGGGCCAGGTGCTCCAGCTGGACTTCCATCTGCCGGACGGCGCCGCCCAGCTGGCAGTGCAGGTGCGCATTGAGAACACCCGCCCCGGGGAATCGCCTCTTTACTGGTGGACCAACACCGCCATGCCCCTGACCGGCGGCACCCGGGTGTTTTCCGGCACAGCCGAAGTTCTGTATCAGCTCACCCCTTCGCCGGAAAACCTGCAGCCGGGCTTCGGCATCTGCCGCATGCCCTTCCAGCCCAACCTGCCCGGGGTGGATGTGAGCTTTCCCGCCCGCATCCCCCACTCGGTGGAATACTTTTTCCAGAACGGCCGCACCGACCTCGCCCCCTGGGAGGTCTGCGCCGAACCGGATGGCCGGGGCCTCTTCGAGCGCTCCACCCAGCCCCTGTTCGCCCGCAAGATGTTCTGCTGGGGCATAGGCCAGGGCGGGCGGCACTGGTGCGACTATCTGGCCCAGCCCGGCCAGGGCGATTACATCGAGATCCAGGCGGGCCTGGCCCCCAGCCAGCTCCACACCGCCCGCATCGCCGGGCGGGGCGTAGTGCAGTTTGTGCAGCTGTTCGGCGCCTTCACCGCCCCGGCCGCCGCGGTGGCCGGGGAATGGAACGAGGCCCTGCCCGGGGTGGAGGCGGCGGTGGAATCGCTGCTGCCCGCGGCCCGGGTGAACGCGCTGGCCGCCCTTTACGCCGAAAAAGCCCTTTTGCCCGGCGGTGAGCTGCTCTGTGCGGGCGATGAGCGAGGCGGCCTGGAGCGGCTGCGCCGCCAGGCGGCGGGCCAGCCGGATTTTGCGCCGCACCTCGCCTTCCCCGCCCCCCGGGCGGGCAGCGAACTGGCCCCCTGGGCCGCGGTGCTGGCCGGCGAAATGCTGCCGGAAACCGAGCGCCCCCTGCCCTATATGACCGACCCCGCCTGGCTGCCCTTTTTGGAAGAGCTGGCCGCCCGCCCCGGCGCCGCCGGGCAGGCAAAATTCCAGTGCGCGGTGGCCCTGGCCGAAAACGGGCGCGAGAGCGAGGCTCTGCCCTTTTTTGAGCAGCTGGTGCGGCAGGGCAGCCCCTGGGCGGCCCACGCCCTGGGCCTGCTGCTGGCCCGCCAGGAGGAATGGCAGCTCGCAGCCGACGCCTTTGTGCTGGCCCACCGGCTGGAGGGCGACCGCCTGGATCCCAGCTTTGCCGAGCAGGCCCTGAACGCCCTGGTCCGGGCAGGCCGGCTGCAGGAGGCCTGGCAGCTCTGGCAGGCTTTGCCCCCGCGCCATCAGACCGAGACCGGGCGGCTCACCGCGGCCCAGGCGGCGGTTGCCCTGGGCCAGGATGCCTTTGTGGAGGACTGCTTCACCCGGGAATACGCCTGCATCCGCGAGGGGGCGCTGGGGCTTGCGAACGTGTGGTTCGAGCACCAGGCCCGCCTTGCCTGCCGGCAAAAGGGCGTGCCCTTCACCCCCGCCGCTGTCGATTACAGCCTGCCCCTGCCCCGGGAACTGGATTTCCGCATGTTCGGCGCGTGACCTTTATACAAAATGCACCGGGCGGCCCCCGCATAAAAGCGGGGGCCGCCCGGTGTTCTTTTATTCCTTGCCCTCCCGCGCCAGGGGCGGGATGTCCGGCCGCAGATAGCGCTTTTGCTCCTCGGGCAGGTCCAGGCCCAGGGTGCCGCCCGGGTTCATGATGTTATCCGGGTCAAAGTGCCGTTTCAGCGCCCGGATCACGTCGTATTCCCGGTGCCCCACGCTGCCCTCCAGCCAGGGCCCGAACATCTTGCCGATGCCGTGATGGTGGCTCATGGAGGCGCCCGAGCGCTGGATCGCGTCCAGAATGCCCGCGTGGTAGGCGCGGTACTCCTCCGGGTCGCTCATCTTTGCAATAAAAATCCAGTACAGGTTCGCCCCCTGGGGGTACACATGGCTCATGTGGGTCATGCAGATGGTGTTGGGCCGGCTCTTGCAGTAGGCCCGCACCTCCCTGTGCACCCGGGCCATGTTGCTCCAGTTCACGCTGCACTCCATGGTATCGGTCACCAGGCCAAAATCCTGGATGGTGTCCCGCATGAAGGGGTCGCTGAACCGGCCCTTTTCCCAGCCCTTGGTCACATAGCCGGTCAGGCTCATGCCGCCGAACTGTTTGGCCACCCGGTGCATCACCCTTGCGCAGTTTTTGGAAAAGCCCTTTTCGCCGTTGGTAAAGCCCAGGTAGAGGCACATCTCCCCTTCCTTGAAGCCCCGCAGCTTGAACAGCTTCATCAGCGGCGTTTCGTCCACCCCGTAAAGCCGCAGCATAATGCCGGTCTCCTCCGGGTCCGAGAGCCGGAACACCGAGGGGTGCCCCGCCTCGCACTGCATCATCTCCCGCGCGGCCGCCTGGGCGGTCTCCCAGTCCCGGAACATAAACGAAAAGCGCCGGATGGTCTCGGGGGTGTGGCGGAAGATTTTCAGGGTCACGTGGGTCAGCACCCCGAACGCGCCCTCGCCGCCCATCATGATCTGCCCCAGGTCCGGCCCGGTGGCCTTGCGGGGGTAGGCGTCGGTGCGGATGGTGCCAATGGGGGTGGCATACTCCTGCGCCAGCACAATGTCGCTGATGCAGCCGTAATAGGTGCTGTTCTGCCCCGCGCCCCGGGTCACCACCCAGCCCCCCACCGAGGAATACTCGAAGCTCTGGGGAAAGTGCCCGCAGGTGTACGCCCGCTTTGCGCCGAAAAGCCGCACCGCGTCGTTCAGCGTTTCCTCCAGCTTGGGCCCGCTCATGCCCGCCTCCACCGTGATGGTCTGGTCCACCTCGTTAAAGGCCACCACCTTGTTGAAGCGCAGGCGCATGTCCAGCGAAACGCCGCCCTTCATGCACTCCACGCCCCGCGTTACCGACGATCCGCCGCCGTACACATACACGGGGATTTTTTCCTGCTGGCAGTAGGCAACGATCTGTTCGATCTGCTCCTTTGTGTCCGGGTACAGCACCGCGTCCGGGATGTTCTCCACAATTTTGCCCCGCAGCCGCAAAATGTCGTACATGGTTTTGCCGTATGCAACCGAGAGGCGGGCGTAATCGTCGGTGCGCAGGTACTCCGGCCCCACAATGGCCCGCAGCGCGTCCAGCTGCGCTTCGCTCAGGGCAATGGGCGCGTCGAACTGCACCTCGTCCAGGCCCAGATCCTCGGTGTAGTGGTCAAAATCCGCGTCGGTCAGGCCGAAGGTCTCCTTGATCATCTTATATAGGGTCTCTTTGGGGGGCTTGATCTGGTCCGGGCCGCCCCACTTAAAGATGGAGCGGTAGCTTTTGGGCGAATAATCGCCCCGGAACCAGTTGGGTTCAAAATCGCGGTATGGTTTTGACATGGCTTTGCATCTCTCCTTTTACACAGCGCGCCCAAAAAGCGCGGCAGGGTTTCACGGCGCCGGGGCCGGCTGCGGCTGTTCGGCGGCCGGGGCGGCGAACTGCTCCTCCACCGCCTGCTCTTTTTTATACAGGGGCAAAAGGCGCGGGAATACCTTCTGAAACACCTGGGCATACAGCGCCTCGTACAGCCGGTGCTGGGCGACTTCCGGCTCAAACCGGTCCTTCACACGCACCATGGCCTGCGCCGCGGCCTGCATGTCCGGGTACACGCCCTTGGCGGCAAAGGCCACCATGCTGCTGCCCAGGCCGCTGGCCTCGTGGGTCTGGATGCGGTGCACCGGCAGGCCGAACATGTTTGCGGTGATCTGGCAGATCTCGTCGCTCTGGGCGCCGCCGCCCGCCGCATACAGCTCCCGCACCGTAAAGCCGCCCCGCTTTTCCAGGGTGCGCAGGCCGTCCAGCAGCGCGTAGTTGACCCCCTCGATGATGGCCCGGTACAAATGGATGCGGGTGTGCCGGTCCGAAAAGCCCACGATGGACCCGCGGGCGGTGGGCATGGCGATACCGGGGGTAAAATAGGGCTGGAACAAAAGCCCCTCGCAGCCGGGCGGCACCTCGGCCAGCCGCCGGTTCAGCAGCTGCTCGGCGCTCACCCCCTTCTGCCGGGCCTCGGCCATCTCCTTGGCCGCGAACTCCCGCTTGAACCAGGATACCAGCCAGTATCCCCGGTAAATCTGCACCTCCGGGTTGTAGGCCCCTTTCAGCACCGCCGGGTAGGCGGGGATGAAGGGAAGCGGCTCCATGTAGCTTTGTGTGGTCACCTGCACCGTGGCGGTGGTGCCGAAGCTCAGCGCCGCCTTGTCCGGCCCTGTGCACGAAAGGCCCAGCGTTTCGCACCCCTTGTCCGAGCCGGTGGCGATCAGCTCCATGCCCTCGGGGATGCCGGTCTGCTCCCCCGCCCACCGGTGCACAAAGCCGATCCGTTCGCCCGGCTCCACAACGCTGTACAGCTTTTCCGGCTCTACCTCAAAAATGCAGCGGCGGAGATCGCTCATGCGCATCCAGCGGCGCTCCTTGCTGTCAAAGGGGATGTGGCCGATCAGGTTGGCGCAGCTGTCCACATAATGGCCGGTGAGGCGGTAGTTCAAATAGGCCGACAGCATTAGAAATTTGTGCGTCTTTTTCCAGATCTCCGGCTGGTTCACCTTGATCCAGTTGCAGGCGGACATGCGCCGCTGCAATTTCACCGACTCGTACATCCCAATGGCCGCAAAGGCCGCTTTGCCGGTGGCGGGGATGCGGGGCAGGCCGTGGGCTTCCCGCTTATCCAGCCACAGGATGGCCGGGCGCAGCGGCTTGCCGTCTATATCCACGCACACGCAGGTATCGCGGATGCAGGTCAGGGTCACGGCAATGGCCCGCGCCCAGTCCGGGCCGGCCTTTTCCTTCAGCTCCCGGCTCGCCGCACACAGCTCCCGCCAGTAAAAGTCCGGGTCCTGCTCGGCCCAGTCCGGCTGGGGCGAAACATACGGCGTTTCGTACCGCCGCTGCGCCTTGTACAGGATGTTGCCCGCCGGGTCCACCAGCATGGCGCGGGCGCTCTGGGTGCCCAGGTCAAAGGTGAGCACCAGCGGCCCCCCGCCCTGTTCGCTCATGGGTTCCCTCCTTCCCGCTCCAGGGTGCAGGTGGCCACCACCCGCACGCCGGTGCCCGCAAGGTCCTTCAGCACCTCGTCGCCACAGGCGACGGGGGCCTGCACCCTCACACGCCCCAGCTCGGCCATGGCCGCCTTCAGAGCTTCCTTGGGGATTTCCCCGTCGGTGCGCACCGGCAGCACCGGCAGCGCCGCCCCCAAAATGCGCACGGTGGTGGTCAGGCTGCGCACCGGGTGGGTCAGTTCGTCCCTTGCAAACTGGACCCCCTTGGGGCACAAGTTGCCCTTTACCGTGATCTGATCCCCCGCCCGCCGCACCGCAAGGCGGCAGCCGTTGGGGCACACGATGCAGGTCATTTCTTTCTCAACTGCTTCGCCGGGCATGTCAGCCCACCTCCTCCAGCATGATCTCCAGCACACTGCCCTCTGCGGCGCCCAGCGCGCCCACCTCCAGCTCCACCCGCTCCATCTCGGGCGGGCGCAGGGCCCGGTAGGTTTTGCGCAGCACCTCCCGGCCGTCCAGCTTTACCAGCAGCCTGGTGCGGCCCCGCTCGGCACGGGTGCGGAAAAATAGCACCGCTTTTTGCGCGCCTGCCGCAAGGTCCAGCCGCCGGGGCACGCAGTACAGCAGGCTGTCGTCCGGCTCAATCCGGGCCAGCCGGCGCGGTGCGGCGGCCTTTGCCAGGGCGTATTCGGCCGCCGCCGCACCCGCGCCCTCGCCGCTCTCGCTCACATAGTCCACCAGGTCGTTCACGTGCAGCGCGTTGCCGCAGGCGAACACCCCGTCGGTCAGGGTTTGGTAATTCTGGTCGCAGAACGGGCCCTTGGTCCGCGGGTCCAGGGGCACGGCCAGCCGCTCGGCCAGCTCGTTTTCCGGGATCAATCCCACCGACAGGATCAGGCAGTCGCACGCCACGCGCTCCTCGGTGCCGGGGATGGGCCGCATGGCCTCGTCCACGTCGCTGATCTCCACCGCTTCCAGCCGCCGCCGGCCAAAGGTGCGGGTCACCGTCCGGCTGGTGTAAAGCGGAATATCAAAATCCTCCAGGCACTGGCTGATGTTGCGGGAAAGGCCGCTGGGCGCGGGCTTTGCCTCATACACCCCCAGCACCCCGGCCCCCTCCAGGGTCAGCCGCCGCGCCATAATCAGCCCAATGTCCCCCGAGCCCAGGATCACGCAGCGCCTCGCGGGCATCTGCCCCAACAGGTTCACATAGTGCTGCGCGCTGCCCGCGGTGAGCACCCCCGCCGGGCGTGTGCCATGAATGGCCACCTGGCGGGCCGTGCGCTCGCGGCAGCCGGTTGCCAGCACCAGGGCCTTTGCCTCCACCGTGGCAAGCCCTTTCCCGCTCACCAGGGTCAGCGCCGTGCCCCCCTCCCTGCGCTCAACGGCGGTGGCAAAGCTCTGCAGCGCCACCGTCACGCCGCTGGCGTTCACCCGGTCAATGAACACCTGCGCATACTCCGGGCCCGCCATCTTTTTGCCGAACCGCACCAGCCCGAACCCGTCGTGGATGCACTGCTTCAAAATACCGCCCAGGCGGTCCTCCCGCTCGATCAGCAGCACCCGCGCGCCCTTTCCGTCGGCGGCCAGCGCCGCCGCCATGCCCGCCGGGCCGCCGCCCAGCACCGCCACGTCGAACTGCTCATGCGTCATCTTCATCGCCCCCTTGCTTTGTGCCGCGGCACACGATCCAGGAACCCTCGCCGCTCTTTTGTACCTCCTTCAGGGGAACGCCCTTTTCCCGGGCAATAAGTTCTGCCACCAGCGGGCCGCAGAAGCCCCCCTGGCACCGCCCCATGCCCGGGCGCACCCGGCGCTTCACGCCGTCCACCGTGTCGCAGGGCACGCTGCGGCGCAGCGCCGCCAGGATCTCGCCCCGGCTCACCTCCTCGCACCGGCACACGATCACCCCGTAATCCGGGTCGGCCGCGATCAGCGCCTCCCGCTCGGCGGCGGGCAGCTCCGCCGCCCGGGGGATCGGCCTGCGCACCGGGTCGAACGCCTCGTTTTGCTCCGCGCCGCCCAGCAGCTCCACCGCCATCTGGGCCACATCCGCGGCAATGGCGGGCGCGGCCGTCAGCCCCGGCGACTGGATGCCCGCCGCGTGCACCAGGTTGCGGGTGGCCCGGCCCTTGCAGATCACAAAATCCTCTTCATAGGTGGGCGCGCGCACCCCGGTAAAGTAGGTGATGATATCCCCCGTGGCCAGGGTGGGCAGCGCCCGGCCCTGCCGCCGGAAGGTGTTCTCCACGCTGGCGCGGCTGGTGGCGTAGTCCTCCCGGTCGGGGGTTTCCACCGCGTCCGGCCCGATCAGCAGGTTGCCGTCCACCGTGCTCACAATGCCGCCGCCCTTGGTGTGGGCCTTTTTTGTATCCGCCGTGCCCAGCATCGAGGCGATGGTCTTTACCTGCCCCGCCGCCTTTTTGTCCAGGATGGAATTGGTGCCCCTGCGGGGGTGGATGGTAAAAAACCGGTCGCCCGCCATTTGGGCCAGTTCGTCGCTGAACACGCCCGCCGCGTTCACCACCACCCGGGCCGAAAAGCTGCCCCGGTTTGTGTGCAGCCGCCGTATTTCGCCCTTCTCCAGCTCCATGCCGGTCACCGCCGTGTCCAAAAACAGCTCCGCGCCGTTGTCCGCCGCGTTTTCCGCATAGGCAATGGTGAGCCCGTAGGGGCACACGATGCCTGCCGTGGGGAAGGAAAGCCCGCACTGCACCTCGCCCGAAAGGCCGGGCTCCCGCTCCAGCACCTGGGCCCGGCTCAGGGATTCGCAGGGCACCCCCATGCTACGCCAGTAAAGCGGGGTCAGGGGCACCAGGTACCTGGCCCACTTCTGCCGCAGGCACAGGATCTGCCCCGTGCGCCGAAAGGGCACGCCCAGCTCGGTGCACACCGCGTCGTACATGGCGTTGCCCCGGGCGTTGTAGCGCTGCTTCAGGGTGCCCCTGCGCAGGTCGATGCCCGGGTGCACCATGCCGTCGTTCCGGCTGGAGGCCTGCATCGCCACGTCGTGCTCCTTTTCGATCAGGGCCACCCGCAGCTTCCAGCGGGTCAGCTCCCGGGCAACGGCGCAGCCCACCACCCCGCCGCCGATCACCGCCACGTCAAAGCTGCGCCCCTCCAAAAGTTCGTCCCGCACAGCGGGCAGCTTCATGGGGGGCTGCGGCTCGGCCGGGCAGCGCACCTCGTTCACCAGGGTGTATTTGCCCCGGGCGGCGCACAGGCGGCCCGCCTCCACCACCTCGGCCCAGCTGGGCGCTTCGCCCGTCAGGGTCACCACGCCGTTTTCATACGCCGCCCGCACCGCGCCGCCAAAGCGCGCGGCCAGTTTTTTGTTCAGCCTGCGAACAGAGGGCATGTATGTCAGCTCCTTTCCCTCCATGTCGGCCAGTTGGCCGACTCTCTGCTTACAGTTTACGCCCCCGCCCCCAAAAAATCAACCGGCGGGTTGCACAAACTCCTGTTTGACGTGTTGGGCAGGATGCTTTATACTGAAAGAAAACAGCGGGCCGCCCGGCACAGGGCAGGCCCGGAAGGGGCGTTTTGGGTATGGCCGCACCGCGGGGCGAAAACGTGAGGGGCATGATATTGGACGCGGCGGCCCGCCTGCTGCGCGGCACCGATTTTGGGGCGCTGAGCCTGGCGCAGATCGCGGCCGAGGCCGGGGTCAGCAAGGGCACCCTCTATTATTACTATTCCAGCAAGGACGATATCCTGTTCGACGTGGCCGACCGCTGCCTGAACGGCCTGCTGGACGAATTTCTGGCCTGGGCGGATAACCCGGAAAAGAACACCGGCCTGCCGCGCCTTTTGGGCTTTGTGCTGGAGCGGGGCGTGGGCGACGAATTCGGCAACCTGCGGCTTTACCTGATCGGGGCCAGCGTGTCCGGCCACGACGCGCTGCGGCAAAAATACATCGACCTGTACGCCCAATTCCAGCGCACCCTGGCCACCCGGCTGGCCCAGCGCGCGCCGGCGGCGGACGCCGATTTTCTGGCCTGGCTCGTGCTGGTGCTCACCGATGGTCTGCTCATTCAAAAGCAGCTTGCCAGCCCCGCCTTTTCCGAGCCCGCGTTCCGCCAAAAAGCGGCGGCGCTGCTGGCCGGGGCGGCAGGCAAAGAACTGTAAATTCAATGAGCCGGCTGCCCAAAGCAGCCGGCTCATCCTTTGTTTCACCCAATCTTTTGCGCCGCGCGCCTGCGGCGGGCGCTGCGCACCCACAGGGGCAGATAAAACAGGCTCACCACCGCCGCGGCCAGCACGCCGTAGGGCGCAAGGTATCCGGGGCTGCCAAAGGCCTTTGCCATGGGCTCCAGGGGCGAGCCGGGCGCGGGCAGGTTCAAAAAGAAAAAGTTTGTGCCCAGCTTCAGGTTGATCCAGTAAAGGGGCGGCACCGCCGCCAGCAAAAACAGCAGCGGATATTTCAGGCCGCCGGGCTTTGGGCGCAGCTCGCCCGCAGTCAGCAGCATCAAAATCCCGCCCACCAGCAGCCCGTGGTACAAAAAGCTGTAGATGCACTGAAACTGCAAAAGCGGGGTGATGCCCGCCCAGTTGGGGAACAGCAGCGCCGCTGCAGCGCCCGGCAGGCACAGGCTGTACAGCACCTCGCCGCAAAAGGCGTTCGGCCGCAGCGCGTAGCCAAGGTACAAAAACATGGCCGCGCCGCACAGGTGCAGCGGCCAGTAATCGGGGTAAAACACCCCCTGCGCCGCAATCACCACATCCCGCGCCGCCTCGGCAGCGGGCAGGCTGAACGCAAGGATCAGCCGCATGCGGCTGCGCCCGGCACTGCCGAGCGCGCGGTAGCCCCGGCACATTCCAAAAATGCCCAGCCCCAGCGCCGCCAGCCAGGCACAGTGCGCCACGCTGAACATACCGAACCCCAGCCCGGGGGGCAAAAGCTCTTCCGCCACCCAAAAATACCGAAACATTCCTTTTCCTCCCCGTTTCGCCGCATTCTCCTTTATTATGCCCATTTGGGTTTGAAAAGTAAAGCCGCCCGTGCTACTATTAAGAAAACTGACGAAACAGGGGGCCTTTTTTTATGCCTTTTGCCGAAGCTTTACAGGCTGAATACGCCTGGCTGCACCGCCACCCGGAGCTCAGCTTTGAGGAACACGCCGCCACCGCCCATCTAAGGGCCGAGCTGGAAGCTTTGGGCGCGCGCATCCTGGGCACCGGCCTTGAGACCGGCCTTGTGGCCGAACTGCGCGGCGGGCGGCCCGGCCCGACCCTGGCCCTCCGGGCCGACCTGGACGCTCTGCCCATCGCCGAGGACCCCTCCCACACCCTGCGCAGCGAGGCCGAGGGCCGCATGCACGCCTGCGGGCACGACTTCCACGCCGCCGCCCTGCTGGGCGCGGCGGCGCTGCTGGCCCAGCGCAAAGCCGAGCTTGCGGGCCGGGTGCTGCTGGTGTTCCAGCCCGGCGAAGAGAGCGGCCGCGGCGCGCTGCGGGTGCTCGCCACCGGCGCGCTGGAAGGCGCCTCGGCCATTTTCGGGCTGCACCTGCTGCCGGGCCTTGCCCCCGGCGCCGTGGGCCTCACCGAGGGGGCGAACTTTGCCGCCATCGGCCGCTTTTCCATCGAGCTGCAGGGCAGGGGCTGCCACGCGGCCCAGCCCCACGCGGGGGCCGACTGTGTGCTGGCCGCCGCCCGCCTGGCCGAGAGCCTGCAAAGCGTTGTCAGCCGCAATGTGAACCCCATGCACCCGGCGGTGGTCAGCGTCACCCGCATCCAGGCGGGCAACACCTGGAACGTGCTGCCCGGCGCCGCCCTTTTAGAGGGCACGACCCGCTGCTTTTCGGCATCGGACGACGCGCTCATCGCCCGCCGCGTGCAGGAGATCTGCCAGGGGGTGGCCGCCGCCTGCGGCGTGAGCGCGCGCCTTACCTGGCCCACCCGCCACCCGGCCACGGATAACGCGCCCGCCCTCATTGCCCGGGCCCGGGCCGCCGCCGGGGCGGAGGGCATTCCCTGTGTGCCGGCCGCCCCCACCCTTCTGGGCGAGGATTTTGCCTTTTACCAGCAAAAACTGCCCGGCGCGTTTTTGACCTTCGGGCTCAACAGCGCCCCCCTGCACCACCCGGCCTTCGCCGCCGACCCCGCCGCGCTGGAACCCGCCGCCCGCTTGCTGGCCCGGCTGGCGCTGCTGCCCTGGGGGGCCGATTAAGCCCGCGCGGCAAACAGCCGCCCGCCGGAATGCTCCGGCGGGCGGCTGTTTGCTATAGTTCTGCCTCTCTCACTCGATGGGCATCTCGCCCGCGTCGCCCAGGTCGATCTCCGCGCCGGCCTCGGTGGCCTCGTTCGCATCCCCCTCGGGCACGGCGGCAGCGGCGGCGTCCTCACCCTCCGGCGCGGCGGCTGCTGCGGCTGCATCCCCGCCCTCGCCAAATTCCGCGGCGGCAGCGGCGGCCTCCTCGTCGGTCAGGGGCGCGGCGGTCTGCGCCGCGGTGGTCAGGCCCGTCACCTCGCCGCCGGGCTGCGCCAGCAGATAGGCGCCCACCGGCTGCTCCTTATACACCAGCAGTACCCCGTAGGCCTTCTGGTCGCCGCTGCTGCGCCCAGGGCACAGCACCAGCCACTTCTCCACGGTCTTGCCCTTGTACTTTTCCAGGCTCATGCCGCTCTCTTTTACCACGGTATTGAACGCCGAGAAGCTCTCGTCCCACTTTTTGGGGATCTTGACCTTATCCACGGTGGCCGTGGCCAGGTCCACCTCCATCCCGTAAGCCTTGAAAAATTCCTGGATGCTCTCGGTGTTCGCAATCTTCATTTTTGCCGGGTCGGTCTTCTGCGCCTCGCTGGCCGCGGCGGCGGTGGGGGCGGCGGCGCCGTCCGAGCGGAAAAAGCTGCCCGCGGCGAACACGACCCCAGCCAGCGCCACGCCGGCCACGGCCAGCGCGCCCAGCCGCTTCAGGCCGTTTTTGCCCATTGTCAACACAAACATGTCTGTTACCCTCCTCGTTTTCGTGGGAACTGTCTATTCATACCTATTCTGCACGGGCTTTGTTTATTCTTGGGCGGCGCGGATAATGCGGCGCGCCCTTGCTTAAAGCCCCGGCCTTTGGTATACTGTTCACATCATAAAAGCAGGAGGGCTGCACCATGGTATTTTTGATCGACATGGGCAACACCGATCTCACCCTGGCGGCCTGGCAAAACGGGGCGCCCGCCTTTACCGCCCGCATTCCCACCGACCGCTCAAAGGATGCCGGGCACTACGCCCGGGCGATCGCCGGGGCGCTGCAAAGCTGGGGCTCGCCCGCCTTTGCGGGGTGCGCGCTCTCCAGCGTGGTGCCGCCGCTCACCGGGCCGGTGGCCGCCGCCATGCAGGCCGCGACCGGCCTTTCCCCGGTGCTCCTGGGGTACGAGGGGGATCTGGGCCTCACAGTCCTCACGCGGGACCGGATCGGTGCCGACATGCTGGCCGGCGCCATTGCGGCCAAAAAGCGCGGTGCCCTGCCCGCCATCGTGGCGGATCTCGGCACCGCCACCACCTTCTGCGCCCAGAACGCCGCGGGCGACGTGCTGGGCGTTTCCATCGCGCCGGGCGTTGCCCTGGGGCTGGAAGCCCTGGTGGGCCGGGCCAGCCACCTGCGCACGGTGGCCTTTGAACCGCCGGACCGGGCCCTCGGCGTCACCACGGCCCAAAGCATGCGCAGCGGGGTCATTCTGGGCGCGGCCAGCCTTTTAGAGGGCATGTTCCGCCGCATCTCGTCCGAGCTGGACCCCGCCGAGGGCGCGCCCGCCCTGCTGGTGACCGGCGGCCTTGCGCCGCTGGTGGCGCCCTTCTGCCAGGGCCCGGTCACCGCCTGCCCCCACCTTTTGCTGGAGGGGCTGTACCTTTACTACCAGCGCAATCACCCCTGAGCGGAAAAGCCGGCCGCTTCCCGGGCCTGTGCTTTGCTTGCCCCCGCACAGGGCGGCAAACGCGCTTTTTGCCTTTTAAAATAGGGTGTACCGTGCAGGGCCGTTAAAAGCCAAAGGCCGGGGGCCGTGTTTAAAACACGGCCCCCGGCCTTTCTGCCTGTTTTTATTTCCGGGTGGCGATGGTCTGCCGGGCCGTCAGCCGCCGCAGCTCCAGCGTCAGGGCGATGAACAGCGGCACCGCGCTGCCCGCCCAGGCCAGAGGCTCGGCCAGGCACACGCCCGCAAACCCCAGCGGCCCCGCCAAAAGCAGCGCCGCACCCGAGCGCATGATCAGTTCCATCACCCCGGCAAAGGTGGGCGCAAAGCTGCGCCCCAGCCCCTGCAGGCTCAGCCGGCACACGAACAGCGCACCCAGCACCCAGTAGGCCGCCCCCACGATCACCAGGTAGGTGTGCGCCAGCTCCACCACCTGTTCCTGCCCGGGCAAAAACACCCGCGCCAGCGCCCGCCCGAACGCAATGCTCACCACCCCCGCCGCCAGGCTGTACCCGGTGGACATGGCAAGGCACTGGAACATGCCCTTGCGGATGCGCAGGTAATCCCCCGCGCCGTAATTCTGGGCCGCAAAGGTGGCCATGGTGGTGCCAAAGCTCACCAGCGGCTGGGCAAACAGGTTCACCAGCCGGTCGCCGGTGGTAAAGCCCGCCACTGCGTCGCTGCCCAGGTCGTTCACCGCCATCTGCAGCACAATCGCCCCAATGGCAATAATGCTGTACTGGAACGCCATGGGAAAGCCGATCCGCAAATGCGCCGCGGCCTCCGGCCAGGCGGGCCGCAGCGCGGCCTTTTTAAAGTGCAGCTGGGCAAAGCGGCGGGCAATGTACCAGATGCACAGCGCCCCGCTGAACAGCTGGGCCAGCACCGTGGCCCAGGCCGCGCCCGCCACCCCCATGTGGAACCGGGTGATGAACAGGATATCCAGCGCAATGTTCAGCGCGCTGGCAACGATCAGGAAATACAGCGGGGTGCGGCTGTCGCCCACGGCGCGCAGAACGCTTGCCAAAAGGTTGAACAGCATCGACGCCCCCAGCCCCGCAAAGATCACGCCGATATATCCCTCGGCGCCGGGCAAAATATCCTCAGGCGTGTGCAGCATGCGCAGGATGTGGGGCGCGCCCCACACGGTCAGGGGGGTCAGCACCAGGGTGGCCAGGCCGCACAGCGCGGCCGAGCAGCCAAAGCTGCGCCGCACCCCCTCCGCGTCGCCCGCGCCGAAGCGCTGGGCCGTGGTGATGGAAAAGCCCGCTGCCAGGCCCTGGGCAAAGCCGATCACCAAAAAGTTCAGCCCGCCTGTGCAGCCCACGGCGGCCAGCGCCCCCGCCCCCAGCGTGCGGCCCACAATAAAGGTGTCGGCCATGTTGTAGAACTGCTGGAACAGGTTGCCGATAAACAGCGGCAGGCTGAACTGCAAAATCAGTTTCGCCGGGCTTCCCCGGGTCATGTCAAGGGTCATACCGTGTGCCTTCCTCCGTTCAATAGCGGGGCCGGGGGGTGTAAAACTCAAAAATCACCCCGTCGTACTCTGCCTGCAGGGCCTGGGTGTCCATGTCGGCGTGGGCCGTCCAGAATACCTTCATGGGGCCAAAGGCCTCGGCCAGCTTTACCATCACATTCTTTTTGCGGGGCCCCCAGGCAATGAACTGGGGCCGGGCCAGGCAGTTTCCAAGGCACCGGCTCAGCGCAAAGGCCAGCGGCGCGGGCATTTTTTTGTAGCTGTGGTAATCGTCGGCCAGCTGGCCGCGCAGAATGTCCGGCGCGTTGTTTTTAAACCAGGCCACCACGGTGGGGTCAAAGCTCTCCACACAGAAAGGCCCCTCGTACTCCCGCAGCAGCGCCAGGGTCTTCTGGCACAGCTCCCTGTTGCGCGGGCCGCTTTTCAGCTCTACGATCAGCGGCGTTTTGCCCGCCACCACCGCCAATACCTCGGTGAACAGGGGCATACGCTCCGCGCCGCCGCACAGCTGCATTTTCTGCAGTTCTTCCCAGGTGAACGCGTCCACCCTGCCCTGCACGCCGGTCACCCGGTCCAGCGTGTCGTCGTGGAACACCACCACCTGGCCGTCTTTCGAAAGCTGCACGTCCAGTTCCATGCCGTACCCCGCCGCCACGGCGGCGGCAAAGGCGGGCAGGCTGTTTTCCGCCACCTGTTTGTCCTGGGTGTGCAGCCCCCGGTGGGCATAGTTCCAGCCCTGGAACGGCGCAAGCTGGGCCGGGCGCACCCGCCCGGGGCGCACAACAAACAGCACCGCCAACACCAGCGCGGCCAGAACGATCAAAATTTCGATCATGGTCTTTCTCCCCCTCTCGTTTCACCATTCTACCGCCGCGCCGCACCGCCGTCAATCCATCCGGCACACATTTTTCCGCCGGCTTTCACATTTTTTCCACATCCTGCTTTTATTATGGTACTATAAGAACAAACACACTGCGAGAGGAGGATCCGTACCATGGCAAAAATTCTCATCGTGGACGACGAGCCCCGCATCCGCGAACTCATCCGCGCCCACCTGGAACACGACGGCTTTGTCTGCGAGGAAGCCAGCGACGGGGGCGCCGCCCTGGCCGCGCTGAGCCTGGGGGGCATCGACCTTGTGATCCTGGATATCATGATGCCCTTTGTAGACGGCATGACCTGCCTGAAAGAGATGCGCAGCCGCAAGATCACCACCCCGGTCATCATACTCACCGCCCGCGCCGAGGAATACGATAAGCTGGCGGGCCTGGAGGGCGGCGCCGACGACTACGTGGTAAAGCCCTTCAGCCCCCGCGAGCTGGTGGCCCGGGTCAAGGCGGTGCTGGCCCGCACCATGCCCCGCCCCGAGGCCGCGGGCGGGGTCTACACCTTCGGCGGCCTTTCCATCGACGAGGCGAGCCACAGCGTAAAAGTGGACGGGCAGGAGGCCGCCCTCACCCCCAAGGAATTTGACCTGCTGGTGTTCCTGGCCTCCAACAAGGGGCTTGCGCTCTCCCGCGAGCGCATTCTGCAAAAAGTCTGGAACTACGACTATTACGGCGAGGACCGCACCGTCGACACCCACATCAAAATGCTGCGCGGCCATTTGGGCCGCTACCGCGAGGCCATTGTGACCGTGTGGGGTATCGGCTATAAATTCGACCCGGATGGGGTAAAGTGAGAGGGCGCGCATCTTGAAACAGGCAGTCAAACAGGCGGTTAAAAAGCCGCCGAAAAAAGATCACCCCTTCTGGGGCCTGCGCGCAAAGCTCATGCTGTTCATGTGCCTGTTCAGCGCCTTTGTGCTGGGGCTGGTGTGGTTTTTCTCCACCCAGCTGCTCCAGCCGCTCTACAACCGCTACATCTACACCCACCTCTCGGCCCAGGTGAACACCCTCGCCGCCCTCATCGAGGCCAGCGAGGACCCCATCAGCCGCCGGCCCCTGCAGCTTTCCGGCTCACGGGTGCAGCTCAACTGGGATTTCTGGAACCAGGTCAACGCCCTGGCCGCCGAGGGCAAGCTGGATTTCCACAACAGCTGTGTCGACATTGCCGACAGCACCCTGCAATACGTGATCGGCTTCGAGGGGCTGTATCCCTGCCTGCTGCACGAAACCAGCGGCAGCCTGCGCAACTGGGTGGTGGGCGAGAACGAGTTCGACACCAGCAACATGATCGCAATCCGCCGCATCGTGGCCGAGCAGGGCAGCTGCAACGTCACGGTCAACGGCGCGGGCGACACCCAGCAGCTGGTGGTGGGCAAGCGGGCCTCCAACGGCGAAAACGGCAACTACACCGTGATCCTGTCCGCCAGCCTGGCCCGGGTGGGCGAGGCGGCCGTGGTCATGGGCAAGCTCATGCCCGTGCTGCTGGCGGTGCTGCTGGCGTTCTCGGTGGGCGGGGCCTGGTGGTTCAGCCGGTGGTTTACCCGCCCGCTCACCAAGCTCAGCCATGCCGCCCGCCAAATGGCCGACGGTAATTACAAGGTGCGGGTGGACGTTCCCACCACCGACGAGATCGGCCTGCTGGCGCAGGACTTCAACCACATGGCCGGCCAGGTGAACCGGGCGGCCCAGCTTCAGCGCGACCTTCTGGCAAACGTCAGCCACGACCTGCGCACCCCCCTCACCCTCATCAAGGGCTATGCCGAAACCGTGCGGGATCTCACCGGCAGCGAGCCGGAAAAGCGCACCGAACAGCTCAACGTGATCGTGGACGAAACCGACCGGCTGTCGGGCCTGGTGAACAGTGTGATGGAGCTCTCCAAGGTTTCCAGCGGCACCGACCAGCCCCAGCGCGTCACCTTTGACATCGCGCAGCTGTGCGAAGAGGTCGCCCAGCGGTACGATGCCCTCTGCGCGCAGAACGGCTGCCGCCTCCAGCTCCAGGCCGCCGCCCCCTGCGACGTTCTGGCCGACCCCGCCATGATGGAGCGGGTGCTCCACAACCTTTTGGGCAACGCCCTGCACCACATCGGCGAGGACGGGATCTTCCTTTTGCGGGTGCTGCCCCTTGCGGGCGGCGGCGCGCGGGTGGAGGTGGAGGACCACGGCGCGGGCATCGCCGCCGAGGACCTGCCCTATATCTTCGACCGCTACTACCGCAGCCGCAGCGACGCGGGCAAGGTGGGCACTGGCCTGGGCCTTTCCATCACCAAGGCCATCCTGCAAAGCCACGGCTTCCGCTTTGGGGTCGACAGCACGCTCGGCCAGGGCAGCGTGTTCTGGTTCGAGGCCAAAAACAGCTGAGCCCCTCCTCCCGGCTTCTTTCTCCCTGTTTTCCGGCCGCCGCCCCAGCCTGGGGCGGCGGCTTTTTTGCATTTTTCGCCCGGGCATGCAATAATAGGGCAGGTAACTTTGTATCCCATACAGAAAGGGGGCGCCGGGATGGAGGCTGCTGCGGCCGCCGTGCTGGCCCCGGAAGAGGCCGTGGAGGCATACGGCCCTCTGGTGCTGCGCACCGCTTACACCCTGGTGAAGAATCCGCAGGATGCGGAGGATATCGCCCAAGAAGTTTTTTTGAGCCTGGTAAAAAACGCCCCGGCCTTCGAGAGCCCGGAGCATCAAAAAGCCTGGCTTCTTCGCTGCGCCATCAACCGGTGCAAAAGCCATTTCCGCAGCGCCTGGCAGCGCCGCACCGGCCCTCTGGACGAGGGCCTCGCCGCCCCCTTCACCCCCGAGGAGGCAGGCGTGGTGGAGGCGGTGGCAAAGCTCCCTCTCAAATACCGGCAGGTCATCTACCTGCACTACATCGAGGGCTATTCCACCGCCGAGATCGCCGGCCTGCTGGGGCTGAACCAGAACACCGTGCTCAGCCAGCTTTCCCGCGGCCGGGCCCTGCTTAAAACCGCCCTGAAAGGAGACTTCGAGCCATGAGCAATTTAGAGCATTACCGCAGCGCCATGGCCAAGGTCACCCCCGGCGAAGGCTGGAAGGCCGCCACCCTGGCAAAAATGGCCGAGGCACAAAAGGAGCCCGGCGGAGCAGGGCAGCCCGGCACCCGCACCCCCCCAGTCCTCCGCTGGCGCAAAGCCGCGCTGCCACTGGCGGCAGCCGCCGCCTTCGCCCTTGTGGCCGTGCCCGCGGCCCTGCGCAGCGGCCTGCTGAACCCGGGCGCCGCGGCCGGCGAGCCCCAGCTTGCCGCCGCAAACGATTGCGCACCCGCCGCCGGCTCGCCCGAAGCCGGCGTGCCCGAGGCCGCTCCCCGCGTTTCCGGCGGGACCGCCAAGACCGACGGCTCCGGCTTTGACCTGGGCCGGGTGGACGGCCGCCCCGTGCTCGTCTGGGGCGAAACCGGTTCCGGCGGCATGGGCAGCGAAGTCGTCTATCTCGCAAAAACCGCCGGCGAATTAAAAACCGCCAACCCCACCTATAACCTGCCGCAGGAGAGCCTGCCCGCCGAGCTGCCGGTCTGGTACGCCCAAAGCGGGCAGCAGGGCAGCCAGGCGTTGGAAGCCCTGCTGCAAAAAGCCGCCGACGCGCTGGGCCTGCCCCTGTGGCTGGAGGATGCCGACGAAGCCCCTCAGGGCTACCCCACCCCCCAGCTCTGGCCCTATTCCTGCACCGGCCGCCTGGTGAACGCCGACCTGTGGCAGGACCAGCTGCCCGCCCAGGAACAGCCCGCGGGCTCCGCCCTGTGGCGGCTCAGCGCCTCGGGCACCCAGCTCACCCTGCAAAACCTCTCCTCTGCAGGCAGCGACGAAACCCAGTACGCCAGCCTCTCCGCCGTCCGCCAAGCCGACGACGCGGCCCTTGCGCAGTTTGCCGGGCTGGCGGGGCTGCAAACGCCTGCCTGGCAAACGCCGGGCGCGTCTTACACCTATGCGGGCAAAGCCATTTACGAGGACCACTTTTATTACGAGGCGGGCGGCGAGGCCGACACCATCAGCCAAAAGCTGTTCAACTACAGCTTCAAGCGGGTCTACGGCTTACTGGGCGCGGGCGGCGAATTGCGGCTTGCCCGCCTGGCCCTCCCCCCCGAAACCCAGGTGGTGGCCACCTATCCCCTGCGCACCCTGGAGGACGCGCAGGCCGCCCTGCAGGCCCGGCTGGACGCCGAGCTGCAAAACGGCTGGCGGGATTACGCCCTTTCTTCCGGCGACCTGGTCGCCTGGGAGCTGGAATACGACCAGGACCCCATGAACCCCTACATCCAGCCGGTGTACGTGTTCACCCTCAAAACGCCCCTCACCCCCGCCCAGGCCTACTACGATTTTGCGGGCAGCGAACAGTACGCCTGCTACGTCAAATACAAGGTCAGCGCCCTGCCCGAACGCTACTGCGTGGAATGGGCCGACCATTTCAACTGATTCCGCCCTTGTGCAGCATGCTCCGCCGCTGTTTTGGCGGCAAAGAAGCCCGGAACGCCAAGCGTTCCGGGCTTCTTTATTGGATTGGGGCCGCGGTTCACGCCTCGTTTGGCAGCTGCGCGGCCGCTTTGGCCGGGGCTTCGCCCTTGGGCCAGAATTTCCATGCCAGCGCGATGCTCACCACCAAAAGAAGGGTCACGTACAGCCCGCCCTCGGCGCCGAAATTTCCGCCGTTCCAAATGTTCGCGCGGGTCAGCTCCCCCGAGATCAGGCTGGCGGCGTTGGTGTCGGTGCCGCTCACAAGAACGCCGAACACGTTGCCCTGGAAAAAGTTCCAGGTGATGTGGTAGCCAATGGCCGCCGCCAGGCTGCCGCTGCGCAGGGTGACCAGCGCGAACAGCACCCCCACCAGAATGATGTTCAGGCAGGGCAGCAGGCCGAAGCCCGGGTTTGCAAAGTGCAGAAGGCCAAACAGCACGCTGGGAACCAGCACCACCGCCGCCGCGGGCACACGGCCGGCCAAAGCTCCCTGCAGCACGCCACGGCACAGGGTCTCCTCGGTAATGCCCACCGTGATGAACAGCACCAGGTAGACCGCCAGCATGGGCGAAAAGCCAAAGCCGGTAAAGCGCATGTCGCCAAAGCCGTACAGCATGGCGGCCACCACCGCCATGGACGCCGCGCCCGCCAAAAGCCCGGCGCCCAACTGGCGCAGGCCTTTGCCGCCCACCCCAAAGCAAAGCTTTACGCCCCGCTTTTTGTTCAGGGCCGCAAACAGCGCCGCCAGGGCCCAGGCGGCCACCAGGTTCACCACCGCCAACAGGATGTAGTTCAGCCCCATGAGGCCGGGCCAGGCCCGCACGCCCTCCACCCCGCCCAGCAAAAACAGCAGCAGGGGGTTCACTACCATGGAAAGCGCCATGGTCACCGCCTGGCTCACCGCAAAATAAACCACCATGTAAAGGGCCATCTGCCAGCCGCTGCGCAGGCAGCCGTCCGGCGAAAAAAATATCTTTTTCATTGGATCCGCATCTCCTTTTCCATAGGCCCGGCGCGCCGGGCCGCAAAGCGGCACAGGGCGGCAGCCTGCGCCGCCCTGTGCCGGGCCGTTTTGGGGTTATTCCAGCGGGGGCTCGGGCATGATGATGGCCGCCACAATGTAGGCAACCAGGCCGGTGCCCCACACAGCGGTCAGCACCGCCGTGCCCAAACGCACCAGGGTCACGTCCACATTCAGGTATTCGGCCAGGCCGCTGCACACCCCGCAGATCATTTTGGTATGGCCCTTCGTCAAACGTTTTGGTTCCATAATTCACTCTCTCCTTTTTAATTGTATGGGTCGGGGTTCACTCAAATGCCACTTCCACGCTGCCCACGCTGCAGTCCACGTCAAACATCGTGGCCGCGTGGGAATTGTGCTTCACACTGCTGCTCAAAGCGCTGTAGTTGTCGCCGTCGATGCTCACGCTGCCCATGCTGCACTCGATCTTGTAGCCGTAGTCGGCGGGCTTCGGGGTGAGCAGGTAAATGTAGCCCGCCTGAGCGTCCAGCTCCGCTTTCTGGGTCACCTCGCCCTGCACCGAAATGCTTCCCGCCTCGGCGGTCAGCTCCAGCTTGCGGGCCCATACCCCGGTCAGATCCACCGCGCCTGCGCCCGCGGTGGCCTCCAGCTTATCCGCCGAAAGCCCGCTGCCGGTGATGCCGCCCGCGCCGACCATCAGTTCGATCTCGGTAAACTGCGCGCCCTCCGGCAGCAGGACGTACAGCGTGCCGGCCACCGTGCGCCGGTGGTTCGTTTCCACCTTCCAGGTGGAGCCGTCCATCCGGGTGGTCAGAGTGCCCACGTCCCCCTCGGCGTAAAGGCCAAAGCCCTCCGCCGGGATGATCTGTATCTCCTTGGTGCCGCTCAGCTCAAATTCCAGCTTGGTGGCCTTCGCCACCGTTTCCGGGGCCCGGTTCTCCAGCCCGTTATAGCTGCCCAGCCGCTGGCGCAGCTCGGTGGCGCCGGGCGCCGTGGGCGCGGTGGGCGCTTGCGGCGGTTCCGGGGCTTCGGGGGCCTCGGGGGCCTCGGGGGCCGCCCAGCCGCCGTGGTGCTCCCCGGCGTAATACTCACCCCAGTCGCTCACGTAGCTGTCGTTCCAGCCCAGCAGCTGCACGCCGTAGCGCCCGTTGCCCACGCTGGTGTAGCGCATCGCCTCGCTCCAGCTTCCGCCCAGCGCCGTGCCCATCACCATGCACAGAATGCCCGGCACCAGGAATACGGCGGCAAGGCCCGCGCAGACCCGAATAAAGTTTTTCATCCCCTCACGCCTCCTTCCGGCGGCCAAACAGCCAGTTGATCGCTTTTTTCAGCCCGCGCCACAGCGCGGGGATCGCCCTGAAGTTGAACCACAGCCCGCCCGCGATCAGCAGCACGCCCAGCGCCGCAGCCGCAAGGCACAGGCCCACGGTGATCAGGCCCACCGGAATGCCCGCGGCAAAGGCCGCGGAGGCGTTGGCCGCCAGCACCGCGATCACCGCCACAATGGTGGCGCCCCCCGCAATCACCAGCGCAAACCCAACGCACAGAAAGCCGAACAGCACGCCCAGCGCGCCGGTGAGCAGCCCGCCCCACAGGGGCAGCAGCAGCACCGCCAGCACGATCAGCAGGATCGCGTTGTTGCTCAGGCGGCGGGGCTGCGCGCCGCCCGGGTGCGGCGTGTATTGGGGCACAGCCTGCGCCGCCGCCCCCATGCCCGCCGGCCGCGGCCGGGCATACACCGGCAGCGGGATCTGGTGCTCGGGCTGCGCCTGCCGCGGGGGTTCTTCTTCCGCCTGGGGCTGTTCCTGCGGCTTGCCGGCGGCCCAGTCCGGCCCTTCCAGGGTCAGCTCAGGCGCGGGGCCAGCCTGCGGCTCCTGCCGCGGCGCGGCGGGCTGTTCCGTCTCCTGCTCGGCGCGGCTGCCCGGCACGTTTGCCTTAATAATGGCCGCCACCTTTTCGGGGCTGCCCAGCTCGGCCAGTACCGCCTCTTCCTGTTCGGGGCCGGCCTCGCTGAAATATTCTTCATAAAACTGGATGGCCTCGGTCCGCTCTTCCTCGGTCACCTGCGCCAGCAGCGCCTTGTCCAGCCGCTGCAAAAATTCTTCCCTGGTCACTGCGCTTCCCCCTCTCCCAACAGCATTGCGTCGATCTTTGTTTTATAATCGATCCAGTCCGCCCGGTATTGCTCCAGCGCCTCGCCGCCCGGCTCGGTCAGCCGGTAATAGCGCCGGTTGCGCCCCGCAAATTCCTGATCGTAGGTCTCCAGATACCCCTCTTTTTGCAAGCGCCGCAGCACCGGGTACAAAGTGCTTTCGCTCACCACCATAATCTGGCGCACATCCTGCGTGATGCGGTAGCCATAGGTCGGCTCCCGCGCCGCCGTGCTCAGCACCAGCGCATCCAGCAGGGCCGCCCCCGTATTGAACGCCATGCCCTCGCCTCCTTTGTTGTGTCTGTAGCAATATTATATTTCGTATAATATTATTTGTCAATACCATATTGCAAAAAATAAAAGGTATTTCGCTCATTAGAACGAAATACCTTTTGCAAATGCTTCAGTTTCGGCCAAAAATGTGCCTGGCAGCCTACTTTTTCTTGATGAAGATGATCTTTTTGGAAAAAACGTAGTTGAACACGATCACCAAAACGTTCGAGAACACCTTCACGCCCAAAAACCACAGCCCCAGCCACGCGGCGGGCAGCAGCGCCGGGCCGATCACATCGGCCCCCAGCCACATCACCGCCACGTCCATCACCATGGTGCCCAGGCGGCAGGCAATGAACGAGCCGAATTCCCGCAGCGCGTCGGCGCCCCTGCTGCGGCTTTTGAACACCCACAGCCGGTTGGTGGTGTAGGCGAACAAAATGCAGATCACGTTGTCCAGCACCGTGTTCAGGGTGGTGGGCATGCCGAAGCTGCGGAACACCATGGCAAGCACAATGTTCAAAAGGGTGGCAAGCCCGCCGAAGATCAGGTAGGTGAGCTGCTCATAGTATTTGGCCCACAGCTGTTTCAGCCGCTCCGTCATTCTTCCACGACCCGCATGGTTTCAATGACCACCGGCTGCTGGGGCTTGTCGCCGTAGCCGGTGGCCACGGCCGCGATCTCGTCCACCACGTCCATCCCGTTCACCACCCGGCCAAACGCGGCGTAGCTGCCGTCCAGGTGCGGCGCGTCGGCGTGCATAATGAAGAACTGGCTGCCGGCCGAGTTGGGGTCCATGGCCCGCGCCATGCTGATCACGCCGCGGCTGTGGCGGATGGGGTTCTCCCAGCCGTTTTTCTGGAACTCGCCCTTGATGTGCCAGCCCGGGCCGCCCATGCCGGTGCCGTCCGGGCAGCCGCCCTGGATCATGAACCCGGGGATGATGCGGTGGAAGGTCAGGCCGTCGTAAAAGCCCTCGTTCACCAGCTTCAAAAAGTTCTCCACAGTCAGGGGCGCGGCCGCTGCGTCCAGCTCCAGATCAATGACCCCGCCGTTTTCCATGGTGATGCGTACCATATCATTTCTCCATTCCCGCGCGCGGCCCCAGCGGCGGCGCGCGCTGTTTTTAATATTGTGAAAGTATTATAGCACAGCCCGCTGCAAAAATCCAACCACAAAGGGCACACCCCTCTATCATGAACAGGCGCAAGCCTTCTGTGCATTGAATGCTGTTTTTTTCGTGAACAAATGAATCCTGTGCGCAGCTTTGCCCGATGAAATTTACTATAATAAATGGTATCGCCACAGAAACGGCCTCATTCAATCTTTCCATTCCTTAATCCAAAGAAAACGTTTTTATTCCTGCTATTCCGTGCAATTTAACATTTTTAATCCCCCCCTTATATCAAAGAAATTCTTTATCATATAAACTAAGATTTAAATGAAAGTTGCAGGGTTTTTATTATGTCTGAACTAAAAATCTCTCCCAAAACAGAAGCCGTGACCTTTTCCGTACGCATTGATCTATCCATCCTGCAATATTACGAGAAACTGGCCCAAAGGACCAACCGCAGCCGCAACGAACTTCTCGGTCTGGCTTTGGATTATGCGAAAGACAAATTCGTCATTGAACCACCTGAAACTTAAAAGCGCCTGTCTGTGGAAAACATGTTTTCCACAGACAGGCACTTTTGTGTTGAATCCTGATACGTTTCCCTCATGGTGCATCCTGTGGGGAAAGCAAGGCGTGCGGCCCTCTTTTATTTTATAGTTCAGCGGTTTTCCCACTGCATGATCTTCTGCCCCATCAGCACGCCCATCACGCTGGACATCATCAGCCCCCTCGTCCACCCGGAGGAATCTCCCAGGCAGTGCAGGCCGCGGATGTTGGTCACCAGGTCCGCGTCCATGCGGATGCGGTTCGAGTAAAATTTCAGCTCCGGGCTGTACAGCAGGGTTTCGCCGCTGGCAAAGCCCGGCACCACCTGGTCCAGCATCTGGATGAACTCCACAATGTTGGTCATGGCCCGGTAGGGCATGGCGGCGGTGATGTCGCCCGCCACCGCGTCCACCAGCGTGGGCTTCACGTTGGACTGGCTCAGCTCCTTGGCCCAGGTGCGCTTGCCGTCCAGAATATCCCCGTAGCGCTGCACCATAATGTGCCCCGCGCCCAGCATGTTGGTCAACTCGCCCACCTTTTGGGCGTACTCGATGGGCTGGTTGAAGGGCTCGGTAAAGTTGTGGCTGCACAAAATGGCAAGGTTTGTGTTGGGGCTCTTCTTTTCCTTATACGAGTGGCCGTTCACCACCGCCAGGTCGTTGTCGTAGTTCTCCTGGCTCACAAAGCCGCCCGGGTTCTGGCAGAAGGTGCGCACCTTGTTTTTAAAGGGCTTGGGGTAGCCGATGAGCTTCGACTCATACAGCACCTTGTTCACCTTTTCCATCACCTCGTTGCGCACCTCCACCCGCACGCCGATGTCCACCGTGCCGGGCTTGTGGGCGATGCCGTGCTCCGCACAGATGTTCTCCAGCCAGTCCGCGCCGCGGCGGCCGGTGGCGATCACCGTGCGCTTTGCCCGCACCTCGCGCTCCGCGCCCCCGTTCTCCCGCACCCGCACCCCCAGGCACTGGTCGCCCTCCAAAAGGATGTTGGTGCACTCGGTGCCGAACAGCATTTCCACCCCGTGATCGGTCAGGTAGTTCTGAATGGCCAGATACAGCCCCTGGGCCTTCTCGGTGCCCAAGTGGCGGATGGGGCAGTCCACCAGCTTCAGCCCCGCCTGGATGGCGTTCTTGCGGATCTCCTTGATCTCCTCGCCGTCGTACACCCCCTCCACGTGGGGGTCCGCGCCGAATTCCAGGTAGATACCGTCGGTGTAGTCCATCAATTCCTGGGCAAACTGTTCGCCGATCAGGCTGGGCAGATCGCCCCCCACCTCATAGCACAGGCTCAGCTTGCCGTCTGAAAAGGCGCCCGCGCCCGAAAAGCCCGTGGTAATGTGGCAGTAGGGCTTGCAGTTCATGCAGCGGCCGGTCTCGGCCTTGGGGCAGTGGCGCTTTTCCACCGGGCGGCCCTTCTCCACGATCAGCATTTTTTGCTTTGAACCCTTGCGCAGCAGCTCCAGCGCGGTAAAAATGCCGGCCGGGCCGGCGCCCACGATCACCAGATCATACATGTTCAAAAAGCCCTCCTGTGAACAAAATTGTGGTTGTGACCGCAAAAAAGCCAGCCGCCCGCGGACGCCGGCAGCTGGCCTAAAATGCTTGTTTGCAATGCCTTATCCCTTTTATTATTAGCACAAAGTCATACTATTGTCAAGAGATAACGCGGCTTTTCTTTTATTTTCTTCCGGTCGCCTGCAAAATCAGCCCCGCGCACAGCTCCGGCCCCAGCTCTGCGTTCAGGCACAGGTCGTAGTGCTCGGCGGCGCCCCACCGGTATTCGGTGTAATAGTTGTAGTAGCCCGCGCGGCGTTTGTCCTCCTTTTCGATCAGCGCTTCCAGGGCGCGGTCGTCCAGGTCTGCGGGCAGCTGCTTTTGTGCAAGGCCCCACTTTCTCCGGTAGTCGGCGGGCGCGTGCAAAAACACGCTCAGCAGGCGCTCGTCGTCCCGCAGCACATAGTCCGCGCACCGGCCCACAATCACGCAGGGCCCCTTTTCCGCCAGCGACTGGATCACCTTGCTCTGGATGATATACACCTGGTCGCTCAGGGGCAGGTCGGCCCCCATGGTGTAAAGGCCGTACAAAAGGCTGCCGGTGCGGCGCTTTTCGCTGGCGGCCACCGCCTCCTCCGAAAGGCCGCTCTCCTTGGCGGCAAGGGTGATCAGCTCCTTGTCGTAAAAAGGCACTCCCAGCGTCTCGGCCACCTGGCGGGCGATGCCGATGCCCCCGGTGCAGTATTCGCGGCTCAGTGCAATGATGGTGCGTTCCATGGTATGACCCCCTTCTTTTTCCGGCCCGGCGGGCCGGTTTATCCGGATGTGTTCACCTCGCCCACCAGCGTGCAGCCGCTGGGCCAGATGGCGTAAACCGTAATCTTTTTGCTTTCGCCCAGCAATTCCGGCGGCAGGTGCACGCCGCCGTCGGCCGCCGCCTGCACGTAGCAAAAATGCTTGTGGGCAGTGGTGGCGTGGGCCGTGCCGTCCTGCACCGCGCAGGCAATCGTGCCTGCAAACTCTGCAGGCAGGGGCTGGTCCTCGCCCCCTTCGGCCTGGAACATGTAAGCGCCCACCTGGGGCAGCGGCCGCAGCGCGGCGTGGCGGCGGCCGGGGCTGCCTGCGCCCTGCCCCTTGTGCCTGCCCCGCACCAGCAGGGCCCGGCCGCTGTATGCCTTCCAAAGATCGTCGGCCTTATAGCGGTGCTCGGCCTCCCGGTCGCTGGGCGCCAGGCTGTCGTTTACCAGGGCGAACGCCGTGTCGCCCGCCAGCTCGAACCCGCGCAGCGCCATCAGCTGGTTTTCGCCGTTTGCAAACGCGCCGGGCAGCAGGGGCAGGCCGGTGGCCTGCGCGTCCTCGGGCGTGGCGGCGTAGTGCACCTCCAGCGCCACCGACTCGCCCAGCTTCACATGGTTCCACACCGCCGCCGGGTCCAGGTACGCAAGGTACGCCTCGTAACCGTAGGCGCCTGCCAGGGCCGCGGCGAAGGCGTGGTTGTGGCAGCCGGGGCCGCCGTGGTCGAACATGGCGTGGGCCAGTTCCTCGGGCAGCGCGTCCTGCCCCCAGCGGTTCACAAGGCTCGCCAGCGCGGCGGCCGCGCTCATGCCCTGGCGCAGCGCCGGGTCCCGCACCTGCTGGCTGTAGGCGGGCAGCCGCAGCAGGCGGCCATAGGGCGCGGCGGGCTCCTGGGTCCACTCCGCCGGGCGCACGCTGGCCGCCAGCAGCCGCACGCTGGGGCTCTGGCGCTCGTCGTCGGTATAAAGGTAAATGCGCAGCTGCGCCTGGATCGCGCGCCCCTGGGGGATATGCACCGTGTCGCCCTGCAGATAGGCCGGGGCTGCGGGCGGTTGGCAGGCGCTGGCCCGCGAAAGGTACGGGCTCCACTTGCCAAAGCTCATCCAGCCGCTCCATGCGCCGTCCACCAGCACCCGGGCCTGCGCCTCCACCACCGTGCCCTGCGGGGTTTCGGCGTTCCAGCTCATGGCCAGTTCTGTAAACGGCGGAAAAGCGATCACCGGCGAGGTGTAGCACCCATACAGCACATAGCGGCCCGCCGTCTGTTCCAGGCACACCGCATTTTCAGCCAGGGCCACGTTGTCCAGTTCCCCCCGGGTGAACGCCTCGGTGCCGGCCAGGATATAACCATTTTTTGCGTTCTGCATCTTCGCTCCGTCCCAAATTTGCGGGCGGCGGCATGCCGCCCTTTCTTATCTTTATGGTATCCCACGCGGCGGCCCATGTCAAGAAAAAGCCGCCGCATCCCCGGGCCCGGCAAGGCGGTTTCGCGGGGCGGCGCGCCCTCCGCGCTTTTTGCAAAAAGCGCTTTTTGTCCGGTCCCGGGGCTGGTTTTGGCGAAAAAGCGTCTTTGTCACTTGCTTCTTTTTCGCTGGGCGGTTATAGTATAGGTAAGTGCGCGGCGCAGGTCCCTTGGGGCGGCGGGGCGCGCTGTGTTTTGTGCGGGCCGCGGGGCCCGTTTTCCCATCACAAAGAACAGGGAGTGCCAGGCATGAAGATCATTATCGCCGGCGACGGCAAGGTGGGCATCGCCCTCACCCGGCAGCTGCTGCACGAGGGCCACGACGTGACCATCGTCGATTCCAACCCCCACGTATTGCAGGCCAACATGTACCTCGACGACGTAATGGCGGTGCAGGGCAACGCGGCCACCCTGGAAGCGCTGCGGCAGGCCAAGGTGAACGAGGCCGAGCTGCTGATCGCCGCCACCAGCGCCGACGAGATCAATCTGCTGTGCTGCCTTACAGCCAAAAAGCTGAACCCCCGCATCCACACCATCGCTCGGGTGCGCAACCCCGAATATTCCGAGCAGCTGTACGTCATGCGCGAGGAACTGGGCCTTTCGCTCACCATCAACCCGGAGCTTTCGGCCGCGCGCGAGATCTTTCACCTGCTGCAATTTCCCAGCTTCATCCGGCGCGACGGCTTTGCCAAGGGCCGGGTCGAGATCGTGGGCCTGCGCATCGACGAGGGCAGCCGCCTGGACGGCGTTCCCCTGCACCAGCTCTACCAGATCGCCCAGGTCAAGGTGCTGGTGTGCGCGGTGCTGCGCGAGGGCGAGGTCACCATCCCGGACGGCAGCTTTGTGCTGCGCCGGGGCGACCGCATCTTTGTCACCGCCCGGGCGGTGAACCTGGCCCAGCTCATCAAAAATCTGGGCATCACAAAGCAAAAGATCCGCCAGGTCATGCTGGTGGGCGGCGGCCGGGTGAGCTATTACCTGGCCCAGCGCCTTCTGGACGCCCGTGTTTCGGTCAAAATCGTGGAGCAGGACCGCGCCCGCGCCCGCCTTCTGGCCGACCAGCTGCCCGGCGCCTCGGTGGTCTGGGGCGATGGCTCCAGCCAGGCCCTGCTGGCCAGCGAGGGTCTGGCCCAGACCGACGCCCTCGTCACCCTCACCGGCATGGACGAAGAAAACATCGTCATCAGCATGTACGGTCACGCCCAGGGCGTGCGCAAGGTGGTCACCAAGGTCAACCGGCTGGAATATGGCCACATGTTCATGGACATGGGCGTGGGCAGCGTGGTCAGCCCCAAAGAACTGTGCAGCGCCCTCATCACAAGGTATGTGCGCGCTATGCAGAATAAGACCGGCAGCATCCTGGCGCTGCACCACATTGCCGAGGGTGCGGCCGAAGCCCTGGAATTCCGGGTGGACGACACGGTCCTTCACCGGGGCGTGCCCCTGAAGGATGTGCCCGTTAAGCCGGGTGTGCTGATCTCCTGCATCACCCGCGGCCCCGACACCATCATCCCGGACGGCGCTTCCCATTACGAAACCGGCGATACCGCCATCGTGGTAACGACCCGCCAAAGCCAGTTCCGGCGCATGAACGATATCTTTGCGTGAACACGCCCGCCTGGAAGGCGGGGCAAAAAAGGAGTTGCGGCCTTGAACTTTCGTGTTGTAAGCCACACCATCGGCCTGATCCTGCTGGTGGAAATGGCCTTTATGCTGCCCAGCCTTGCCTGGTGCTGGGTCGACGGCGAGGGCGGCGTGGCCCTGGCCTTTGCGGTTTCGCTGGCCCTCATGGGCCTGGCCGCGGCGGCGCTGCTGCTGGCCGGCCGCCGCGCCAAGGGTGGTTTTTTTGCCCAGGAGGCGTTCGTCACGGTGGGCCTTTGCTGGGTGGTCATGTCGCTGCTGGGCTGCCTGCCCTTCTATCTGAGCGGCCAGATCCCCCGCTATGTGGACGCCCTGTTCGAGGTGGTCAGCGGCTTTACCACCACCGGCGCCTCCATCCTTGCGGACCCCGGGCAGATGAGCCGGGGGCTTTTGTTCTGGCGCAGCACCACCCATTGGCTGGGGGGCATGGGCATTCTGGTGTTCGCGCTGGCCATTGTGCCGGCCGGGCGCAAAAGCGGCGCTTTTTACCTGATGCGCGCCGAGAGCCCGGGCCCCAGCGTGGGCAAATTCACCCCGCGCCTGGGGCAGACCAGCAAGATCCTGTACGCCATGTACGTGTTTCTCACCGCGCTGTGCGTTCTGTTCCTGCTGGGCGGCGGCATGCCCCTGTTCGAAAGCCTGTGCACCGCGTTCGGCACCGCCGGCACCGGCGGCTTTGGCGTAAAGGCCGACAGCATGGCCAGCTACACCCCCTACCTGCAATGGGTGGTCACCATCTTTATGGCCCTGTTCGGGGTGAATTTCAGCATCTATTATCTTTTGCTGCTGCGGCGCTTCAAGCTGGCCGCCAAAGACGAAGAGCTGCACTGTTATGTCCTGGTGCTGCTGGCGGCGGGCGGGCTGATCGCCTGGAACATCCGCCCCATGATGGCAAGCTGGGGCGAAAGCGTGCGCCACGCCTTCTTCCAGGTCAGCAGCATCATGACCACCACCGGCTTTTCCACTGTGAACTTTGATCTCTGGCCCGCCTTCTCCAAGGCGATCCTTCTCTGCCTCATGCTGATCGGCGCCTGCGCGGGCAGCACCGGCGGCGGCGTAAAGGTCATCCGCCTGGTCATTATGGCCAAGGTGCTGCGGTGCAACATCCGGCGCACCCTGCGCCCCCGCAGCGTGCAGCTGGTGCATGTGAACGGCAAGGTGGTGGAGGACGAGGTGCAGCAGGGCGTATCGGCGTATCTTGCGGCCTACTGGTTCATCGTGTTTGCCAGTTTTATCTTCATTTCGCTGGACGGCTTCCCCCTGGAAAGCAACTTCTCGGCGGTGTTCGCCTGCATCAACAACATCGGCCCCGGCTTCGGGGTGGTGGGCCCCATGGCAAACTACGCCGCCTTCGGCGACCTGCCCAAGCTGGTGCTCACGGCGGACATGCTTTTGGGCCGGCTGGAAATCTTTCCCCTCTTGGCCCTCGTCAGCCGCCACAGCTGGAGCCGCCGCATCTGACGGGGCTTCTCCAGGCTTCTGCTTTCCGCAAATAAAAAACGCGGCGGCCCTGGCTGGGCTGCCGCATTTCAGCTTGACGCATCTCGGATTTCAGAGGAAACCTTGTACTGCGCTCCCGCTCTATGGTAGTCACGGGTTTTAGATTTTCACGTTCATTCTATAGGATGGATCCCGCAGTTTACTGCGCTCAGGATTGCATCAGGAAAAAACTCTGCCCCCAAAATTCATCAGGAGCAATATCAAAAAAACCGCAGCAACAGCAGCATGAACAAACCGGATCTTGCTATGAGCGTTTTCTCTATACCCGAGGCAAGCGTTTATGATCCACAAGATCAAAAGCGGATCCCATCCCACAAGCGGGATCAGAAATGCCAATCCAAACGAAACCAACGTGAACAGTTGGTAGCGACGATCTGAAACCAGGATCCATTTTTCAAAAAATTCGCGCATAACTTCTATAACAAATCATTTTTAACTTCCAATTTGTCAATTTTCCGAATATATAAAATACTATAATTATGAATTATTCTATCCTATCTTTGCTTTTATTTCAAGTTTACAGTGCAAAGGCCGCCGGGGCTTGCAAAATCCTTCTCCATAATTTATAATAAGAACTAATATCAAATAAGGAGGGGATCGGTATGAAAAAACTGCTGAACGCCGCGTTTGCCTATGGCGTCGCCGGCATCGTGATGGGGGTCGTCTTCCGCGAGGCCACCAAGTTCCTGCACTACACCGCGCCCACCGCCCTGGGGCGGGTGCACACCCACCTGTTTGCGCTGGGTATGCTGTTCTGCCTGGTGCTGCTGGCCCTGGAAAAGTGCTTCGGCCTTTGGGCCGACGGCAAATTCAAGAGCGTCTTCCTGCTGTACAACATCGGCGTTGTGGGGGCCGCCGTCATGATGAGCCTGCGCGGCTTTGCCCAGGTCTTCGGCCTGGCCCTGGCCAAAGGCCCGGACGCCGCCCTCAGCGGCGTGACCGGCCTGTTCCACATCCTGCTCACCGTGGCGCTGGTGCGGCTGTTTTTGCTGCTCGGCCGCCGGGTGGCGGCCTGCCAGCAGACCGTATAAAACACCCCTTATGCAAAAGAGGAACCACGATACGAATTGTATCGCGGTTCCTCTTTTTTACGTTTTGTATTTCTTTTTCCAGGCCCCGCTGGCAAACCGGCCCACAAAGAAACCGGCGCGGCACACCCAGTCCACGATCATGGCGATCCACACCCCAATGGCCCCCATGCCCATGCGCACGCCCAAAAGATAGCTGAAGCCGATGCGCCACACCGCCATGCTGGCAATGCTCACCACCATGGTAAACCGCACGTCGTTTGCAGCCCGCAGGGCGTTGGGCAGCGTAAAGCTGGCCGGCCAGAGCACCAAAGCGCAGCAGCCGTGGATCAGCACCAGCAGCCGGGCCAGCTCCAGCGACTGCCCGCTCAGATTGTAAAGCTTCAGAAGCAGCGGCAGGCACAGCATCACCAAAACATTCAGCGTTCCGTCCACCGCATACACCAGCCCCACCAGCTTTTTGGTGTAGCGCACGGCGGCCTCGTTGTCCTGCGCGCCGATGCACCGGCCCGCCACCGCGATCAGCCCCAGGCCGATGGCCTGCCCGGGAATGATGCCGATGTTGTCCAGGTTGTTGGCCACCGCGTTGGCCGCGATCTGCACGGTGCCGAAGCCCGCGATAATGCTCACCACCAAAAGGCGCCCCAGTTGGAACAGGCTGTTCTCAAAGGCCGAGGGGATACCGATGTTCAGAATGCGCTTTGCCATGCCGCCCTCCAGCTGCAGGCAGGCCCGCAGCTCCAGGGGCAGCTGCCCCGCGGGGTCGGCGGCCCTGCGCAGGATCAGCACCGCCGCCAGCGCCCGGCCCACCAGCGAGGGGATCGCCACGCCCGCCACGCCCATCCCCAGGCCGAACACGCAAACTGCGTTGCCCGCCACGTTCACAAGGTTCATCAAAATGCTGATCCGCATGCTCACCTGGCTGTTGCCCAGGCTGCGGAACAGCGCCGCCCCCGCGTTGTACACCGCCAGAAACGGGAACGACAGGGCCGAGATCCGCAGGTAGGTCAGGGCGGCGGCCATCACGTCCGGCGCAATGGCGCCGAAAAACAGCCGCAGGATCGGCCGGGCCAGCGCAAGGCTCAGCGCCATCAGCCCAACGCCCGCAATGGCCGCAAGGCTGAACAGCTGCCCCGCGCCCGCCCGGGCCTTTTCCCGCTGCCTCGCGCCCAGATACTGGCTGATCACCACCGCGCCGCCGGTGGCCAGCGCCGCGAACAGATTGATGATCAATCCGTTGATCATGTCCACCAGCGAAACGCCCGAGATCGCGGCCTCCCCCGCATGGCTCACCATCATGGTGTCGGCAATGCCCACCGTCACCGCCAAAAACTGCTCGATGACCAGCGGCACCAGCAGGCGGCTGAGCTCCCTGCGGGTAAAAAGCGCGCTTTTTGTCGCTTCCATTTTGTCCTTTCCCCCTCCTGCGCCCCGCCCGGGACCCACGCCGGGGCGCGGCCCCGCTTTTTTCTTCCGGGGCCTTTCCCAAACCCCGTGCACACTTTACGGCCCCATTGTAGACCTTTGCCCCGCTTTTTGCAAGTATGGCCCCCGCAGCCCTTGTGCCCGGCGGTTGCCCGGGTGCGCCCCAGCGCATAGAATGGCGCACAGAACACTTGAAAGGAGAGGTTTTCCTCCATGAAAAAACTCTTGAACGCCGCCTTTGCCTACGGGCTGGCGGGGATCCTTGCCGGCCTGGCCTACCAGCTGCTGCTGCAGGTCTGGTGCTGCCCCGAATACGCCCCTCTTGCGGGGGTACATTCCCATCTTCTGGTGATGGGAATGCTGCTGTTCCTGGTGCTGCTCGCGCTGGAAAAGGTGCTGCACCTCACCTGCGACCACGGCTTCTGCGCCTTTTACATCACTTATAATGTGGGCCTTGCCGGCGCAGCCATCGTGATGGCCCTCAACAGCCTGGAATACCTTTGTGCGCTGCCCTATGAGCTCACCTGGTTTTTGTGCTTTCTGGGCGCTGCGTTCCACATCCTGCTGGCGGTAGGCCTGGGCCTTTTGTACGGCGTTCTGCGCCGCCGCATCCGGGCCTGCAGCTGCTCTGCCCACTAACGGGCTTCCACCCCTTCGCAAAAGCGCCGGCCCCGGGCAGATGCTCCGGGGCCGGCGCTTTTCTCTTTTTCAGTGCGCCCGCCTCCCGGCGTACAGCCGGCGGGTCCGGGGCGCTTTTTGCAGTGGCCGGGCTCAGTCCAGCGCTTTCTCCAGGGCGTTCACCAAAAGCTCCAGCGCCTGCACCCGCGCATATTTTTTGTCCACCGACTGCAGGATGTGCCAGGGCGCATACTCGGTGCTGGTTTTTTGCAGCATCTCGTCCACCGCCTGCTCGTAGCCGTCCCATTTTTCCCGGTTGCGCCAGTCCTCGTCGGTGATCTTCCACTGCTTTTCGGGGCATTCCTGGCGCGCTTTAAAGCGGGCCAGCTGGGTGTCCTTGTCAATGTGCACCCAGAACTTCAGGATCACCGCGCCCCAGTCGGCCAGCTCGGCCTCGAACTCGTTGATCTCGTTGTAGGCCCGCTGCCAGTCGTTCTCCGCGCAAAAGCCCTCGATGCGCTCCACCATCACCCGGCCGTACCAGCTTCGGTCAAAAATGGCAATGTGCCCGGCCTTGGGCAGCCGGGTCCAAAAGCGCCACAGGTAGTGGCGCGCCTTTTCGTGGGGCTCGGGGCTGGCAATGGGGTTTACCTGGTAGCCCCGGGCGTCCAGCGCGGCGGTGACCCGCTTGATGTTGCCCCCCTTGCCCGCGGCGTCCCACCCTTCGTACACCACAATCACCGGCACTTTTTTCAAATACAGCCGGTTATGCAGCTGGCTGAGCCGTTTTTGCAGCTCCTTCTTGCGGGCTTCATACTCCTCGCCGGGCAGGGTTTTGTCCAGCTCCACCTGGCTGAGTCTTGGCATGGTGCGCAGCGGGAAGGTGTTCTGCAAAAGGGGCACCGCCAGGTTCTCGTTGTGCAGCGCGGTTTCAATGCCGGCGCACAGCGTTTCCAGTATCTGCAGCTCCGCCCACTTTTTTTCTGCCGCGTCCACCACATACCAGGGGCTGCTGGGCAGGTTGGTGGCGCGCATATATTCCTCAAACACCGTCAGGCACTCGTCGTAATGTTTGTTCTGCCAGCGGTCGCTGTAGCTCACCCGCCAGGCGGTATCTGCATCCTCCAAAAGCCGCTCAATCCGCTTTTTCTGCTCCTTGCGGCCAATGTGCAAAAACAGCTTCATCACCAGGTAGCCGTTGTCGGTCAGGGTGCGCTCGAACCGGTTCACGCTGGCAATGCGCTTTTCGTACTTTTCCCCCTCCAAATGGTCCCGCAGCCGCGCCTTCACCACCTCGTCCATCCAGCCGGAATCCAAAAAGGCAAACTTTCCCGCCTCGGGAATGGCCGCCATGTACCGGTGCAAAAAGGGGAAGCGCTGCTCCTCTTCGGTGGGTGCGCTCATGGAATTCACTGAGAAAAAGCGGGGGTCGATCTGCCGGATCACCCGGCCGATCATGCTTCCCTTGCCGGCGGCGCCCCAGCCCTCCACCAGCACCAGCACGGGCAGGCCGTGTTCCTTGATCTTCAGCTGCAGCGTCCCCAGCCGCTCCCGGGCGGCGGTCAGGCGGCGGGCCAGTTCTTCGCCCTCGGGCGGGCGGGGCGGGTTCCAGGATGTGAGCATAATGGGATTCTCCTTTCCAGTGTTGCGGCTGTCAGGGCCTTTTTGTTTATTATACCACTTAATTTGCCCGGCGCGCGCACAATCGAAACAATGGCGCGGCATGGCCGGCTGCCCTTTGGGGCAGCCGGCCATGCCGTTTCCTTTTTATTCGCTTTCCGCCCCCATCATGCGGGCGCGCCATTTGCCCGGCGTCATGCCAAAGGTCTTTTTGAACTGCCGGGTAAAGCTGGTGGGGGTGGCAAACCCCGCCCGGCTGCCCACCTCCAGCACCGAGGTGTCGGTGTGCATCAGCAGCGCGCAGGCAGCCTCCATGCGGGTCAGCTGCAAATAGTCCAGCGGCGAGCACTCCATGATCTTTTGAAACATCCGCCGCAGGTGGGTCGGGCTGATGTGGCACAGCTGCGCCAGCTGGGGCACGGTGAGCGGCTCCATATAGCACATCGAGATATGCTCAATGGCGGGCGCAATGATCTGCAAATTGTTGCCGCGCGCGCCTGCCCCCGGCCGTTCCTCCTGCTGCATGCCGGCCCGCGCCATGCGCAGCAGCACCGCCACAAACGCCTGCCCCAGCCCGCGCACCGCGTCCTTATAGCCCTTTCCCCGCTCTTCCAGCTCCCGGATCATGCACCGCACGATCTCCACCATCTGGGGGGCCTCGCCCCAGGTAACGGTACATGGCACAGGCGTTTTGCCGTACAGCACGGCCATCAGCGCCTGCTCCTGCCCGTGGCTCATGCGCGGCAAAAGGCCGATGGGGTCCAGATACAGCCATTTCCACCGGCTCACCACGTTGCGCTGGCTGGTGCAGAAATGCAGCGCCTTGGCCGGGATCAGCGAAACCGTTTCGGTGCAGTAGGGATACAGCACCCCGTCAATCAGCGAATACCCCTGTCCCTCATAGCAATACCCCACCTGCAGGCAGTTGTGAAAATGCACCATGGTAATGGCCTGGTAGGGGGAATACCACTTGTCGCCCTGCATCAGCTCAACGGGGAACTCCGGCGCAAGGTTCAGGCGGCAGAATTTCACCTCCCGGGCCTGGGATGGTTGATTTTGCATGTATTATGCTCCTTTTCGTATTTGCCGGGCGTTTTAACAGCATTATAATGAATTCAGAAAAGAAACACAAGGCTATTTTCTCTTTTTATTTTGGTTTTTAGTTGGAATATGTATCCAATTTTATAAAGATTTATTTTCTGTTTTTTATTCCAAAAGTGCACGCCGGTTTATGTCTGCCCGCAAAAGGAAAAATCCGCTTTCTTGCTTCTTCTTCCCCTCGTTCAGCCTATTTAGGTCGAATGTGCATGTTACCGTTCTGCGCGGCGTCAGGGCCCGGCGCGGCGCACAGGCGGGGCGGCAGCGGGGAGGGGCCTTTTGCGGGCCGGGCACAAGCCGTGAAACAAAAAATCGCCAAACCACAAAGGAGGAAAGAAACCATGAAACGCTTTATTGCCCTTGCAGTACTGGCCGCGCTGTGCCTCAGCCTTTTGGCGGGCTGCGGCCAGCCCGCCCCCTCGCAGAGCGCCGCCGCGCCCAGCCAAACGGCCTCTCAGCCGGCCGGCAGCGCGCCCGCCGCAAAAGAATACCCCGCAGGCAAAATGACCTTTTGGACCTATGGCATGCCGGAATACATGAAGCGCTATTTCGACGGCTACATCGCCCGCGAGGGCAGCGGCGCCCAGGGCGTCGAGGTCGAAATGGTAAACTATTCGGGCGAGGCCGAGGTGCGCCAGCAGGTCATGATGAGCCTGACCGCCGGCTCCACCGCAGACCTGCCCACCGCCATCTCCACCTTCCCCGTGAGCATGCAGGTGCTGGCCGAGAACGGCATTTTGAAGGACATCACCGACCAGGTGCAGCCCTATCTTGACCAGTTCATCCCCGGCGCGTTCGACCAGGCCACCTACAACGGCCGCATCTACGGCATCCCCTACGCCCTTCAGCCCAAAATGCTGTTCTACAACAACGACCTGTTTGAAGAATACGGCATCGACCCGGCGCGCATGTCCACCATGGACGGCTACATCGAGGTGGGCAAGGAACTGCTGGAAAAGAGCGGCGGCAAGGTGCAGCTGTCCTACGTGGATCCGGGCAGCTACACCTGGCGCTACTGGTTCCGCCGCGGGCTGATGCCCCAGGCCGGCGCCAATATCTGGAGCGACGACGGCGCCTCCGTGGTGTTCGACACCGACCCCGGCACCAAGCTCGCGTTCAGCACCTTCCAGCAGCTGTTCGAGGGCGGTATGCTGTACAATGCCGCCACCTTCCAGCCCGCCCAGTACGAGGCCGCCCGTGAGGGCAAGATCGCCACATTCTACATCGAGTCCTTCTGGGATTCCTACCTGCGCAGCAACCTGGCCGACATGAGCGGCTCCTGGCGCAGCATGCCCGCGCCCGTATTCAGCGAGGTGGGCACCGCCGGGGCGCAGGCCATCGGCATGTACTGCATCGTGAACAAGGAAAACGACCCCTACACCGACCTGTTTGTGGACATGATGCTAGACTTCAACCTGAACACCGAGGCCCGCAACGCCTGGTCCGACGAGATGATCGCCGAGGGCCTGCCCACCGAGCACCCCATCACCAAGGACATGCTGGCCGATCCTTATTGGAGCCAGCCCTCGGATTACTACGGCGGCGAGAGCTACAAGCAGATGGTCACCAAGGCCTACGAGAACCAGTCGGATAACCTGCCCGTCACCGAAAACGACGCCGAGGCCGACACCATCATCTCCTCCGAGCTGGAAAAATACGTGGCCGGCTCGCAGGATATGGACACCACCATTCAAACCATCGGCAAGCTGCTGCGGCAAAAGCTGAACCTGAAGTGACCTCTCTCCCAGGGCCTTTGGCGGCAGGCGCAACGCCCCTGCCAAAGGCCCTGGTCTTTTAGGAGGATGCAAATGACAAGCACAAAAAAAGCCGGACCGCCCCGCGCGCATTACCGCAAAAACGAGGTGTTTTACGGCTATCTGTTCATCGCCCCTTTTTACCTGCTGTTCCTGATCTTCCAGCTCTACCCCATGCTCTGGTCCTTTGTGCTGAGCTTTTACAAGTGGAACGGCATCAGCCCCAAAACCTTTGTGGGCCTGGCAAACTACAAGGCCGTGCTCAGCGACCAGATGTTTTGGGATTCCATGCTGAACACCTTCTGGTATCTGGCCGCAAACCTGTTGTTCATTCTGCCGCTGGCGCTGCTGCTCGGGCAGCTTTTGTGCAGCAGGTCCGTGCGCGCGCGCAAGCTGCACAAGACCATCCTGGTGCTGCCCTACATCACCTCCACCGCGGCGGCGGGCATTCTGTTCAGCATGCTGTTCGACGCGAACATCGGCGTGATCAACGGCCTGCTGCAAAAGCTGGGCCTGTCCGCCGTGCCCTGGCTCACCAGCGTGGAGTGGTCCAAGATGCCGGTAATGCTGCTCTCGATCTGGCGCAACACCCCTTGGTACATGCTGATCGTCATGTCCGCCATTCTGGGGGTGGACGCCCACCTGCACGAGGCCGCCCGCATCGACGGCGCAAACGCGTTTCAGCGCATGGTGCACATCACCCTGCCCGCCATTGCGCCGGTGCTGTTTTTCAGCCTTATCAACCTCACCATCGACTCGGCTCGCATTTTTACCGAACCTTATATCCTCACAAAGGGCGGGCCCGGCTCCTCCAGCCTGTCGGTGGTGCAGTACCTGTACACCACCGGCTTCGATTCCTTCCAGCTGGGCTATGCCTCCACCATCGGCTACATGCTCACCTTCGTTCTGCTGATCGTGTCGGTGTTCTATTTTATCAGCCTGCGCAAGCAGAGCGGGGAGGGATAAAAAATGGACCGTTTTAACCGTCATATGGGCCGCTTTGCCCTGAACCTCGCCATGGTGCTGTTCTCGCTTTTGGCCCTGTTCCCCCTGTGCTGGGTGGCGCTCACCGCCTTCCAGCCCACCGACCAGGGCGTGAGCTTTGTTTTGGCCGACATCCTGGCCAAAAAGCCCACCCTGCAGAACTTCGTGCGGGTTTCGGAGCTCATCCCCATGGCGCAGAACTTCTGGAACAGCGTGGTGGTGTCGGTGGTGGGCACCCTGCTCACCCTGTTCTTCTGCGCGCTGGCGGGCTATGCCTTTGCCAAGTTCCGCTTTCCCGGGCGGGATGCGCTGTTTTTGCTGCTGCTCCTCACCATGGTCATCCCCCCCGAGGTGTGCATCGTACCGCTGTTCGTGGTCATGCGCCGGCTGGGGTGGATCAACAGCATGCTCTCGCTCATCATTCCCCGCGCCGCAACGGCGGTGGGCATCTTTTACATGCGCCAGTACATCGGCCAATACCCCACCGAAATCCTGGAGCAGGCCCGCATCGACGGCTGCCGCGAGTTCGGCATCTTCTGGCGGGTCGTGGTGCCCGGCATCACCCCGGCGCTGGCCTCCTGGGGGGCGATCTCGCTGATCGCCCGCTGGAACGACTTCATGCTCCCCATGATCTTTTTGCGGGACCCCAAAAAGCAGACCCTGATGGTGGCGATCTCGCAGCTCCCGGTGAGCGACGGCCTTTCCACCCCCTGGCCGGTGGTCATGGCCGGCATCGCCATTGCCACGGTGCCCCTGCTCATCGCGTTCATCATCCTGCAAAAATACGACATTGCCGACCTGATGGCCGGTTCGACCAAAGGCTGACCGGCAGCCGCCCCATTATTTTTTAGGAGGAACTCTATCATGGAACTGCAAAAGCTGTATTTCAGCGCCCCCACGCCCGACGCACCCTATTACTTTGTAAAAGCAGCCCTCACCGGCGCCCCGGATGTTGAGCTGGAAGTCGCCGAGGTGCGGGTAAACGGGGTGCGCAGCCGCGATTTTTCCGTCGCGAACGACGGCGCCAAGGCGGTGCCCGCCGTGTGGCGCGCGGGCGCCGCCCAGCGCCACCTGTATCTCCGGCTGGACTGGCAGAAGGGCGACGAGTTCGACATTGAACTGGACCTGAAAGCCCCCGGTGCCGCCGCGCCCGAGACCCTGTGCGCCCGCTTTGTTGCCGACGGCGAGCACGGCTACTGGAACAAGGCCTGGAAGTACTACGCGAGCCATGTGCTCAAAGAAACCAGCGGCCGCGCCCGCGTGCAGGAACCTGTGCACCTGGTGCTGGGCCTTTATATGGACCGGCTCACCGACCCGGAAGCCGAGCTGCGGGTGGTGGAGATCGACCCCGCCACCGGTGCCGCGGCCGAGGTGCGCAGCCAGGTGTATTCCAGCTCAAGCTGGGACAAATGGCAGAACATCAACTGCCAGCCCACCACCACCGTGCAGATCGCCTTTTTGGCGGATGTGCCCGCAAATACCAGCAAGGTGTTTTTGATCTTCTACGGCAACCCCGGCGCGCAAAAGCCCAACTACCCCACCGACCTGAAGCTCTCGGGCGAGGGGTACGGCCTGTCCATCGAGAACGCTTATTACACCGTGAACCTGCACAAGGAGAGCGGCTCCATTGACGAGATCCTGCCCAAAAGCCGGCCGGACCTCGTTTACTGCCACCACCTGGAAACCAACGGCGCGCTGCAGTGGAACCCGGGCATCTACGCCCCGCCCAAAACCTGGATGCACGCGTCGGACTGGGTCTACCCCGCCAACTTCAAGGTCATCGCCGGCCCCATTTTTGTAATGGTCAAGCGCTTTGACCCCATTGTGGACTACGAGGAGGTCGAGTGCTCCATCACCTACACCTTCTATTCCGGCAACCCGGGCGTGACGGTGGAATCCAACATCGACGTGACCCGCGATCTGGACGTGGTAGCCCTGCGCAACGGCTCGGTGGTGCTGAACAAGGAAACCACCGGCGACTTTGTGTGGCAGGACGTGGATCACACCGTTAAAAACGTGCACATCACCGATCTGCCCCGCCACCCGGTCAAGGGCATGATGTTCGACGCCCGCACCCCGTGGTTTGCCTTCTACAACCGCACCGAGGGCAACGCCCTGGGCGTTTTGAACCTGGAGTTCGGCGGCGTGCGCCGCGAGGGCGGCCTGATCGAGGCCGAACCCTACTACTACCTGCACTGGGGCCCCTGGTTCTATGTGTCCCGCCCCATCATCTACACCTTTACCTCCAACAACCCCCAGCGGGTCATGCACATGACCGCGGGCACCAGCTTTTTTGAAAAGTACCAGCTGTACCCCTTCGAGGTGGGCAGGGGCGAAGCAGAATACGACGATTTTACCCCTCTGGCGGACGCATGGGCCCTGGCGGCCGAGCCGCTGTCCAAAACCGCGGCCAAGTTCGACACCGACGCCCGCGTGCCGGACGAGTGGGTCCCCCCCATCCTGGTGAGCCATTTTGAAGAACTGGTCGATTGACCCCAAGGAGGCCTTTCATGGACGCAAGAGAGCGTTTTTCTGAATTTTTAACCGGGCAGGGCTACACCGGGGGCGTGCCCGCCGCCTTTTTCCAGCACTTTGGCCCGGGGATCCGCCACGGGCAGGCGGCCCTGGAGGCACAGCTGGACTTTTTCGAGGCCACCGGTATGGACATGCTCAAGATCATGTTCGACGATATCTACCCCCAGATCCCCGGCATCCATTCCCCCGCCGACTGGGCGCGCATCCCCACCTTCCGCCGCAGCGACCCGGTGTTCACCCAGCAGATCGACCTGGCGCGCCAGGTGGTGGAGCGGGCGGGCAAAAAAGCCTATGTATTCCAGACCATTTTCACCCCCTACGTGAGTGCAGGCTGTTCGGTGAGCGGCCTTGTGGACTGGGACGAGACCATCAGCCCGCACCTGCTGCTGGATCCGGAGGCGGTCTGCGCCGGGCTGCAGAACATCTGCGGCGTGCTGGCCGGTTTCGCGCAGGACCTGGCGGCCACCGGCATCGACGGGTTCTATGTATCCGTGCAGGGCGGCGAGCGCGCCCGGTATCCCCGCTCCTTTTTCCGGCAATGGCTCAAGCCCATCGACCTGGCCTTCTTAAACGCCCTGCGGTCCACCGGCAAGCTCGTGTTCATCCATTTCTGCGGCGTGGGCATGCGGCTGGAGGAATATCTCGATTACCCCGGCGACGTCGTCAACCTGGCCGTGCACGGCAACGGGGTTTCGCTGGCCGGGGCCGCCGGCCTGTTCCGCCGCCCCGTCATGGGCGGGCTGGACAACACCGGCGTCATCTGCACCGGCACCTCGGCCCAGATCCGCGCCGAGGTCGAGCGCACTCTGCGCGCCGCCCCCGCCGGGGTTATGCTGGGGGCCGACTGCACCATCCCGCGGGAGGTCCCCGCCGAACACCTGCGCTGGGCGGTGGAGGCCGCCCATGCGTTCCGCGGTTAGAAAGGAGTTCCCTCATGAACGAGCTTCTCACAAGCTACAAAAACTCCATCACCGGCCTGCTGGATCAGCTGCTGTGCACCCAGCAGGAGGCGATTGAACAGGCCGCCGGTGTTCTGTGCGCCGCCATTCTGGAAGACAGGCGCATCCATCTGCTGGGCGCCGGCGCCCATTCGCAGCTGGCAGTGGAAGAGGTTTTGTGGCGCGCCGGCGGCCTTGCCGCCTGGAACCCCATCCTGGACCCCGGCACCAGCCTTGTGCACGGCGCCAAGCGCAGCGTGAGCTTTGAGCGGTTGCCCGGCTATGGGGTGGGGGTGCTGAACGCAAACCGCGTGGGCGAAACCCCGGGTGAAACCCTCATCCTGGTGGATGCCTACGGCATCTCCCCGCTCTCGCTGGACCTTGCCCTGGAATGCCGAAAGCGCGGGGTCTACACCATCGGCGTCACCTCCCCGGCTTACGGCCTCGCTACCCCGGAAGACAGCCCCCTGCGCCACCCCAGCCGCAAAAACCTGTTCGGCGAGGTGGATCTCGTCATCAACAGCGGCGTCCCCTTGGGCGACGCGGTGGGCAGGGTGCCCGGCTTTGCCCAGCCGGTGGGCTCCAGCTCCACCTTTTGCAGCTGCATGGCGCTGGAATTGCTGGTGCTTGCCACCGTGCAAAAGCTGGTGGAGGCCGGGGCCGAGCCCCCGGTGTTCATGAGCGCCAACCTGCCGGAGGGCGACGCTGCAAATGCCCGCTGGGAGGCAAAATACGCCCCCCGCGCGCGCTGCCTGCTGTAGCTCCGCTTTTCGGGGCGCCAAAAGCGCTTTCTCCGCCTTTAAAATGCCTTTTTCAAACGTTTTCTCCAAAGCAAAAGCCCCCCTGCGGCGCAGGGGGGCTTTTGTGTTTTGTATCTCAGGGGGCCGGTTCCGCGGGCCCGGCGGGGGCGGGCTGCTGCCCCGTTTCCCCTTTTTCGCCCGGCTCCGGGGGGGCCGTGTCCTCTTTTTCGGCCTCCGGGTCCGCCTCGGCGGGTGCGCTGCCCCGCTCCGTTTGCTCCGCTTGCTCGGGCTCCGGCGCCTCCTGCGTTCCGGCGGCCTGCTCCGGGGGCTCCGCTGCTTTTTTGCGGCGGGGCCGGTCGCCCTGCTTTTGCCCCAGGGCGCGGTTCACCAGGGCCAGGGCCCCGGCCAGCGCCGCCAGCAGGGCAAACCCGCCTGCCAGCCACCGCCAGCCGCCCTGCAGGGCGGCAAAGATCGCTGAAAGCTCCACTCCGGCTTCTCCCCCTTTTGTCTTGTGGCTGCCGGGGCGGCTCAGCCGCCCTCGGCCACGTGGGTGCGCACCAAAGCGCGCTTGAGCTTGGCCTGGGCCAGTTCCATCTCCCGGGCGTCCAAATCCTTTTCGGCCAGACGGGCCTTCGCCTTTTCCTGCGCGGCCCGGGCGCGCTGTGCGTCAATGTCCTCGGCCCACTCAAAGGTGGTGGCCACCAGCCGCACGCGGCCCTTGGCCACGGCCAGCATGCCGCCGATGCAGGCGGCGCGGCGCACCGTGCCGTCCTCCAGGGTAACGCGCGCCTCGCCCATGCCCAGCGCTGTCAGGTAATCGCAGTGCCGGGGCAGGATGCACACATCCCCCGCAATGGTGCGGCAGAACAGCTTTTGGGCCTGCCCGTCAAAGGCGCTGCCGTCCGGCGTTACAATCTGCAGCTGGAAGGTGCTCATGCTCCTTCCCCTTTCTTTGCCTTTGCCACCACCTCGTCAATGGTGCCGGCGAACAGGAATGCAGACTCGGGCAGCTCGTCGTGCTTGCCCTCCAAAATTTCTTTAAAGCCCCGCACGGTTTCCTTCAGGGGCACGTACTTGCCCTCCATGCCGGTAAACTGCTCGGCCACGGTAAAGGGCTGGCTCAAAAAGCGCTGGATCTTGCGGGCGCGGTTCACGGTGATCTTGTCCTCTTCGCTCAGCTCGTCCATGCCCATGATGGCAATGATGTCCTGCAGCTCCTTGTAGCGCTGCAGCACCTGCTGCACGCCCCGGGCCACCTGGTAGTGCTCCTCGCCCAGCACGTCGGGCGATAGGATGCGGCTGCTGGATTCCAGCGGATCCACCGCCGGGTAAATGCCCAGGCTCGCAATGTTGCGGCTCAGCACGGTGGTGGCGTCCAGGTGGGCAAAGGTGGTGGCGGGGGCCGGGTCGGTCAGATCGTCGGCCGGCACATACACCGCCTGCACGCTGGTAATGGAGCCCTCCTTGGTGGAGGTAATGCGCTCCTGCAGCGCGCCCATCTCGGTGGCCAGGGTGGGCTGGTAGCCCACGGCGCTGGGCATACGGCCCAGCAGGGCCGACACCTCGCTGCCCGCCTGGGTAAAGCGGAAGATGTTGTCGATGAACAGCAGCACGTCCTGGTGCTCCTTGTCGCGGAAGTACTCGGCCATGGTCAGGCCCGAAAGGCCCACCCGCATGCGGGCTCCCGGCGGCTCGTTCATCTGCCCGTAAACGAGGGCCGTCTTGCTCAGCACGCCGGACTCCTTCATCTCGTTGTACAAATCGTTGCCCTCGCGGGTGCGCTCGCCCACGCCGGTAAATACCGACAGGCCACCGTGCTGCTTGGCAACGTTGTTGATGAGCTCCATGATGAGCACGGTCTTGCCCACGCCGGCGCCGCCGAACAGGCCGATCTTGCCGCCCTTTGCATAGGGGCAGATCAGGTCCACCACCTTGATGCCGGTCTCCAGGATCTCGGTGGTGTTCTGCTGATCCTCGTAGCTGGGCGGGTCGCGGTGGATGGGCCAGCGCTCCTGAATGGGCGGGGCGGGCATGTCGTCCACCGGTTCGCCCAGCAGGTTGAAAATACGGCCCAGGCACTCCTTGCCCACCGGCACGGTGATGGGGCCTCCGGTGTCCACGGCCTTTGCGCCGCGCACCAGGCCGTCGGTGCTGCTCATGGCAATGCAGCGGGCCACATTGTCGCCAATGAGCTGCGCCACCTCCACCGTGAGGGGCTTGCCGCCGTTGTCCACATGGATGGCGTTGAGCAGCTCAGGCAGCTCTCCATCCGGGAATCTGATATCCAGCACCGGGCCGGTGATCTGCACCACGGTGCCTTCGTGTTGCTTGGGCATGCGCATATCTCCTTTTTGGGGCGGGCCGGTCTATTGCTCGGCGCCCGCCACGATTTCCGTGATCTCCTGGGTGATGGCCGCCTGCCGGGCCCGGTTGTAATGCAGGCTCAATTCGTCGATCATCTCTCCGGCGTTTTTGTTGGCTGCGTCCATGGCGGTGCGCCGGGCTCCCAGCTCGCTCGCCACCGACTCGCACAGCGCCCCGTAGATCAGCCCCGCCAGGTACTCGGGCACAATGGCGTTGTACACCTCTTCGCTGGAGGGCTCGTACAGGGTCAGCGAGCGGGGGGCGCTTGTCTTGGCCACCGGCTCGTAATTCAGGGGCAGCAGCTTTAAAATGGCCGGCTGCTGGCTCAGCATGGACACAAAGTTTGTATAGGCCACAAAGATCTCGTCGTACTCGCCGGCCAAAAAGCCTTTTGCAAGGGTGCTGGCCACCGAAAAGCAGCCGCTCACCTCCACCTCGGCCGCAAGGCCGTACCGCTCGGTCACAATGGGCACCTTGCGCCGCTGGTAATGTTCCAGCGCTTTTTTGCCCACGGGCAGCACGCACCAATCCTTGCCCTCTGCGTGGGCGGCCACCGCCTTTAAAATGTTGGCGTTGTAGCCGCCGGCCAGGCCCCGGTCGCCCGCGATCACCACATAGCAGCTGCGCTTTACCGGCCGCTGGGCGATGTAGGGCGAGGTGAACTCCACGCTCGAGTAGGCGATGTCGGTCAGGGCCATGTGCAGCACGTCGAAGTAGGGGCGGCTTTTTTCCACCCGCTCCTTAGCGCGCCGCAGCTTGGAGGAGGCCACCAGCTCCATGGCCTTGGTGATCTGCATGGTGCTCTCCACACTTTTAATGCGGAGCTTGATGTCTTTCATCGACGCACCTGCCATGCGCTCTCCTCCTTACTTGTGGGTATCGCAGAACTGTTTGGTATAGGCCGCAAGCACGGCGTTCAGTTCCTTTTCGGTGTCCGCTTCCAGCTTGCCGGTGGTGCGGATCGCCTCCAGCACCACCAGGCCCTGGGCGTCCAGGTAGGAATACAGGCCCCTCTCATACTCTTTCACGCCGGGCACGGCCACCTCTTTCAGGTAGTCATGGGTGACGGCGTAGATGATGCACACCTGTTTTTCCACCGGCACGGGGCTGTTGCGGTCCTGTTTCAGCACCTCCACGATGCGCTCGCCCTGGGCCAGGCGCGCCTTGGTGTCCGCGTCCAGGTCCGAGCCGAACTGCGCGAAGGACTGCAGCTCCCGGTACTGGCTGTAGATGAGCTTCAGGGTACCGGCCACCTTTTTCATGGCCTTGATCTGGGCGTTGCCGCCCACGCGGCTCACCGAAATGCCGGGGTTCACCGCGGGCATCACGCCCGAGTGGAACAGCTCGGTCTCCAAAAAGATCTGGCCGTCGGTGATGGAAATAACGTTGGTGGGGATGTAGGCCGAAACGTCGCCCGCCTGGGTTTCAATGATGGGCAGCGCGGTCAGGCTGCCCCCGCCGTATTCGGGCGCAATGCGGGCAGCGCGCTCCAACAGGCGGCTGTGCAGGTAGAACACGTCGCCGGGGTAGGCCTCGCGGCCCGGCGGCCGGCGGATCAAAAGGCTCAGCGCCCGGTAGGCCACCGCATGCTTGGAAAGATCGTCGTAGATCACCAGCACGTCCCTGCCCTGTGCCATAAAGTATTCGCCCATGGCGCAGCCCGAGTAAGGCGCAATGTACTGCAGGGGCGCCATCTCGCTGGCGGTGGCGCTCACCACAATGGTGTAATCCATGGCGCCGTTTTCTTCCAGGGTGCTCACCAGCTGGGCCACGGTGCTCTGCTTCTGGCCGATGGCCACGTAGATGCAGATCACATCCTGCCCTTTCTGGTTGATGATGGTGTCGGTGGCAATGACCGTTTTGCCGGTCTGCCGGTCGCCGATGATCAGCTCGCGCTGGCCGCGGCCGATGGGGATCATGCTGTCGATGGCCTTGATGCCGGTCTGCAGCGGCACCGAAACGCTTTTGCGCTGGATGATGCCGGGCGCGGGCGACTCGATGGGCCGGTATTCGGCGGCCTCCACAGGCCCCTTGCCGTCGATGGGCTGGCCCAGGGCGTTCACCACGCGGCCGATCATTCCCTCGCCCACCGGCACGCTCACCACCTTGCCGGTGCGCTTTACCACGCTGCCCTCCTTCAGGCCCGCGTCGCTGCCCAGCAGCACGATGGACACGCTGTTTTCTTCCAGGTTCTGGGCCATACCGTACTCGCCGTTCTCAAACTGCACCAGCTCGCCGCTCATGCAGCTTTCCAGCCCCACGGCCCGGGCGATGCCGTCGCCCACCAGGATCACGGTGCCGGTCTCGCTCTGCTCGATCACATTCTCGTAGTGCTTGATCTCGGCCTTGATGATCCGGGAGATCTCTTCAGGTTTTAATTGCATCCTATCACCTTCTCACTAAACAGTGGCCGCAAGGCGGCGGCGCAGCGCGTCCAGCCGGTTCTGCACCGTGCCGTCCAGCTGCGTTCCGCCCACTTCCAGCCGCACGCCGCCGAGGCAGGCGGGGTCCACCCGCGAGCTCAGGGCAATGGTCTTGCCGGTCAGCGCCGCGAGCTTTGCCCGCAGGGCTTCGGCCTGCCGCCCGGTCAGGGGCACCGCGCTCACCGCCGTGGCCTCCAGAATGCCGTGGGCCTGGTTATAGCGGGCCCGGTATTCTTCGGCACAGTCCGGCAGGGCGCGGATCTCGCCCTTTTCGCATAAAAGCTTCAAAAAGTTCAGCAGATACGGCTCTACCTGGCCGCGGAACGCCTTGTCCAGCGCGGCGCACCGGTCTGTTTTCGGCACGCTGGGCATGGCCAGCAGCTTTACATAGGCCGGGTATTCGGCAAAGAGAGAGCGCACCCCGTCCAGCTGCGAAAGCACGGCCTCGTCCAGGCCTTCCTCCGCCGCCAGCTCATACAGCGCGCCGCCGTACATCTTGCCCGCTTCGGTCATGAGGCGTCACCCACGTTCTTAATGAACTCGTCGATCAGGGCCTGGTGGTCTTTTTCGTCGATCTCGCGCTCCACCACCTTGCTGGCGATCTCCATCGCCATGCCGCCGATCTCGTCCTTCACCTCGTTCAGCGCCTTTTTGCGCTCCTGCTCGATCTCGCTCTCCGCGCGCTCCTTCATGCGGCGGGCGCTGGCCGCAGCCTCGGCCAGCAGCTCCTCGCTGCGCTGGCCGGCCGCGCGGGTCGCGTCCTCCACAATGCGCGCGGCCTCGCCGCGGGCGCCCGCCATGCTCTGCTCATACTCGGCCTGCATGGCCTGGGCCTGCTCCCTGGCGCTGCGCGCCTCGGCCATCACCGCGTCGGCGGCGGCCTGGCGCTCTGCCAGGATCTTCTGCACGGGCTTAAACAGGAACTTCTTCACCAGCAGCGTCAGGATCAGCAGGTTGCACAGCTGCGAGATCATCTCCCAGGGCGCAATGCTGATCAGTTCTTGATATTGTGGCAATGGTCATTCCCCTTTCTGGGTTTCGTGCTCCGCGCTCACAGCAGGCCGATGAACATGCGGGGTGCCAGGAAGATGAGCAGCAGGCCGGTCACGAAACCGTAGATGCCGGTGGTCTCGGCCACGGCGCAGCCCAGCAGCATGGTGCTGGTAACACTGCCCTTGCACTCAGGCTGGCGGCCAATGGCGGCGCAGGCCTGGCCCACGGCATACCCTTCGCCGATACCAGGGCCGATACCGGCGATCAGTGCGAGACCTGCGCCGATGGCGCAGCCGGCCAGAACGATTGCTTTGTCCAACATGGAAATTTTCCTCCTAAAATGTTTTTTACAATCGAATGCTGTTTTTTATCCTCGCGCGGCGGGATCGCCGCGGAAAATCACAGAAGCCGCCTTACTCCTCGTCGGTCTGGGCGGCGTTGGCGATGTACATCATGGTGAGCATGCAGAAGATGAACGCCTGCATAAAGCTGCTGAACAGGTCAAAATAGACCGACAGCACCGCCGGGATGCCAACCTGCAGAAACGGGATCCCCCCCAGGATGCCGTTCAGCGCGCTTCCCACAGCGCCCGGCAGCCAGCCGGCCAGCAGGCTTATCAGCCCATGGCTGGCCGCCGCCAGCGCCGCGTACACCAGGGTGCTGATGACCCCGCCCGCCACAATGTTGCCGAAGTGACGGAACGCCATCGAGATGGGGGTCGCCAGCTCGCTGATAATGTTGAACGGGGTAAACGCCCAGATGGGGGTGGTGAAGCCTTTCAGGTACCCCCCAAAGCCGTTTGTTTTGATCTTGGTAAAGGTGATCATGCAGAACACCAGGATCGCCCAGGAAAGCTCTGTGGACAGGTTGCTGGTGGCGGGGAACGCCCCCACCAGGCTCGAAAGGCTGCACAGGGCCGACAGGCTGAACAGCGCCCCGATGAAGGGGCCGAAGTGGGCATAGCGCTCGCCCATGTTGCCGTTCACAAAATTCTGGCAGGTGTTTACCAGCAGCTCTGCCACCACCTGCTTTTTGCCCACGCCCTCCACCTTGAGGCCGCGGGTCAGCCAGATGCAAAGCCCTGTGACGACCAGCATCACCACCCAGGCGTTCACCATGCTGGCCGTGATGGGGATCCCTCCAAAAACCGGGATCGTATAGTAGATCTGAGCGCCGTTGATGCTTATATCCATGCTTCGCTCATTCCCCCTTTTGTTCCTCCGGCGCCTCCCCGGGCTCCGGGCCGTCTTTTTTGTAGTGCCCTGTGAGCTGCATCACCGCAATGGTGAGCCGGGGCAGCAGCAGCGGGACCATGGCCGCCACCCAGTTGAAAAACGGCACCGCCACCGCCAGAATGAGCCACAGCACCAGCAGCAGCATGCGCATGTTATAAGAGAACTGCATCATCTTGCGGCCGCGGCCCTCGTCGCTTTGGTTTGCCACCCGCTGCACGGTCACCCCCAGCAGCAAAAAGTTCGCCACCGCCAAAACACCGCCCAAAAGCCCGCTGACCACCACGCCCCAGTCTGCGCGGCCGATCAGGGCGAACACCGCCAGCATCACCGCCACGCCGGCGGCGGTGCCCACCGCAATGTGGGTCGTTTCTTTTTTTACTGCAGGCTGCAATTTCATCTGCGCCGCTCCCCCCATTTTATTGATGGTCGTTAAAAGCGGGCGGGTCCTTTTTGTGGCCCCGCTCGCTTTTTCTCTGGGTATACTTATAAAAATTGTAAAAGCCGACGGCGGCCGCGCCAAAGCCCAGCCCCAGCGCGGGCAGCATGGTCCAGGCCGGCCAGCCCAGCCGGCCGATGGCCCACCAGCACACCGCGGCGCACAAAAGGGGCGGCGTGATCAGCGAGATGCCCAGTTGGGTAAGCCACGCCAGCTCCCGGAACGCCTTCAGCCAACCCTGCACTTCGCCGCTCTCCTCCCCGCCCTGTCCTGAATCCATACGACCTTATTATACCAAAGGGGGCGGGCAAGTACAATTCTTTTTAAAAACCACTTGTAAAATTTTTGTGCATATCTTTAGACATTTCGCAGGCTCTGTCCGTTTTTTCCCGGTTTGCGGCAGGCTTCGCGCCCGGGCGGCGGTCCGCCTGCCCGCCAAAGCGCCCCTTCCAGGGCGGCGGCCCCTGTGTAAACAGCCGTTTTCGCTTCGCCATGTTTGTTGTATAAATACAATAAACATGGTATAATTAAATACAACTTCGCACCCCGGCAGCCCGGGGTGCGAAGGCACAAAAAATTCCCATGGAATGTAAAACAGGGGGTGGCTGCATGCTGCTTTCCATCGTGGTGCCCTGCTACAACGAGCAGGAGGCACTGCCGCTTTTTTATACCGAGATCACCCGCGTGGCGGCCGGGATGCAGGCCAGCCACGGGGCCGCCTTCGAGTTCATTTTTGTGGACGACGGCTCCAAAGACGATACTTTAAAGATCGCCCGCGAACTGCACGAAAAAGATCCCCGGGTGCGCTACATCAGCTTCAGCCGCAATTTCGGCAAGGAGGCGGGCATCCTTGCCGGCCTGCAGGCTGCAAAGGGCGAGTACGTGGCCATGATGGACGCCGACCTGCAGGATCCCCCCGCCCTTTTGCCCCAAATGCTGGACGCCCTGCTGCACGAGGATTACGACTGTGCGGCCACCCGCCGCACCAACCGCAAGGGCGAGCCTCCCATCCGTAGCTTTTTTGCCCGCATGTTCTACAAGCTCATCAACAAAATGAGCGACGCCGACATTGTGGACGGCGCGCGGGATTACCGCCTGATGCGCCGCCGCATGGTGGACGCCATTTTGTCCATGCCCGAATACAACCGTTTTTCCAAGGGCATCTTCGGCTGGGTGGGCTTTAAGACCAAATGGCTGGAATACGTGAATGTGGAGCGGGTCGCCGGCGAGACCAAGTGGAATTTCTGGAAGCTGTTCCGCTATTCGCTGGAGGGCATCATCGGCTTTTCCACCGCCCCCCTCGCCCTGGCAAGCCTTTTGGGCATCTTTTTCTGCCTGCTGGCGTTTGTCCTGATCGCGGTCATCATCGTGCGCACCCTTGTTTGGGGCGACCCCACCAGCGGCTGGCCCAGCATGGTGTGCATCATCTTTTTGTGCAGCGGCGTGCAGCTGTTCTGCATGGGGGTGCTGGGCCAGTACCTGGCAAAAACCTATATGGAAGTAAAGCACCGCCCGATCTATATTGTCCGGGAAACCGAACAGAGCGAGGCTTGAGCCCGGTCCTTCTTTTTTGCGATCGTCCGGCAGCACAAAAGCGCCCCCGCAGCGGGGGCGCTTTTAATTTTCTGCGCGGGCTTATTCCAGCTTTCCCTTTTTGAACAGCCAGTAAGCGATGCCGATCGCCATCGCGCCCGACAGCAGGATCAAAAACGACACGCTGCCGATCAGGCTGGGCACCACCACAAACAGCACGCACATAAACGCAAGGGGCACCACGGCGATCTTCATGTTTTTGGAGAAGTACTTGAACGCCAGCGCGCCGAACAGCGCCGGGATCACGTTGTTGAAGGCCGGCACAAGGGCCGGGTTCTCCAGGATCGGCCGCAGCGGCACCAGGCACAGCACGCCGATCGCCAGCACCGCGGTGGTCACCAGGCTGCTCACCGCCACCGACAGGGTGGACACGATGTCGTTTTCCGGGGTGCCCACCTCGGTGCCGCACACCTCCCGCGCGTTCACAGCGCAGGGCAGCTTCAAATTGAGCACATTGCCTGTGATAAAGGTCAAATAGCTCGCCCCGGAGCCCAGCATGGGCGCATAAACCAAAAACTCCATCACACCGCTGGTCCAGTAGATCAGCGCCACCTGCACAAACCCCAGGCCAAAGGCCTTCCAGTCCGGCCCGGTACCCAGCAGCCAGCCCATGGTCAGGGGCACGGCCAGCATCATCACAATCCCCACCGAAAGGCCGATGCGCCCAATGCGGTGAGCCCCGTTTTCATATTTCTCGTAAAATTGTTCCCGTTCCGTTCCGTTCATTCCGCCCGCCTCCTTTACACTGCCAGGCCCAGCAGCACCGCGGCGGCCATTCCCACCAGCATGCTGCCCGCCATGGAAAAGTTGTCCAGCCAGCTCATGTTTCTGCGCCGGGCAAAATACTCAAACACCGCCATGGCCGCGGCGGCCACCGCCGCCACGAACAGGGGCATATAGTTGCCCATGCTGGTCCATTCTCCCAGGTAGGAACCAATGTACGCGCTCACCAGCCCCACGAACATGGCGGCAAACATGTAATCCCCAAAGCCCTTTTTGCCCTTTTCTTTTTTGCCGGCGGCTTTGCGGATGCGCTTCATGTAAGTTTTTAAAAAGAAGATGCACAAAAGGCACCCGGCCAGAATGCCCGCGGTCATTACCAGGCCCACCGTCACGAACACCTTTGCGGTGAGCGGTTCGCTGCCAAGGCCCCCTGCCATTCCGGCGGCGCGCGCAGCAATGTCGGCCACATTCCCCTCGTAGTGCAAAGCCCCCACCACCGACAGCCGCATCCAGGGCAGCGGGATGCCCAGGCTGCCGGAAAGGGCAATGACCCCCAGCAGGATCGACACGCTCGGCAGCAGGGTAAAGGTGGCGCTGGACGTGATGGCCCGGCGCAGCTTGGCCTTGTCCATCCCCAAAGCCACCCCCGCCCGATAGCTCTTAACCAGGTACAGTACGCTGAGCCCCAGGATAAACAGGATCACCGCCCCCACGATGGCAAACATGGGCAAGCTGTTCAATTGCGCTAACAGATCCATAGTTTCCTCCTCCAAATTTTATTGTGCTAAAGCGATGGTTTCATTGTACCATACCGGCGCCCCCTTGCCAAGTAACACAGGGCGTTCCGCTTTGGCCTCCGGCGGGTAAATTGCGCCCGCAGGGGAATGAATAAAAAAGCGAAGAGGAGATGAAGTATGAAACGCCTTTTAACGGCCCTGGCGCTGGCAGGCGCGGCGGGGCTTTTGCTTTGGGGCTGGACGGCGCGCACCGAAGCCTCCGCGCACATCCCGCCCGGCACACAGCCTGTGGATCTGGCGCCCCTGCTGCGGGGCGCGCAGCCCGCGCCGCAAACCGAAGCCCTGCTTTTTCAGCAAACGGGCCTCGGGCCAACGGGGCTTTACGCGGTGTGGCGGCAGGAGGGCGCGCAGGGAGTGCTCGCCTTTCAGCGCCAGCTGTTCGCCCCGGCCGCCTGGCAGTGCGGCTACGGCACCCTGCTCACCCGCCAGGACGTACTGGCCAGCCCCGTGCGCCTTGCCCCCCTGGAGGCCGGCGACATTCTGGTAACGCCGGCCTCCCACTGCCTGGGCTGGCGCAACGGCCACGCGGCCCTGGTGGTGGACGCCCAAACGGGCCGCACCCTGGAATGCGGGCCGGACGGGCCGTTTTTCGGCCTTGCCTCAGCCTGGGGCGACCGGGCAAGCTTTTTGGTGCTGCGCCTGGCCGGGGCAAGCGGCGAAACTCGGGCCCGGATCGCCCGCGAGGCGCCCCAGGCGCTGGCCGGCGCCTCCTACAGCCCCACCGTCGGGCTGTTTTCCCCAAAACTCCCCGGGGGGCAAATCACCGCCACCCAGTGCGCCCACCTGGTATGGGCGGCGTTCGCCCGCCAGGGCTACGACCTGGACGCCACCGGCGGCTGGCTGGTCACCCCGCGGGACATCGCGCTCAGCCCACTCCTGGAGGTGGTGCAGGTTTACGGCCTGCCCCCCGGCCAGCGCTGGCCCTGAAGCGAAACTGCCGCAAAAATTATTCCGTCGGCGCCTCTTCCCGTAAAATCCCCTTATTCCAACAATCCCCCTGTGCTACGATAGGGACAACCAGTTCATCAAAAAGGAGTTGTTCGTATGCCGGAGCAAAAACGCGTAAGGCGCACCCCGGAACAGATCGCCGCTGCGATCGACGCGCAGATCGAAGCGCTGGAGGGGGCCATGCAGGAAACAGAGCAAAAAAAAGCAGCGGCTATTGCCGAGTTCGACCATAAGGCCGCCGTCCTGCGCGGCAGGATCGCCGCTCTGCAGGAGAAAAAAAAGGCGGCCCTGGGGCCCAAACAGCGCAAAAAGCGCAAAACAAAGGCCGAAAAGATCCAGGAGCTGGTGAGGCAGGCCCAAAAATCAGGCCTGAAATTGGACGAGATCGCCGAAAAGCTGGGCGTGCCCGCGGCCAGCTGAGGCCCCGGCCCCCGCAGCTTCCCCATACAAAAGAGCGGACCTTCCAGCCCGAAAGCCGGAAGGTCCGCTCTTTGCATCCCGCCGCATCCGGCGGCAGGGGCTGCCGTCAGCGGTTGAACTGGTTCTGCTGATTCTGACGGTTGTTCTGGTTCTGCTGATTGTTCTGGTTCTGCTGGTTGTTCTGGTTCTGCTGATTGTTCTGGTTCTGGCGGTTGTTCTGATTCTGCTGGTTGTTCTGGTTCTGCTGATTGTTCTGGTTCTGCTGGTTGTTCTGGTTCTGCTGGTTGTTCTGGTTCTGCTGGTTGTTGCGATTGTTGAATTCCATTGTTTTACCCTCCCAAAAATTTAGGTTGTATGGATAGTTTGCCGCGCTTTGGGCTAAAATATTCCCGGAATTCACACAAAATCATTTCAAGCACAGGAGGGCGTGTATGCTGCTCGTTCAAAATGGCATTCTTCACACAATGGAAGCCGGGGGGGATATAAAAGCGGACCTTTTGGCCGCAGACGGGGTGATCGCCCAGATCGCCCCTCACATCCCCCCGCCTGAAGGGGCCGAGGTGTTCAACGCCGCCGGGCTTCATATTTATCCCGGCATCATCGACGCCCACAGCCACATCGGCATCTCGGAAGAAAAGGTGGGCCTGCAGGGCGACGACTGCAACGAGGGCACAACCCCCGTGACCCCCTGCCTGCGCGCCATCGACGCCATCAACCCCATGGACAGCGCGTTCCACAACGCGGTGGCGGCGGGCATCACCGGCGCCATGGTGGGGCCGGGCAGCGCCAACGTGGTGGGCGGCCAGTTCGCCTTTATCAAAACCGACGGCCGCCGCATCGACGACATGGTGGTGCTGGCCCCCGCCGCCATGAAGGTTGCGTTCGGCGAGAACCCCAAGGGCAACTACGGCCCCAATGGGAACATGCCCGCCACCCGCATGGCCATCGCCTCGCTTTTGCGGGAAGAATTGTTCTGCGCCCGCCAATACTTTGAAAACGAAAAAAAGGGCGGCGCCCAGCCAGACTTTCACTGGGAGAGCTACCGCCCTGTGTTCGAGGGCAGGATCCCCCTCAAAGCCCACGTGCACCGCGCCGACGACATTTTTACCGCCATCCGCATCGCCGAGGAATTTGGCCTGGGCCTCACCCTGGACCACTGCACCGAGGGGCATCTGATTCCCGCCGAGATCGCCGCCAGCGGCTTCCCCGCCATCGTGGGGCCGTCGCTGGCCTCCCGCAGCAAGATCGAGGTGGAGGGCGAGGATTTTAAAACCGCAGGCATTCTGGACAAAGCCGGGGTCCTGGTGGCCCTCACCACCGACCACCCCGTTACCCGCATCCACCAGCTGCCTCTGTGCGCGGCGCTGGCCGCCAAAAAGGGCATGGGCGAGGAGGCCGCTTTGCGCGCCATCACCATCAACGCCGCGCGCATCTGCCGGGTGTCCGACCGGCTGGGCAGCCTGAAGCAGGGCAAAGACGCCGATTTTGCCCTGTTCGACGGCAGCCCCCTGCGCCTGGAAACCCGGGTGCATGCCACCGTGATGAACGGGCAGATCGTTTACCGCGCCGGCCGGCCTTAGGCCGGCGCGGTTTGTTTTTTTGCCCGGGCGGCAGGGCCAGCGGGCCGCGCCTGTTTCGCGGCGCTCACACCTCCACTGCCTCCACCTGCTCCATGGCCTCCATATCCCGCACCACGTCCGGCAGGTAGGCCCCCGCCGGGTATTTGAGCAGCAGCTCCAGCTTGACCGCACCGCCCTTTTTGCGGGTCATATCCAGGTTTTGTATCTCAATGCCCCGCCGTTCAAACAGCGGCAGCACGTCGTTCATATCCCCGCCCCGGTGCAGCTTAATGGTCATCACGCCCCGGCCAGGCAGGTGCAGCCAGCGGTACTCCCGCCGCAGCAAAAGCTGTGTCAGCAGCACCAGCAGCGTGCAGAACCCACCCACCGCATACAGCCCCGCTCCCATGGCCATGCCGATGCCCGCCGTGGCCCAAATGCCCGCGGCGGTGGTCAGCCCGGTGATGCTCTGGTTGCGCATAAAAATCATGCCCGCCCCCAAAAAGCCGATGCCGCTCACGATCTGTGCCGCCACGCGCGAGGCGTCCACGCTCAGGTGGCTGTAGCCCGCCAGGTCAAAAAAGCCGTACTTCGATACCACCATGATCAGCGCCGAACCCAGCGCCACAATCAGGTGGGTGCGCATGCCCGCCTCCTTCAGGCGGTTTTTGCGCTCGATGCCCAGCGCCAGGCCGCACAAAGCAGCCAGCAAAATGCGCAGCATGTATTCGCCCTGTACCAGGGCCCCGCTCCAATCCATCCCTTTTCCTCCCGTAAAAAACACGGCGGCGCGGGCCTTGCCCGCGCCGCCTTTTTTGCTGTGATGCCGCAGCGCGCTTCAGCCGAACAGGGCGCACCGAAGCCCCTGCGGCTCCAATTCCAGTTCCGCCAGTTCCCCTGTGCAGCGCACCGGCCGGGCCGCCCGATCCACATCAAAGCACTCGGCCTTCCCCGCAGCAGCCGGCAGCCGCAGGCGCAGCGTGCCGCCCTGCGCCCGCTCGTCGCGGCTGGCAAGCACCATGCACCGCCCGTCGGCTAGCTCCCAGCAGGTGGCGCTGCAGCCCGCGGGGCACTCCTCCAGCCAGGCATCGTCCGCAAAGCGCGCCCCGCGCAGCAGCGGCGCAAGCGCCTGCCGAAAGCCCAGCGCCCGCCGGGCGTAGGTGTGGTATTCGCCGTCCTGGGGCCGCATGCGGGTGGTAATGCCCATCCACAGAACGCTCCCCAGCAAAATGGCCCGGTGCATATCCCGGTAAAACCACAGCCGCTGGTCCCGATCCTCGGTCTCCCAGCCGCGGGGGTTCACCATGTTCACCTGCACAAATTCCGGAAAGGTATACTTAAACACGTTGTAGTATTCATCGTATTCCGCGCCGTTCCAGGTCAGGTTGCCCCAGGTGTAGCTGCCGTAAATATCGCCGCAGTTCTCGGTCATCAGGTATGCGTTGGGGTTGCGCGCCTGCAGCCGGCGCAGCAGCTCTTTCAACACATAGGCGTTGCCGTTGTTGAATTCGCCAATGTTCCCGTGGCTGTGCTCCGGGTTATAGCAGGCAAGCGGCTCGGCCGAGGCCAGCTGATCCAGATACACGCCGTCGCAGCCGTAGCCCAGCGCACAGAACTCGGCGGTGTCGATCAGGTACTCCCGCCATAAGGCGTCCGAAGGGCAGTTCACCGTAAAGTGCTCGGGGCCGTAGGTCTCGCGCACCGGCTCGCCTTTTTCGTTGCGCAGCGCCATCCTCTCGCCCATTGTATGATGAAAATCAGACTTGGTGTCAAAGATGCGTGCATTGATGTACAGGGTAGAAAAACCGCCCTGCCCGCGCACGTATTCCAGCCCGCGCCGCAGCTCCATCGCGCTGCCCAGTTCCATGTCCGGGTAGTATTCCGGGTAGAAGGAATCGAACCCGGTGCGGTTCCAGCCCGCAAGGAACATGTGCCGCACGCCCCAGGCGGCCCCGGCCTCGTACATGGCGGGGATATCCTTGAAATCGTGCTCGATCTTTCCGCCCCGCTTGAAATTGTAGCACTGGTTTAAAGCGCACTCGTCCTGCAAAAAGGCCGGGGTGTGGTCAAAATCAAGATGGGGCGCAATGTAGGCGCGGTAGAGCTCTGCGCCGTAATGCCAATCCCTGGTGGTCACGGCCAGCACATAATCGCCGGTTTCCCAGCACTCGCCGGGGCCGATGCGCCAGTGCTTTCGGAACCCAAAGCCCATCCACGGGTCCGCGGCGCTGCCGCTTGTCTCGGCGATCACGCCGGTCACCGGGAAGCGCGGGTCGTGGCTGCCGAAATACAGGCCGTTCTCCGGGTCGTAGTAGTACATCCAGCTCATGGAGGCCAGGCCGCAGTAATTGATCTCGCGGCGGTAAATGTCCTCAAAGGCAACGCTGCTGGCGCGCCAAAAGTCCTTTTTGTTCACGCCGTAGCCCGCCACCGGGTTCACCGTGCGCTCCCCCGCGTGGTGGGGGTAGATAATCGCGTCGTCGGTGTGGGTGGCGCCCAGGCATATGCCCCCCAAATGGGGCATGAGCGTCTCCACAATGGGGCTTTCGCTCTCGTTTTGGATCTTTGCCCGAATGGTCAGCCGGTCGCCCTGCGCAAGGCACTCCACCTTCACCCGCACCGGCCGGCCGCCGAACTGCTCATAGTGCAGTGCCAGGCCTCCCGGCACCGCTTCTTCCCGCACCGGGCCCGGGCGCAGCTCCGCCTTCTGCCGCCCGTCCAGGGCAAACAGGGTCACCAGCGGGTCGCGGGGCGGGGCTTTGATGTAGTCGTCGCCGGTGGCAAGGTTTACAAGGCTTGTAAAATTGTTCGCCTGCGGGTCAAACTCGGCCCGGAAGGCGCTGGTTTCCAGTTTCATCAAGCGTTCTCCCTCAATAGCCGAATTGTTCGTACCGCTCCAGCGCCTCGCCGTTGAGGGCCGAGGCGTTTGGCATGTGGTTCGAGATATACACGCTGGGCTTCAGCCCCATTTCCAGCAGCTTTTCCACCACGGTGCTCTGCAGCGCCCACATCAGGTAGCTGGCGCTGATGCCGCTGGCCGGGCAGATGGCCTGCCCCAGCTCCTCCACCTCCACCAGGGTATCGCCGTAATTGGTGCAGTTATCAAGGCAGAAGGTGCAGGCCTCAAACAGGCGCTTGCCGCTGGGGTGCTTGCTGGTCAGATGGCGGGAATACTCCACCGAGGTGATAGCCACGGTGGCGCAGCCCATCTCGTTGGCCTTGAGCGCCAGGTCCACCGGGAAATAGTTGTATCCAGACACCGAGCCGATCATGATCACATCGTCCGGCAGGATGTTGGCGCGCCCCAGCACATAATCTGCAAAGCCGGGGATGCTGTCGTACCCCACAATGCCCCGGGCCGGTGCCGGGCGGTAGCGCACCGGGTTCTGGATCTCACAGGTAATGCGGATGGGCTTCAGGGCCATCATGCCGCCGGTTCGCCCCACCCCCTCGAACATCAGCATGTGGCCGGTGTCCATGATATGCCAGGCCCCGCCGCGGGCAAGCCGCGCCGCGATCTCCCCGGCCGCGGCCAGCAGGGTTTCCTTCTGGGTCTTTTCCACCGTTTCCAGCACGCCTTTCATGCCCTCAAAATAGCGATCCATCAACATAAATCGGTTCCCCCGTTCATTCCTTTTGTCAGGCTTTCGCCAAGCTCGGCGGCGCAGAGATCCACACCCGCCGTTTCGGCCAGCACGCACAGGGCGGCGCCCACCACAGGCGCATACCGGGCGCGCTGCCAGCGGCAGGCGGGCAAAGCCTCGGCCAGCGCCGCCCGGAAGCGATCTTCCATCAAATCGCCCATGCGCGCCACCCCGCCGGTCAGCGCCACGGGCAGCGCGGTTTCTTCCAAGGTGTCGGCCACGGTTTTTGCAAGCCCCGCCAGGGCGGCCGCCGCCGTGTCCAGGATCTGGCCGGCGCGCTCGTCGCCCCCGCGGGCCGCCGCAGCCACCACCGGGCACAAAGCCGCCACGGCACTGCGGTCAAACCCGGGCTGGTAGGCAAGGCGGCGCAGGCTCAGAACATCCGGCGCGCCCAGCGCCTCCAGCGCCAGCGTTTCCAGCAGCGTGCCCTCAAGGCCCCGGTCGTGCAGCCAGGCCAGCCGGTTCAGGCACATGGCGCCGATGTGGTAGCCGCTGCCCTCGTCGCTGAACAGGGGGCCCCAGCCGCCGGCCGTGGCTTCCTTTCCGCCGCGCCCGCGCCCGGTGGCAAACGACCCGGTGCCGCTCAGCACCGCAATGCCCGCCGGCCCGCCCAGCGCCGCGTAAAACGCGTTTTTCTCGTCGCCTGCCAGCTGCACCCGGTCGTGCCCCAAAAAGCGCCGCACCTCACCCAGGCAGGGGCCGAAGCCGGGGATGAACAGCCCTGCGCCCGCAAGCTCGCCGGCGGTCAGCCCGCCCTTTTCCAGGCAGGCCCCAATCCCCCGGCACACAGCCTGGGCCGCCTTTTCCTGCGGCAGGAAAATGGCGTTGGCCCCGGGGCCCCGGGTGTGTGCCAGCACCCGGCCGTCCTCCCAAAACAGCAGAAACTCCGTTTTGCTGCCTCCGCCGTCGCATACCAGATACGCCCTCATTGCTTCCTCTCCTTTTTTGCCGCCGGTGTTTCTATTTTAGCACAACGCGGGAATGCGTGCCCGGTATTCTTCCACCAGCCGCTCGTTGAACGCATCCCCGCCGGGGAGGTTCGCGCTGCACAGCACCGGCGGCTCCAGGCCGTCGGCCAGGTACAGGTTCTCGATCTTCAGGGCGATGCGCTGCGCGATAAACAGGCTGCCGAAGGTGGAGGCCCCGCCCGTGACCTGCCCCGAGGGCAGCTCCAGCAGCCCGTCCCCCTTGGGCGCGTGGTTGTCGATCACGATATCGCTCACCTCATACAGCTTTTTGCCCTGCGGGTGGCGGGATTCCAGCGTTTTCGACACCTGCAGGCTGGTCACGCAGATCACCGTGAGCCCCTGCCCTTTTGCGTAAAGGGCAGCCTCCACCGGCACCGTGTTGATGCCCGAATTCGAGGAGATTAGAATGGTATCGCCCGGCCGCAGGTTCGCCCGGCTCAATATCTCGGTGGCCTTGCCGCTCTGCCGTTCCAGTCTTGTGCTGGTGATCGCGCCGGTGTGCAGCATCAGCTCCTCCGACAGGATGGGGTCGATGGGCACCAGCCCGCCGGTGCGGTAAAACATCTCCTCCACAATCATGTGGGAGTGCCCGGTGGAAAAAGCGTGCAGCAGCCCCCCCTGCCGGATCGAGGCGTACGCCGCGCCTGCCGCCGCCTCAATGGGCCCGCGCTCCTCGCGTTCAATGGCATGCAGCATTTCGCATATTCCGGGCAGATACGCCTCGTCCTGCAACAGTTGTTGGCTCATGTTCGATCTCCGTTCTTACCGCATGCCGCGGTTTTCTCAAAGCGAGGGAGGCCAAAGCCTCCCTCGCGGTCAGGGGCAACCTGCCCGGTTCGTTTACTTGCTCAAAATTTCAGCGCCCTGTTCGTCGACCCGCTTTGCAAATTCAGCCGGATCAATGGCGCCGGCCCACAGGCTCTCGCATTCCTTCTGGAACATGGTCTGGAACGCGGCGCCGTTCAGGTTCACCGGGTAGGGCACGGCGTTTTCCAGCGCCTGCACATAGTACTTGTTGGTGGGCTTTTCCGCCTCGAACGCGGTGGTATCCACCAGGGTGGAGGCAGGCAGGCCGAACTTCATATCCAAAGCGATCTGCTGGCCCTCCTTGCCGGAAAGGAACTCCACCACCCGCCACGACAGCTCAGGGTTCTTTGCTGTTTTGGGGATCACCCAGGTGTTCACGAACGAGGAGGTCTGGCTCTTGCCGTTCACGGTGGGCATGGGCAGCACGGTGTAGGCGGTGCCGCTGGCGTCAAAGTTGGCCTCGGTGGAAAGCGCGCCCACCTGCATGGCCACCTTGTTGGCCATAAACGGCGCAAACTCGCTGTCGCCGAACTGGGCGGCCTGGGCCGCGCTGGGGCAGACCTTATAGGTATTGTACAGATCGTACATGAACTGCATGCCCTTCTGGGTGTTCGCGTCGGTGGTAAACACGCTGGTCTTGCCGTCCTCGGCGTACATGCTGCCGCCAAAAGCGGCGATCATGGCAAAGGTCTGGTCGGCGTAGTTCTTCCAGTAGTAACCCCACTGGGCGTCGGCGCCGCTGCCCTTGGTGAGCTGCTTTGCGATCTCCACAAACTCGTCCATGGTCCAGTCCTCGGTGGGCAGGGCAACGCCCGCGTCCTCAAACATCTTGGTGTTCAGGAACATGACCTTGGGGGTAACGTCGCGGCCCGCGGCATACAGGGTGCCGTTCACGGTGAGCGCGTCCTTCACCACCGGATACAGCGCGTCCTTGTATTCCTGGCTGGCCAGGTCGTCCAGCGGCAGCAGCATGCCGGAGAGCGCGTAGCGGGGCACCTGGTCCATGGCCAGCATCATCACGTCGGGGATCTCGCCGCCGGCGAGCTTGGTCACCATGGTGTCGGCGTATTTGCTGGGCACGGTCACAAACTCCAGCTTGATGTCGGGGTTCTGCGCCTCAAAATCTTCCTTCATTTTCTGCAGGTGCTCAAATTTGGTGATGTCCCACCAGGTGTACACTTTCAGGGTGGTGGGCTCGGCCGGGGTGCCGGCCTGGCTGCCCGCCGTGCTGCCGGGGCCCGGGGCCGGGGTGCTGGGCGCGCCGCCGCACGCTGCCAGGCCAAGGGCCAGCGCCAGGGTCAGAACAAGGGCCAAAGCTTTGACGAATGCCTTTTTCATGATCGTTTTCCTCCAATATGATTGTTTTTATACAGGGCCCTGCGGCCCGGAATACCAAAAAAGAGAGCCTCACTTCCCGCCAAACCCGGAGTTCATGCTGGACGCCATAAAGTGCTTTTGGAAGATCAGGAACACAACGACGATGGGCACGATGCTCAGGGTCGCCCCCGCCAGCAGCACCGCCCAGTTGGGCTCCCACTCCTTCAGGTACTTCAGGCCGACCGTCAGGGTGAGCTTGTCATAGTCGTTGATGATCAGCATGGGCATCAGGAAAGCGTTCCACACGCTGCGGAAGGAAAGGATCGCCGTGGTGGCGATGGCGGGTTTTGCGTTGGGCAGCACCACGCGGAAAAACACCTTGAACCGCGAGCAGCCGTCGATGATGGCCGCGTTCTCCAGATCCTTGGGGATGCTCAAAAAGAACTGCCGGAAGAAAAAGATGTTGAACGCGTTGGAGGCCGTGAACACATTGGTCAAAAACAGCGCGGTATATGTGTTGTACAGGTTCATGTCCACGATGGTCTTGTAGTTGGGGATCAGGGTCACATGGCTGGGGATCATCATGGTTGCAATGAACGCCAGAAACAGCAGGTTGCGGCCCCAAAACTCCAGCCGCGTCAGCGCGTAGGCCGTGATCGACGCGATGGCGATCATGCAGATGGGGATCGCGATGGAAAGAAACACCGAGTTCAGCAAAAAGTTTCCAAAGGGCAGCACCTCAAAGGCGCGCTTGTAATTGTCCAGCGTAAAGGGGTGGGGGATCATGTTCAGCGGGCTGTCGGTGTACAGCTGTTCCCGCGCCTTGAACGAGGAAAACAGCGACCAGATAAAGGGGTAGATCATCGCCAGGCTGAGCAGCACCATAAACACATGGTAGACCGCGTTGCCCGCCCTGCGGCGGCCGGACATACCGAGCGCTTTTTTCATCTCATTCACCCCCCTGCTCATTGCGGAACCGGTACTGGATCAGCGTCACCACCATAATGAGCGCGAAGAAGATCCATGCCAGGGCCGAGGCATATCCCATGTCGTAGTTGGTAAAGCCCTGTTCGTAGATGTAATACATAATGGTGCTGGTGGAGCCAAGCGGCCCGCCGGCGGTCATGATAAAGATCGACTCGAACATGTTGAACGCCTCGATCACCAGCAGGATCGCCACCACGAAGGTGGTGTTCGCCAGCATGGGCACCGTGATGCGGAAGAACTTCTGCAAAGGGGTGGCGCCGTCCACCTCGGCCGCCTCGTACAGGCTCTCGGGAATGGTCTGCAGCCCTGCCAGGAACATGATCATGTAATAGCCGCACATCTGCCACACCCGCATGATCACCAGGGCGGGCTTGCTCCACTCGGTGCTGGCCAGCCACATGGGCGGGTTGTTGAAGCCCAGCACCGTGAGGAAGTTGTTCAAAAGCCCCATGTCCGGGTTGAAGATCCACAGCCAGACCATACTCACCGCCACAGTGGAGGTGATGCTGGGCAAAAACAGCGCCACCCGGTAGGCCTTGGTCAAGTGCCCTGCCTTTTTGTTGATAAGGATGGCCAGCAGCAGCGAGCAGACCAGCACGATGGGCACCAGCGTGATCACAAAATAAAAGGTGTTTCCGAAGTACTGGTAAAAGTATTGATCCTTGGTAAAGGCGCGGATGTAGTTTGCAAGGCCCACAAAGTTCGGCTGGCTCAGCAGGCTGTAATCCGTGAGCGAATAGTAAAACGAGCGGATGATCGCCCCAAACGTAAAGATGGCGAACCCGATCAGCGCGGGCGACACGAACACCCAGCCGGTCAGCGCCTCGCGGCGCTTCAGGCTCAACCGGCGCGCCCGCCTTTTCGGGGCCGCACCCGCATGTTTTTCTGCCTGCATACTCCCTGCCTCCTGCCTTTCACAACTCAAAATACAATTTCAGAATTTGTCATGTTGTCATAATAACTTTGGGTAAAAAATGAGCGTCGCCCGCTCATTTTTCCAGGGTCACGTTGAACACGTATTTGTCGCCCCGGTACACCGATTCCACATATTCAAAGGCGGTGCCGTCGCACTCGTAGGTGGTGCGGCAGATGCGCAGCACCGGCGCGCCGGGTTTGATCTCCAGCAGCTTTGCCTCCTGCCCTGTGGCCGCCCCTGCCTGGATGCTCTGCACCGCCCGGCAGCTCTCGCAGCCGTAATTTTCCCGCAAAAGCGCGTAGACCGAGCCGCTCAGGTCCTGGTTCTCAATTCCCGCGAACCGGTAAAAGGGCATGTGCAGCCGCTCCACGGCCATGGGAACCCCGTCCGCACAGCGCACCCTCACAATGTAATACACCTTCTGCTTCGGGTCGAGCTTCAGCTGCTGGGCCACCGTTTCGTTGGGAAAGACCAGCTGCTGGTCCACCAGCAGGTTCGAGGGGGCAAGCCCCAGGCTGCGCATCTCGTCGCTGAAGCCGATCAGGTGGTTCAACTGCATATCCGCTTTTTTGGGCGAAACGAAACTGCCCTTGCCCTGGATCTTGTAGATGTAGCCGGCCTGTGCCAGGCCGTCCAGCGCCTGCCTCACCGTAATGCGGCTCACGCCGAACAGCTCGCCGATGGTTTCTTCGGTGGGCATCTGCTGCCCTTCCTCCAGCTTGCCGGCCTCGATCAAGCCCTGGTAATAATTGATAATCTGCGAATATCTGGGAACCGCTTTCACGTTCCGTCCCCCTTTGCCGGCAGGAAATGCGCGCCTGCAAATTCATCATGTTGTTATAACATCATCATAATAGCATTCCATCCGTACCGCGTCAAGCGGTGCGGCGGCATTTCTGCTTATTGCCCAAGCCGCGTTCCTTTTGTTTGTGCGAATTGCCCGTTTTTAACCGATCTCATAGCTCTCAAAAATGCGCGAGAGCACCGCCGCAGGGTACTGCTGCCGGGCCTGTGCCAGAATGGCGGCGGCATGGCTGGCGGGGTAATGGGTCAGCACCAGGCGCCGGGCGCCCGCCCGGGCGGCAAAGCGGCCGGCCATCCCCGCGCACAGGTGGTGCCCCTGTTCCGCGGTCTGCTCATTGCGCAGGCTCGCCTCGCAAAGAAAAAGGTCCGCCCCGCGGGCCAGCGCCTGCACCTCGTCCGTCGCCCCCGTATCCCCGGAATAGGCAAAGGTCTTTCCCTCTGCGCGCAGCCGCAGCCCATACGATTCGATCAGGTGGGGCAGAGCAAAGGGCTGCACCTTCACCCCCTGCAAAGTCGTTTCCCGCCCTGCCTCCAGCGGGCAAAATTCAAACACGCCGCCGCTCCCGAGCTCGGCCATAGCCCACGGGGGCGCCGCCGGCCCGGCAAGTAAAATGGGCCGCATCACCTCTCCGTTTGCCGCCCGTGTTTCCAGCTGGTATTTGGCGCAGAACAAATCCCCCATGTGGTCAAAGTGCCAATGGCTGATCAGGATCAGGTCGATCTCTGCCAGATCGATCTTCTGCTGTAATTTTGCCAGGCTTGCGTCGCCCAGATCCAACAGAATCTTTTTGCCCGCCGCCTCCAGCAGATAGCAGGCGCAGGCGCCGTCCGCCTCCGGGCAGGTAGCGTTGTTTCCAAAAACAGTCAGCCGCATCTTGGTCTCCCCTTTCGGTCGTTCTATATTGTCATGATAACATTACATTTAAAATTGTCAAGCGCTGCCCGAAAGCGGCAGGCTTTTCCGCGGCTCTTTTCCGCGGCGGGCAAGGCAGCGGGGCAGGCGTCATTCAGGTAGCGCGCCGCAAAGGGGCCAGCGCTGCATTAGAAAGCGCGCAAAAAAGGAAGAAGCCCTGCGGGAAGGAGTAATCCTTCCTGCAGGGCCTCTTGTCCGAGAAAGCCGGCGCCTTCCTATTTTCCCGGGCCGTCTCCAGCCAAGTATCTTCGGCACCACAGAGCTTAACTACTGTGTTCGGAATGGGAACAGGTGGGTCCTCTGCGTCATCGGTACCGGCCATTGCTGGCCATCGCCTTTCTCTCGCGAAAGTCCATCTTCTCAGATGCACCCTCAAAACTGAATAATAATCCTGCGTTCTGGCTCTCTAGGAGTACCTTCGGAAATGTGGTCAAGCCCTCGACCTATTAGTACACGCCAGCTCAATACATCACTGCACTTACACTTCGTGCCTATCAACCTTGTAGTCTTCAAGGGGTCTTACCTGATTAACTCAGTGGGATATCTTATCTTTGGGCCGGCTTCACGCTTAGATGCTTTCAGCGTTTATCCGATCCGCACATAGCTGCCCAGCTGTGCCACTGGCGTGACAACTGGTGCACCAGAGGTGCGTCCATCCCGGTCCTCTCGTACTAGGGACAGATCCCATCAAATATCCTGCGCCCACGACAGATAGGGACCGAACTGTCTCACGACGTTCTGAACCCAGCTCGCGTACCGCTTTAATTGGCGAACAGCCAAACCCTTGGGACCGAATACAGCCCCAGGATGCGATGAGCCGACATCGAGGTGCCAAACCTCCCCGTCGATGTGGACTCTTGGGGGAGATCAGCCTGTTATCCCCAGGGTAACTTTTATCCGTTGAGCGATGGCATTTCCACTCACATACCACCGGATCACTAACTCCAACTTTCGTTACTGCTCGACCCGTCGGTCTCGCAGTTAGGCTGGCTTACGCGTTTGCACTCTATTGCACGGTTTCCGTCCGTGCTGAGCCAACCTTTGAACGCCTCCGCTACGCTTTAGGAGGCGACCGCCCCAGTCAAACTGCCCACCTAACAATGTCCCCCGACCCGGTTCAGGGCCGCAGGTTAGAATCCTAGTATCACAAGGGTGGTATCCCAAGGGTGACTCCACACTAGCTGACGCCAATGCTTCCTAGTCTCCCACCTATCCTGTACATGTAATACCAAGACCCAATATTAGGCTACAGTAAAGCTCCATGGGGTCTTTCCGTCTTGTCGCGGGTAACCGGCATCTTCACCGGTACTACAATTTCGCCGGGCGGGCTGTTGAGACAGTGCCCAAATCATTACACCATTCGTGCGGGTCAGAACTTACCTGACAAGGAATTTCGCTACCTTAGGACCGTTATAGTTACGGCCGCCGTTTACTGGGGCTTCAGTTCAATGCTTGCACATCTCCCCTTAACCTTCCAGCACCGGGCAGGTGTCAGCCCGTATACGTCATCTTTCGATTTAGCACAGACCTGTGTTTTTGCTAAACAGTTGCTTGGGCCTATTCTCTGCGGCTCTGTTTCCAGAGCACCCCTTCTCCCGAAGTTACGGGGTCAACTTGCCGAGTTCCTTAACAACCCTTCTCCCGTTGGCCTTAGAATCCTCTTCCTACCTACCTGTGTCGGTTTGCGGTACGGGCACCTTACAAATACATGTGGCTTTTCTCGCCTCTCTCCGTGCTGGACTTCCCTACTAAATTTCAGTCCCTTGCGACCGGGGCAACCAACGCCCGGCTCCAACACTTCAAAAGTGTCCCCACACTTAACTGTTTCGGTGGCTACGGAATCTCTACCGTATGTGCATCGGCTACGCCTTTCGGCCTCACCTTAGCTCCCGGCTAACTTGGAGCGGACGAACCTTCCTCCAAAAACCTTAGGCTTTCGGCCATGCAGATTCTCACTGCATTCGCGCTACTCATTCCGGCATTCTCACTTGTGTACAATCCACACCCGCTTGCGCTAATGCTTCGCCTCGTACACAACGCTCCCCTACCCAACATCCATCTCTGAATGCTGCCTAAGCTTCGGTGCAGGTTTTAGCCCCGTTGAATTTTCGGCGCAGAGTCACTCGACCAGTGAGCTATTACGCACTCTTTGAATGAGTGGCTGCTTCTAAGCCAACATCCTGGTTGTCTTAGCAACTCCACATCCTTTTCCACTTAAACCTGCTTTGGGACCTTAGCTGTAGATCTGGGCTGTTTCCCTTTTGACTATGAGACTTATCTCACACAGTCTGACTCCCATGCATCAATTTTCCGGCATTCTTAGTTTGATAGGCTTCGGTACCCTCTCGGGCCCTAGGCCATTCAGTGCTTTACCTCCGGAAATCTAACATGAGGCTAGTCCTAAAACTATTTCGGGGAGAACCAGCTATCTCCGGGTTCGATTGGAATTTCTCCGCTACCCACAATTCATCCGCCGCCTTTTCAACGGAGGTCGGTTCGGTCCTCCATGGAGTTTTACCTCCACTTCAACCTGATCATGGGTAGGTCACCCGGTTTCGGGCCCACTGCATGCAACTAAACGCCCTCTTCAGACTCGCTCTCGCTTCGGCTCCGTTGCTTAACAACTTAACCTCGCTGCATACAGTCGCTCGCCGGACCGTTCTACAAAAAGTACCTGATCACACTTTGACGTGCTCTCAGTGCTTGTAGGCACAGGGTTTCAGGTTCTATTTCACTCCCCTCCCGGGGTTCTTTTCACCTTTCCTTCACAGTACTATACGCTATCGGTCACTGGGTAGTATTTAGGCTTGGAGGGTGGTCCCCCCATCTTCCGACCAGGTTTCACGTGTCTGGCCGTACTCTGGATCCTGCTCAGCTGCTCCCGTTTTCACTTACGTGGCTCTCACACTCTTCGGCGGGCCTTCCCATACCCTTCAGTTAACTGTTGCAGTCCTTATAGCAGTCCACACCCCGCAGGTGTTTCCACCCACGGTTTGGCCTCTTCCGCGTTCGCTCGCCACTACTTGCGGAATCTCTTTTGATGTCTCTTCCTCGCCCTACTTAGATGTTTCAGTTCAGGCGGTTCCCTCCGTATGGCTATTTGATTCACCATACGGTACCGGAGCTTCTCTCCGGTGGGTTTCCCCATTCAGATATCTGCGGATCAATGCTTATTTGCAGCTCCCCGCAGCTTTTCGCAGCTTATCACGTCTTTCTTCGGCTCCCAGTGCCAAGGCATTCGCCCTGCGCCCTTTTTAGCTTGACCGTTTTCCTTTGATTCTCCTATTTTGCCAACGAGATCTAATCAAAATTGTAGTTACAAATTTTCTTAAATCTCTTCGCAGTTTATTATTCAGTTTTCAAGGTACATCATGAGCAAGCGCTCTCAGCTTTTCTCTTCTCATAATGAGAAAAGTGGTGGGCTCAAGTGGACTCGAACCACCGACCTCGCGCTTATCAGGCGCGCGCTCTAACCACCTGAGCTATGAGCCCATATTGGTGGAGATAAGGAGGCTCGAACTCCTGACCCCCTGCTTGCAAAGCAGGTGCTCTCCCAGCTGAGCTATACCCCCACGCTCTCGCGCTTCGGCTTGCTTGCTCTCTTCTTCTCTGAAGACTCCTGTTTTCAGGGCCCTCAAAACCGAACAATATCTGAAACTCTCAAGTCTCCCTCTTTCTACAGCTCACCAAACGGCCTTCCGGCCCTCCGTGTCTGCTGTCTCCCTAGAAAGGAGGTGATCCAGCCGCACCTTCCGATACGGCTACCTTGTTACGACTTCACCCCAATCACCAGTTTTACCTTCGGCCGCGCCCTCCTGAAAGGTTAGGCTACGGACTTCGGGTCCCCCCGGCTCTCATGGTGTGACGGGCGGTGTGTACAAGGCCCGGGAACGTATTCACCGCGGCATGCTGATCCGCGATTACTAGCAATTCCGACTTCATGCAGGCGGGTTGCAGCCTGCAATCTGAACTGAGACGCTGTTTCTGGGGTTTGCTCCACCTCGCGGCTTCGCTTCCCTCTGTTAAGCGCCATTGTAGTACGTGTGTAGCCCAGGTCATAAAGGGCATGATGATTTGACGTCATCCCCACCTTCCTCCGTTTTGTCAACGGCAGTCTCGCTAGAGTCCTCTTGCGTAGTAACTAACGATAAGGGTTGCGCTCGTTGCGGGACTTAACCCAACATCTCACGACACGAGCTGACGACAACCATGCACCACCTGTCTGGATGCCCCGAAGGGCTTCACCTATCTCTAGGCTATGCATCCGATGTCAAGACCTGGTAAGGTTCTTCGCGTTGCTTCGAATTAAACCACATACTCCACTGCTTGTGCGGGCCCCCGTCAATTCCTTTGAGTTTCAACCTTGCGGTCGTACTCCCCAGGTGGATTACTTATTGTGTTAACTGCGGCACGGAGGGGGTTAATCCCCCCACACCTAGTAATCATCGTTTACGGCATGGACTACCAGGGTATCTAATCCTGTTTGCTACCCATGCTTTCGAGCCTCAGCGTCAGTTAGTGCCCAGTAGGCCGCCTTCGCCACTGGTGTTCCTCCCGATATCTACGCATTCCACCGCTACACCGGGAATTCCGCCTACCTCTACACCACTCAAGATCAGCAGTTTTGAAAGCAATTTATGGGTTGAGCCCATAGTTTTCACTCCCAACTTACCGACCCGCCTGCGCTCCCTTTACACCCAGTAATTCCGGACAACGCTTGCCACCTACGTTTTACCGCGGCTGCTGGCACGTAGTTAGCCGTGGCTTCCTCCTCGGGTACCGTCATTATCGTCCCCGAAGACAGGAGTTTACAATCCGAAAACCTTCTTCCTCCACGCGGCGTCGCTGCATCAGGGTTTCCCCCATTGTGCAATATTCCCCACTGCTGCCTCCCGTAGGAGTCTGGGCCGTGTCTCAGTCCCAATGTGGCCGTTCAACCTCTCAGTCCGGCTACCAATCGTCGCCATGGTGAGCCTTTACCTCACCATCTAGCTAATTGGACGCGAGTCCATCTTAAAGCGGATTTCTCCTTTTCCCCCTGTGCCATGCGGCACCGTGGGCTTATGCGGTATTAGCAGTCGTTTCCAACTGTTGTCCCCCTCTTTAAGGCAGGTTCCTCACGTGTTACTCACCCGTTCGCCACTAAGCTGCTTCCTCTTCCATCCGAAAACTTCCGAAAAAGTAGCTCCGTTCGACTTGCATGTGTTAGGCGCGCCGCCAGCGTTCGTCCTGAGCCAGGATCAAACTCTTTATAAAATGGTATTCAAACCAGATTACTCTGAATTTAAATCGCTGTATTCCTCAGAACGCAATCGCTTGCGTCCTTTGAATTACTTGTTTTTTGGAATTTTTTTAGAGCTCCAACAGCTCCAAAAAGGGTTCCTTTCAAGCTTCGATATTGTTCAGTTTTCAAGGTCCTGCTGCACGCCCCGCTTTTGGGGCAGCTCATTTATTATATCGCATTGAGTTGTAAATGTCAACAACTTTTTGAGATATTTTTTATTGAGTTTCCCGAATCGAAACGCTGTTTGCAGTGTCCCGTGGAAGGGGGTGCAAGTTAGTATTATACGGGGCATTTCCGCAAAAGTCAACCCTGTTTTTTTGCTTTTCCGTAAATTTTTTTCGCTGTGTTTGCCCCTTCTCCATATATAGTGGTTGTTTCTCCTGCTTGTCCATATCTGGTTTTATCCCTTTTGCCGGGCCGAAAAAACACCGCCCCCGGGGCCCGGGGGCGGCAAGCCATCGTTTGCTCTCTTTTTTATAAAAGCTTTCCTTGGGCCGCCACCCAGTCGGCCACCTGCCGGGCCACCGGCGCAATGGCGCCCGCCTCAAAGGGCACGGCAAACCCCGCCGCCCGCACAAGGCCTGCATACGTGTCGGTGCCGCCCTTTTTTACCAGTGCCAGGTAGCGCCGCCACGCGTCGGCCGGATCTGCCAGATGCGCGGCAAAAAATTGCAGCGCCGCCATCTGCGCCAGGCAGTAATCGATATAGTAGAACGGGTATTCGTAGATGTGCAGCTGCCGCTGCCAGCCCGCGCCGCGCCCATAGAAGGGCAGGCCGTCAAAATCGTTCCAGGGGCGGTACTTGTGTTCCAGTTCCAGCCAGGTGCGGTTGCGCTCCTCGGGCGTCAGGTGGGGCTGCGCGTATACAATGTGCTGGAATTCATCCACCATGCAGCCGTATGGCAAAAAGGTGAGCGCCTCCTGCGCGTGGGAGAGCGCATATTTTGCCGCGGTGCGCTCGCTGCCCCCAAAGAACAGCTTGTGCCAGGGCGAGGTCAGAAATTCCATGGACATGCTGTGGATCTCACAGCTTTCCAGCCCCGGGTTCGCCATTTCCTGGCACAGCCCCTGCCGGGCCGCCATCCACCCCTGGAAGGCGTGGCCCGCCTCGTGGGTAAGCACATCCACATCGCCGGCGGTGCCGTTGAAATTGGAAAAGATAAAGGGCGCGCCATAAGCGGGAATGGTCTCGCAATACCCGCCCGGAGCCTTTCCTGGGCGGCTTTCCAAATCAAACAGGCCACCCTCGGTCATAAAGCGGATGAATTCGGCCGTCTCGGGCGAGAGCTCTGAATACATGCGCACTGCCTGGGCCAGCAGCTCCGGCGCGGTGCCCACCGGGTTGGGGTTGCCGTCGGCAAAGCTGATCGCTCCATCGTAAAACTTGGGGTCGGCAATGCCCACCCGCGCAAACTGGTCGGCCATGGCCCGGGCTGCCAGCGGGGTCACGCTCTCGGCCACCTGCCGCCGGAAGCTCTCCACCTCGCCGGGGCCGTAGCCCAGCCGCCCCATGCGCAGGTAAGAGAGCGGCACATAATCCTGATAGCCCAGCGCACGGCCCTGCGCGTTGCGGTTTTCGATCATCTCGCTGTAAATGCCGTCGAATTCTTCCCTGTGGGCGTCAAAAAAGCCTCCCTCCGCCTCAAAGGCGGCGCGCCGCACCGCCCGGTTTAGGTCCTGCTTGTAGGGGCCCAGCTCCGGCAGGGTGAGCGTTTTGCCCTCAAACTGCACCTGGGCACCGGCGTACAGCTTTTGGTATCGGCTTGCCAGGGCGTTCTCCGCCTGCATCAGCTCCAGCACCTGATCGCCCGCAGAGTTGGCCGCCACCTGCATCTTTTCCAGCAGCAGCGGGCCGTATTGCCGCGCCAGCGCCTCCTTGTGGGGGCTGGCGAGCAGCGCGCGGTAAAAATCGAGCTGGGCGTTGCCCACCCCGGGCGCCGCCTGGTCAAAAAAGTCGTTTTCCGCGTCGTAAAACTCGTCCCGCGTGTCCAGGGTGTGGCGGATCATGGCAATGCAGGCGGCGGTGGAAAACCCGTCGTTCAGCTCTGTGTGCTGCCGGAACAGCTCCGCCAGCGCCTCCCCGCTCTCTGCATTTTTTGCCCGGGCGGCCAGTTCCCGATATTGCTCCGCCGCACGGCCGGCGTCGGGGCGGGCATAAGGCATTTCAGAAAATTTCACGGTGCACTTCCCTCTTTCTTTTTGATCGCCGCGCAGCAAAAAACGCATCCCAATAAAACAGATAGAACAGCCCCGGCCCCGCAGCTTCGCAGCCGGCCTTTTCTGCATTGCGGCTTGCTTTTGATTGCATTACTTTTATGATAGCACGAAACAGGGGGTTGTAAAGCGCGAAACGGGGATTATAATAGAGAGTGCAGAGTAAAAGCCTGTGCGTCAAGTGCCGGCCCGACGGGGAGTTGCGGGGCGGACGAAGGAAAGGGCCGCCGCCCTTTTCCGCGGTGCAGGCTTTGCATCCCGCTGCTGCATAGAGAAAAGGTGCGCGCGGGGGCCTGGCTGGGTGTGTTTGCGCGCATTTTTTGCACAGTGCCCTCTCCCTCCTTCATTTGTGCGGCATTCCGCAACGATGAAGGAGGTATTTTTATGCAGTTTCCCCTGAAAACACAGCTTGTTGGCAGCCTGGACGAATTTCGCCGCCCCCGCAGCCTGGTGCTGGCGGGCCTTTTAAGCGCCGCCGCCGTGGTGATGGACCGGCTGCTCACCATCCCCGTAAGCCCGGTGCTAGAGATCGGCTTTGCCTTTTTGGCCACCGCCCTGTGCGCCTACCTGTGCGGGCCCTGGGTGGCCGGCACCGCAGGCATTGCGGTCGACATCCTCAGCTATTTTCTTCGGCCCAACGGCGCGTTCTTTTTTGGGTTCACCCTGAATCAGTTTCTGCTGGGTTTCATTTACGGCCTATGGCTTTACAAGCGCCGCCCCAACCCCTGGCTGGCTCTGGGCGCCTGCCTTACCGTTATGGTTCTCATCAACTTCCTGCTCACACCGCTGTGGCTCAACATCATGTACGGCAAGGCATTTGTGATTTTCAGCACCGCCAAGATCATAAAAAATATCCTGAAACTCCCCATTGATGTGGCCCTTTTATATGGTGCCCTGCGCATGGCGCAGCGTGCCGGGCAGCGCCCGGCCGGGGTGTAAACGCACAAAGGCGCACCTTCCAACCGGAAGGCGCGCCTTTGTTTTTTCGTCTGCTTTACATTATAATAAAGCAAGAGCCCCCGGCCAAAGCCGGGGGCTCTTGCTTTTGAGGAGGGGTCTCGGGAAAGAAAGAGAGAATCTTACAGCTCTACAGTGGCGGTCTGCTCGGCCATGTGGTGCTTTTCCGCATAGCCGGTCAGGATCAGGGTCAGCGCGCCGTCGCCGGTCACGTTGCAGGCGGTGCCGAAGCTGTCCTGCAGAGCGAACACGGCCAGCATCAGGGCGGTGCCGTCCTCGCCAAAGCCCAGAACGCCGGTGATCAGGCCCAGGGAGGCCATCACGGTGCCGCCGGGAACGCCGGGGGCGCCGATGGCGAAGATGCCCAGCAGGATGCAGAACAGCACCATGGTGCCCACCGCGGGCAGATGGCCATACAGCACCTGAGACACGGTCATAACAAAGAACACTTCCGTCAGCACCGAGCCGCACAGGTGGATGTTGGCGAACAGGGGGATACCAAAGCTCACCATATCCTTGCGCAGGTTCTTGCTCTTGCCGGCGCACTCCAGGGCCACAGCCAGGGTGGCCGCGCTGGACATGGTGCCCACGGCGGTCAGGTAAGCGGGGCCGTAGTGCTTGAGCACTTCCCAGGGGTTGCGGCCGGAGTAAGCGCCGGCCACGCCGTACAGAACGGCCAGCCAGATGTAGTGGCCCAGCATCACGATCACAATCACGATCAGGAACACAGGCAGCTGCTTGGTGATAGAGCCCTCCCAGGCCAGGCCCAGGAAGGTGGTGGCGATAAAGAAGGGCAGCAGGGGAATGATGACCTTCTTCACGATGTCCAGGATGATGTTCTGGAACTCAGCCAGCACGGTGGAGATGGTGCCCGCCTTGGTCCACACGGCGGCCAGGCCGATCAGCACGCTGAACACCAGGGCGCTCATCACGGGCATGATCTGCGGGATGTCCAGCTGGAACGCCACAGCGGGCAGCTCATGCAGCCCTTCCACACTGTTGGCGATGCTCAGGTGCGGGATGATGCCGAAGCCGGCGCCCATGGACATGAAGGCGGCCAGCACGCTGGAAGCGTAAGCAATCACGATGGCAACGCCCAGCATTTTGGTGGCGCTGTTGCCCAGCTTGGTGATGGAGGGGGCGATAAAGCCGATGATGATCAGGGGCACGCAGAAGTTGATCACCTGGCCCATGATGTATTTCAGGGTGACGACGATCTGCATCACGCCGACGCCCCAGCCCTCGTTGGGAATGAAAAGGCCCAGAACGATACCGATAGCGATGGCCAGCAGCAGGCGCGCCGGCAGGCTAGTCAAAAACTTTTTCATACAAAATTCCTCTCTTTACGTGTCTCTCTGTGTGATTGGCTGCGATTCTCTCTCAAAAAAGTACCTGAATGCGGTTTACCCCTCCCGCAAAAGGGTTCAGGCTTCCCTTTTATTGAGCATCATTTCCAGGATGGCCGCATCCATGGGGCCGGACCCTTCGTTGCCCAATTTGGCAAAGTTATCAATAGTATATTCCACATTGTCTTCCACAATGCCGTCGGTGCTCTCCACCCGCACGCCCCGCATGGCCATGAAAGCCGCCTGGAACGCCGCGTTCACGCAGGTCGAGATCTTCAGCGAGCAGTCGGCCTTGGCGCCGTCGCACAGCATGCCGGTCACATCGCCGATCATGTTGTGGATCGCGCGGCAGATTTCGTCGTAGCCGCCGCCCAAAAGGTATGTAATGCCGCAGGCGGCACCCGTGCCCGCCACCGAGGCGCCGCACATGGCTGAAAGGCGCCCGAATTTGGACTTGATCCGAATGGCGATCAGGTTGCTCAGGGTGACGGCCCGCACCATTTTATCCTCGGGGATCTCCTTCCACTTGGCCAGCGAAACCACCGGCATGGTAGTGGTGATGCCCTGGTTGCCGCTGCCGGAGTTTGCCACCACCGAGAACGGCGCGCCCGCCATGCGGGCGTCGGCACCGGCGGTGGTAATGATCATGGAGTTGGTCACCATGTCGCGGGTCATAACGCCCGCGCGGCAGTTGCGTTCCAGGTTCGGCCCAATGGCCAGACCGTAATCCTTTTCCATACCCCGCTCGCAGATCTCGCCGTTTACCGAGATGGCCGAGCGGATGATGTCGATGGGGTCGTTCATCGGGTCGAGCTCTTTGTCGCAGAAGTCATAGATCTTGCGCACGGTCAAAAACGCGGCGATCTCCTCCGGGGTGACCACGTCGCGGCCGGTGTCCACCGGGGCGTTCGGGTCTGCCTTAAAGACCTCCTTGCCGTCCACCTCCAGCAGCACCAGGTTGGTGTGCAGGTCGGCGATCACAGCGCGGGCGCTGTGGGTGGGGCCGTAAACGGTCACGTCGATGTAGAGCTTCTGCGGCACCTTGGCCAGCTCCACATTCACCTTGCCGGTTTCCACCAGCAGCTCGGCGGCCTTGTAAACGTCGTCCGACACGCCGTTGATGACCTCCAGCTTGCGCTCGGGCGCGGCCGCCGCCGCGCCGATGGCGGCTGCGTAGGGCATGCCGGTATAGCTTGTGCCGGGAATGCCCGCAGCCATGGCGTTCTTGATGATATTGGTGGAGGCCTTGACCTCCATGCGCTGGATTGCCTCGCCCAGCTTGTTCAGCTCAGCCCCCGCATACGCGCCGGTCAGAGCGATCGCGCCGGGCTCCGTACAGCCTGTGGCCAGTTCCATTTCGCTGTTCAAAATGCGGAAAAACATTGTTTTATCCATATTGCACGCTCTCCTGTTACTTTACTGCGATACATTCGATCTCAAGGGGTGCGCCAAGGGGCAGCTTTGCCACCTGGAAGGCGCTGCGGCTGGGGTAGGGCGCCTTGAAGTGCTTTGCATATACCTCATTCATGCCGGCAAAATCGCCCATATCCGCCAGGAACACCGTGGTTTTTACCACATTTTCCAGTCCCATGCCCTGCTCTGCCAAAATGGCGGACAGGTTTTTCAGGGCCTGCTCGGTCTGCGCTGCAATGCCCTCGGGGATCTTGCCCGTGGCCGGATCTACCGGCAGCTGGCCAGACACAAACACCATCCCGCCTGCAAGGATTCCCTGGGAGTACGGCCCAATGGCGGCCGGGGCCCCCGCCGTGCTGATCGGCTCTTTCATCACTCTCATCTCCTACTCTGTCCATTTGGGGCATCCCGCACAGATTCCCCCGTTTCTACGCTCATTGTAGTCGCTTTAAATGCAAGTGTCAATAATTTATCACTACGATAAATAATTATTATCACTTTGCCGAACAATTTGTTGCTAATTTGTGAACTATGCCTATAGATTTTTCTTCTTTTTTCGTTATACTCTTCCTTATCTTCCAAAAAGCTCCAAACAAAACAAAAACAGCGGTGTTTTTCATCCTGCAAAAATAAGAAAGCAAGCTTTTCCCTTCTCTCAATTCCAGCGTTGGCCTGGCAGGCGGCGCAGCAAAGGCTGGGCCCCGGGGCCATTAAAAGCTCTTATTTATTGCGAAGTAACCTAAAAGACGCTGCTTGCATTGCGGTAAGGGGTATGTTATACTTTTTTACAATGATAACTTTTTCTCAGCATTACGGGAAAAGAGGCGAAAACCGGATGCACTTTTTGTTAGAACAATATAAGGTCATGGTGGAATTTTTGGGCCAGGCCCTGGGCGGCGACTACGAGGTGGTGCTGCACGATCTGAGCGAGGGGCACAACGCCATTGTGGCCATTGCCAACGGCGGGATCAGCGGCCGGGGGGTGGGCGCCCCCCTCACCAACATGGCCCTGCGCTTTCTGGCGGACCGCGAATACGAACGCCACGATTATAAGGTGGGGTATCGGGGCGTTTCCCGCGCCAAAACCGAACTCCACTCCTCCACCATGTTCATCAAGGACGAGGCGGGCCGGCTGATCGGCATGCTGTGCGTGAATTTTGACCCCGCCCACTGCGTGCAGGCGGCCAATGCCGTGCTGGCACTGTGCGGCCTGCCGGGCATGAGCCTGCAGACAGGCGAGGACGCGGGCGCCTCGGCCGGCGCCGAAACCTTTGTGGGCAGCGTGCCGGATGCGGTGCGCAGCGCCATCGAAGAGGTGACCGGCGCCACCGGTGTGCCCGCCAGCCGCCTGACCATGGAGGAAAAGATCCGCATTGTGGACGCATTGAACCAGGGGGGGCTTTTCTATTTAAAGGGTGCGGTGAGCGAGGTTGCGGCGCAGCTGGGCTCCAGCGAGGCCACCGTTTACCGGTACCTGAGTAAGCTGAAAAACTGAAAAAGCGGCCGCTGCTTTGGTGCAGCGGCCGCTTTTTGCTTTTCATACTCCGGCAAAGGTCTCCCACAAAAGGTTGCCCAGCAAAAGGCACAGCACGCACAGCATCATGGGGCGGATAAACCGCGCCCCCTTTTTCAGCGCAAACCCGCTGCCCAGCAAATGCCCCAGCACCCCAAACACGGCGGCGGGCAGCGCCACCGCGTACAGCACCTTGCCGGCCAGCACCACCGTGATCACCGAGGCATAATTGCTGGCCAGGTTCAAAAGCTTCGCGTTGCCCGAAGCGCTGCGCAGATCATAGCCCATCAGGGCCGAAAACGCCAGGATTGCAAAGGTGCCGGTGCCCGGGCCGATCAGCCCGTCGTATCCCCCTATAAAAAAGCCGATGGCCAGCGCCAGCGCCCATTTTTTGCCCGGCGCCAATTCGCCCGAGCGGTCCGCCTCCGGCAGGCTGCGCCGTGCCAGGATCACCACCGCCGCCACGGGCAGCAGGATGAGCAGAATGATCTTCAGCGCCCTGTCCGGCAAAAACAAAACGACCTGGCTGGCGATCCCGCTGCCCAAAAAGCTGGCCGCGGCGGCCAGCAGGCCCACTTTCAGCTCCAGCGCGCCGTTTTTAAAAAAACGCGCGGTGGAAAAGGTGGTCCCGATGGCGGAGGAGAGCTTGTTGCAGCCGTACACATAATGCATGGGGATGCCGGTGGCCATGTAGGCGGGCAGGGCGATCAGGCCGCCGCCGCCCGCCGCCGCGTCCACAAAGCCCGCCAGGCCCACCAGCAGGCACAAAAAAACCATGGTGGGCAGCGGCAGGGTGGTCAATACAGACATTTGTTTCACTTCCCGGAGTTTGTGGGGGCGCGGGCGTTTTTGTCAGCTTCCGTGCGCGCCTTTTAGACGATACCACAAACCGCTCCGCCGCGCAAGAGGCAAACGCCGCGTCAAAAAGGGCGGGCGGATTGCAGCCGCAGTCCGCCCGCCCTTTCTTTGCCGCCGTATCCGGGCCCTCAGGCCCCGTACACTTTTTCCCCCGCCTTGTAGGTGGCCTCCACCCGCACCGAGCGCAGTTCTTCTGCCTCCACCGCGGTGGGGTCGGCCGACAGCAGCACCAGATCGGCTGTCTTGCCGGGCGCAAGGCTGCCCTTTTCGCCCTCTTCATGGTACTGGTAAGCCCCATACACCGTAAGGCCCCGCAGCGCCTCCAGCGCGCTTATCTGCTGGCCCGCGGCCAGGCTCACGCCGCCCTTGGTGCGGCGGTTCACCGCGCAGTACAAAATATCCATGCAGTCCGGCGGCAGCACCGGCGAGTCCATGTGGAAGGTATAGGGGATGCCCAGCCGCACCGTGTCTGCCGCGGGGCTGATGTTCCGCGCCCGCTCCAGGCCGAAGTTTCGGATGTGGGTATCGCCCCAATACCAGGTGTGAGCCACAAAATAGCTGGGGATGATGCCCGCCGCCTTTACCGCGGGCAGTTGGTCCGGCCGCAAAAGCTGGGCGTGGATCATCACATTGCGCTGGGTGCTGGGCACAGTGTGGGCGGCAAGGAACTGGGCCGCCGCCGCATCCCCGTTGCAGTGGCACAGCAGCTGCATACCCTCGGCCTGGGCCGCGCCCACAAACTCCCGCACCTGGGCGTCGGTGTAAATGGGGTAGCCCACATAGCCCGCCTCCCCGCCAAGATAAGGCGTCGTGACCCAGGCGGTGCGGCCCTGGGGGCTGCCGTCCAGAAAAATTTTATAGCCGCCGATTTTAAACCGGCCGCTGTACCGCTGCCGGAACTCCGGCAGCCGGCCCGGCAGGCCGGCATTCTCCTTCATGTCGCAGTAGCCCACTACGTCGAGCGCCAGCTCGCCGGCGCGGGCCGCCTCCGCCAGCAGCTGCGCCTCGGCCTGCTTCATAAAGCCGTCCTGCGCCGTGGTGATGCCGTGGCTCAGGTAGGCCTGCTGGCCCCGGCGCAGCAGCTCCCGCGCCCCTTTTTGGCCGGCGGGCATGGCTTTCGCCACCATTTCGGAAAAGGCCAGCTCCTCCAGATATCCGTTTGGTTCCCCCGCCTCGTCCCGGCCGATCCGCCCGCCCTGCGGGTCGGCCGTTTGGCGGGTAATGCCCATCTGCCCCAGCACAAGGCTGCTCACGCAGCCCATGTGGCCGCTGGCATGCCCCAAAACCACCGGGTACCCCGGCAGCGCTGCGTCCAAAAACTGCCGGGTGGGGTGGGTGCGGCCGGGCAGGTCGTTGTGGTCGTAACCGGTGCCGATCACCGGCGTGCCGGGCGCGATGTTGTTTTTGCGCACAAATTCCCGCAGCCGCCGGGCGATCTCGTCCAAACTGTCGGCGCCGGTCAGGCTTGCGTATTGCAGGTTGTTTGCGAACTGCACAAGATGGCTGTGGGCGTCGATAAAGCCGGGCAGCAGGGCCCGCCCCTCCAGGTCCACAGGCTCTGCCCCGGGGGCCGCGCGCCGCAGCGCTTCCAGCGGCCCCACCGCCGCAATGCGCTCCCCCCTCACCAGCACGGCCTCAGGGCGCATGCACGCCTCGTCCATGGTGAGCACCGGGCCGCCGTAAAACAGTTTTTCCCGTTCCTTGTACATAAAAAATCACATCCTTGTGGTGGATAGGATACCACAAGGATGTGAACAAATTACCCCATTTGCTCAAACTTTTCGCCTATTGTCCTGCTGGCACCGGCCGCCTGTGCTTCCTTCAAAGCAGCCGTTTTGAACCGGCCCTGCAAATGCAAAGCTGCGGCGGGCTATTGCACCGTAAATTCAGTCCATTCGATCTGGTTATATTGCATTACATGCTTTGCCCTTTTCATGCCAAGTTTCTCATAAAACGGGATGGCATTTTCATTTGCGATCAGGTACACGGCAATGTCCTTTTCGCCGCCGGCTTTGTCATGCGCAGTTTTCATGAGCCGCCTTCCGATGCCTTGCCCTTCGTAATCCCGGGCAACTCCCAAATCCGTTACATAAAGCCAATACACATAATCTGTCAGTCCAAATAAAACGCCAACCATTAAGCCGCTCCCGTTTCTTGCGGTAAGGCTGATCGAAACATTGTTTACAAGCTTGGCGATTCTT